>CALBYC010000070.1 GCA_937890135.1 uncultured Parabacteroides sp.
ATGTCTTGTTCCACTTCTTGCACCTCCCCGTCGTTGTATCCCTCCTTGACGATGGCTTTGATTTCTTCTTCCGTCACTTTGGAACCTTCCTTCTTGTCCAGCCCGATCAGCTTGACCGTCAGCCAAATGCTCTTGGACAAAATCCAGACGAACGGGGAGGCCACCCACGACAGCACGTACATGGGGCGGGCGATCCATAATGAAACCTGCTCGGGATTGCTCATCCCGATGCGCTTCGGCACCAGTTCTCCCCAAATCAATGTCAAATAGGTGACAATCACGACGATGATTGTCTTTGAAGCCGTCAGCGCATAAGGCTCGATGGAGGGAAAATAACTTAGGTAAACGGCCAAACGCCCTGCGAATTTGTCTCCCGAATACAAACCGGTCAAGATGCCTATCAAGGTGATGCCTATCTGGATGGTAGATAAAAACGAGTCGGGATCTTCCGAGAGCTTCAATGCCCTTTTGGCCGCACGGTTCCCTTTTTTGGCTTCGGTCTCAAATTTGGTTTTCCTTGCGGAAACCAAAGCAATTTCGGACATCGACAACACTCCATTCAACAAAATAAGCGCAAGTAGTATAAATGCTTCCATATGTTTTATTTTGATACATTCTTTCTTTATCAAAGCGTAAAGGTAGTATTTTTTCTTTTTCCCCTCCTATATTTTCGCAAATAATTGGAAAAGGGATGTTCGGCATGCCTTTCCTCGGCGGCTTTCCGGCACTTCTTTCATGAAAAAAGAAAGACCACCTGCTTCCTATGATTTAATCCGCAAGTAGTCTAACAACGGAAGTAAATATTTTTCATCCGTCCAATCGCAGCTTTGCCCTACCGCGCTCATAAGCGCTTTCATCCACGGTTCATACGTGTCCGGATCCTTTTTGGCTACCGACCTTTGAAGCATTTTACACAAAGTCCTATCCAAAAATGTCATCTTGCTTTCATCCCAAGCGCCTCTCCCGTAAAAAAGCGGAATCCCTTTTAAGTTCCCTGTCAAATTGTGTACCTTAATATTTTCAAACACACTCTCATCATAAGGAGAAGCGCCAACACAGAATATCGCTATTTCTTTGCCTTTTAATCTGTTTATATTCTTTTTCAAGAAAGACAATCCTGCTATTCCGGAGGCATATATACCGCCGCATAATACGATTGTGTCATACTGCAATACATCATTCAGTGCGGCATCGCGCGTCTTTACACATGGAAAACCGGTCGTTCTTTGAAGCCATTGGACATATTTCTGAGTAGCTCCATATTTAGACTGGTAAATAATGATTCCTTTCTTCATTGCTAATCCCTCTCTATGAAAATTAGTTGTTTTAAAGTTTCGCATGTAAAATAATAGACGAAAAAGCCAGATCGAGAAACACGAAACATCTTCTCATTTCGCTAATTTCCAGTATATTGTATATACAAAACGACAATATGCTCCTGGCATGGGCAAAGATAGGCAAATAGTTCCGGAATCACACAATATTTCACGGGGAATCGCCTTTGGAAAGACAATCAATAAGATACTGTTTTTTTTTTACAATATCTCGTTGAATGGGAGTTTAAACGAGTAATCTCCTATTCCGAAAAGGCAAAAACGAGAGCGATTTTTATATATGCTGCTTTTCCTGTTATCTAAAAGTGAGGAATATTCATTCAAATACTTATATGTCAAAGGATAAGATTCCCTAATCCAGCCTGCATCATCTCTGACGTTGTCTTTTGCGTTACAATGACATATTTCCCCGTTGTTCAAAATAAATTCAAATAAATTTGTTTTATGCCATGCAATATCATGGACGAAGCAACGTTGCCATAGATATTTAATTTGTATCTTTGTCCGGAAACAACGGTTGAATCATGGGAAGGATAGCAGAATTCCCCGAAGTGAATCATACAGAGTCGGCAAGGGCCGAATTACAGAATTGAATAAAAGACAAAATATAATCATGTCTGAAAAGAAAGAGTTTATTTCAACCCGAAAGGGCATTACATATCTCGACTTGTTCGCCGGGGCTGGCGGCTTCAGCGAAGGGTTCATGCAAGCCTATACGGATGACAAGTATTACGATTTTCGTTTAGCAAGCGATATTAACGAGAATTGCGAGCTTACACATCGTGTTCGCTATAATAAAATGCTTGGTCTTGATACGAAATTCATGTGCCAAGACATTATGGAGGATTCTTTTTTGCCGAACCTGCTCAAAGAAATAGGCAATCAAGAAATTGATGTTGTGACGGGTGGTCCGAGTTGCCAGTCGTTTAGCCTTGCAGGACGTAGGAAGAAACTGGACAAGCGTGACGATTTGTTCTATCACTACCTAAAGGTCATCAAGGCTTTACGCCCGAAATACTTTGTAATGGAGAATGTGAAAGGAATCCTTACAAAGGACGAGGGACGAATCAAAGAGAGAATCCTCCGTGAAATCAGGTCTATCGTGGATGATGCGAAAATGAATCGGCTCTATGCTTTCTTGGAAGACGTGTTGAAGCCGCAAATGCCGGCTTCTTTATACCACGCCTTGTACACAAGGCTTTGCATGGAAACTTCCACTGACAACTGGGACAAGCAAAATGAGATTTTCTTCGAGAACCTTGAGCAACAATTAAAAGAAGTGACCAAGCATTTGCCATATAGCATAAGCAAGAGCGATGAAAGTGTAAATACTATCCGTCATGGACTTTTGTTGTTAAAAATGAAGCAGCAAAGAGATGCCATCCGCAAACAGGTCATTCAGTTAAAAACCAGTGCCCACATTGACAATGACACTTTCATAGATGGCTACAATGCGATAATTGAGACCATATCGGATGAGCAGATTCTTGAAAAGACTTTAGAAGCCATCGACAAGGTAGCAAAAATGGGAGATTGTCCCGACGAAGCAAAATCCTTAAAGCAGTCTTTGGAAATACTCACCTCTACCTTTGATGAGTGCATAGAATATATCCAAGAGCAGCTCAAAAACAAAGAAGGGCTTCTCCATCATCTGAATGAAATGATGAAGGAAATCCGGCTTTACAATATCGAAGAGCCTTTTGTCCTTCTTTCCTCCGACTATGGCGTCCCTCAAAATCGTGAGCGCGTGGTGTTTGTTGGCTGTCGAAATGACCAGGAGGTAATCAATGAGATTCCTGCCACCGTCACGGATAGTGAGAAGGTAAAAGTTGATTGGGAATGGCGAAACCGTAACTTCGTATGAAAAGGCAAAGTTGAACCCAAAATTTGAAAGTGCCAAGATTCAAAGAGCCGTCCAAGGCGAGCCGGACGAACGAGGACTTTTATTCTCCGAATGGTCTAAGACGGGGCGTTTGGGACATCGATTCACATTCGACGAGGAGCCTTTTTATGTGTCGAATATGAATGAGCTGGATAAGCCGAAAAAACATCAGCATCTGGAACTATTCAACCATCAGACAAGCCTGCAGAATGACAAAGTACGTGAACGCTTGCGGATTATTGCCGAACATGGCGATTATGACGAAGCTAAGGCTGAACTGAAAGAGAAGGGATTGGAGTCTCAGAAACGAAATTATGTGGTATTGAATCCTCTCGGACAAAGCCCTACAGTTTGTACGATGCCTGATGACTTCATCCATTATTCTGCATGTCGCCCTATGACTGTCAGAGAAATGGCTCGCCTCCAGAGTTTCGACGATTCGTTTGTATTCCAAGGGAAACGCCAGACGGGTGGCAACAATCGCCAGAAAGAGATTCCCCAATATACGCTTGTCGGGAATGCCGTTCCTCCGCTAATGGCAAGGGCTATTGCCAATACGTTGTTGAAGCATATAAAATAGAAAGGTTCGTAACGTGGTTAATATGCGTCCATTTACTGCTTTTGAGCAGAAGAACTTGAAGTTTCTTGTAAACCATAACGTGAAGTTTACACAAGTTGAGATTACCCTTACCGGCTTAGGCAAGGGTATTCTTGACTCGACAGCTCCCATGCGAGCCTATTTCCTTGAAAGCGGAATTCATAACTACGAAGAACAACTCCAAGGTCAAGAACACAAGCAATTAAAAACGGCTTGCATCCTTACTGAGACGACGCAGTTTTTCACAAAAGTATCCTTTTATCGTCCAAACACAAAGAAGGGCGACCCTCGTATGTAGATTTACGGATTTGGCTCATATACAGAAGCCGATGACATCCATGCCCTATTTTGGCATGAACAAACTTTGTACTGTATCAATATTACTCATATTGACATTGAAAAATGCTACAACTCTGCTGTCATTACGCCAATGCAGGAAACCTTGAAAGCTATAGATCAAGAGGGAAACTCTGTTTCAGAGGAACTTCTTGGACGTTTCCGTGCTGTTAAAGATCAATGGTTTGAGTCTGAAGTAACAGCCGATACAGGAATCGGCAGAACGATAGAATCATACCTTGGCATCTGTATGAATAGCGACCGAACTCCTGACTACAAGGGTATAGAATTGAAAAGTTATCGGGATAAAAGAAGCAGCAAGAAGAATGTATTGTTCACCCAGGCCCCGGACTGGGGAATTAGCAAATTGAAGTCCGGACGAGAGATTGTCGAGAAATACGGCTACACCAATGAAGAGGGTTTCAAGACATACCAAAATACCGTTCAGTGTGCGCCACCAAACCATCAGATGTTGTTCTTGAATGTCAACCATGTAAACGAACTGCTTGAGCTACAAGCAGAGAGAAGAAAAGTCGAAGATGTGGCAGCATGGAGATTGGTAAAGTTGCACCAACGCTTGCAAATAAAACATCGTGAAACATTCTGGATAGAGGTGGAGAACGAATTGAATGATGGTAAGGAATTCTTCCGCTACAAACAGATAGAGCATACAAAGAATCCGAATGTAGGTCAATTCGATGTGCTTCTTGAACAGAACATCATAACGGTTGATTTGCTGCTTTGTCGCCCAAGTGGGCATGGCGATACTTATTCGTTCAAAATCAAGAAAAAAGGGATGCCGCTGTTATTTCCAGAAAGTGTGATTTATAATTTTTGATTTATCCATTCCGCGGCAACCGGTCAGGCGCAGAAACTCGTTCGCTGATCCATTCTCTGGCAGGGAGAAAACCGCCCGTTCCGCAAAAAACTTCCAAAAACTTCCAAAAACTTCCCCCCTATTTTTCAAAATGCGCAAATCGATGGGAAAACGGTCATTAAGCAATTGGAATACATGCGGTTAACCCCATGAAAAACAACCGCAAAAAAGCCGTTTTTGTACACTTGGAAGGGCCATTTCCTGACACGTCGGCAATGCCCGGAAATGGCCCAATGTTGACTCGCGAAATCCGTGTCAAATCACATCAGACAAGGCGTGGTCCGCCCCCGATCCAATCAATGCAGGACGGCAGGAAGGAAGGTGAGGGTGCTGTGGTCGGGCGTACCGTCGGGCTTCAGCTTCGCCACCACCCGCCGATTCTCGGTCGTGACGCCGAAATCGTCGTCGTTGGAGATGCATATCACCGAATCCCCCAAGACAGCCATTCCCTCTATCTTGTCGTGGTCGTAGCCGGGACAAACGGCCAGCACGTCCACGACCAGCCGCTTTTTCAGCAGCCCCGCCCCCTTGGCGGGTATGTCGACCTTGAATATGCGCTTGAATCCTTTCCCGCCCTTCGGGAACTTCCCGTCGCGCTCGAGCACGAGCAAGGAGGAGTCGCCCAAGGCGCAAATGGCACTCACGCCCTGCGCCTCGTCGGACAGCGGGTAGTCGAAATCCCGGACCTGCCCCCTGTCCATCTCGAACAACGGCAGGACCCGTTCCTTGCTGCCTCGCAACGGCGATTGCAGCATGCCGTATATCGCACCGGTGGATTTCCTCATGCACAGCCCTTCCAGTCCCCTGTTCGGACGGCGTCGGGCATACCGTTCCGGCAACCCGCCATCGAACGGCGACAGTTTCCGCAGCAACCTGCCGTCCTTCGAGAAGTGCATCAAGTAAGGGCCGTATTCGTCGCTCACCCAGAATGTGCCGTCGGCATCCAAAGCCAGGCCCTCGGGGTCTATCCCGCGCCGGTCGCCGTCGAGCGGGCGTCCCGACATGTCAAAAGCGAACTCGCCCGTGGTGCCATCTCCGGCTCTTTCGGGCAAGCCCGTAAACGGGGTCCCGTCCGCATCGCATAGCCGCACGGTTCTCACCCTCACCAACGAGTCGCCCCGTAACTTGAACACGCCTATGTGGGGATTGAACCCCGGATTGGGGAACACCTTGCTTTCCTTTGCGGGACCGTCCACGTTTGGGCCGCGATCCGTAAGCAGCCAATAGGTGCTATCCGCCGCATCATAGGCCAAATCCGAACCGTAGCCGCCATAGAGCACTCCCGCGCCTCCGCTCTTTCCGGAAGCGTACGGAACCACCACGCTCCGGCAACGCTCTCCGGCAAAAGAAAAAAGGGCAGTCCCGCAAAACAGGACTGTCCATAATGACTTGAGACCAACCATAGCCTGTTATTTCGTTTTCTTGCCGTTGTTGCTTTCGTTCTTCGACACCTCGACAAACACTACCAGCTCCGCAGCCCCGTCGGTTTTGCGGCCGTAGCTGTAAATCTCGTCGTCGTCGAATTTAGGAGTGACCACCTCGTCGACAACCTTTTTGTCCTTGTCGAAAAGGAACACCTTGTCGCCGCCCTTGCCTAATCCGAAGGACGGGCCATCCGTGTTTTTCTTCTCCACATTGACCGTCAAGAACGACTTGGCCTTGATCACCGTGCCGGACTTGAAGGTGAAGCGGTCGCCCTCGTCCAGCTTGTCGTCGAGCAGGCTGAAGCCGCCGAGGTCGAAATCCTTGTCAGTCGAGTTGTAAAGCTCGATGAAATCCTTCGTCTCGTCCCAAGCCAACGAAGGGTCGCCCTTCTGGTTGTTGGTGAACACCTCGTTGACATAGATGCCATACGTATTCACGACGGCCTGCTTTTCCTTCGCGCCATCGTTGCTCTTGCCCTTCGTGAGTTCCGCGAATATCACCCACTCCTTCGCTCCGTCGGTCTTGCGGCCGTAGGTCTCGCCGGTGGACATGCTCGGGGTCTTCACCTCGTCGATGACACTGAACTTGTCGTCGGCCAGCACGACGGTCTCCTCGTTCTTGCTCAATCCCCATGACGGGTAGTTCGCCGGGTCATTGTGGAGCTTCTCCTTGTCGCACTCGATGACCAAAAAGCCTTTCGGGGCGATGGACTTGCCGGCAGGAATCGTCCAAGCCTCGGCCTGGCCTCCGCCTTCCCACAACTTCAAGCCGCCCACTTCGACCGTTTCCGAAGAAGCGTTGTAAAGTTCGATATAATCGAGGTCGTTGATATCCTTCTGGTCACTGAACGTGTAGACTTCGTTCACGAACAGCTTGCCCACGAGCGAAGAGGACGGCACGGCCGAACTGTTGCTCGCGCCCGGAGTGGGAGTAGTGGAAACCGACAACGTAGCCGCGCCATCAGGGATGCGCGCATAGGACGTGCCTTTCTCCATCGCAGGCACTTCCACGGTGTCGATGACCTTGGCGTCGCCATCGACAATGGTAATCTTGTCACCCTTCGAGCTTATGCCGAAAGTGAAGCTGCCGCCCGCGTTGTCCTTGTCCGCCTGGTAGAACACCACCACCGCCTTGGGCGCGATCTTCGTGCCCGCCGGGATGACGTACTGTTCCTCCTTGCCTTTGTCGTCCTGCAAGGCGAAACCGCCCATGTCCACTTCGGCATCGCCCGGGTTATATATCTCGATGGCATCGAAACCGCCCTCGGCCGGAGAGCTGACCACCTCGTTGATCAGCAAGTCGATCTTGCTCTCGCCAGCCGGAGTGTCGGGAGTGCCGCTGTTGCTGCGTCCCTTCGTGCCGTTCGCCACGACCGTCCAGTCGCCCGCCCCGTCCGTCTTGCGGGAATAAGTCTCGCCATCCGCCATCTTCGGCACAACCACGTCATCGACCACGGAATAGTTATCGTCCAGCAACTTTATCTCGTCGCCGTCGCTGCCTATGCCGAACTGGAATGAAGAGCCTTTTTCAAGGACCAAGAAGCCTTTGGCGGGAATCTTGGTGCCGGAAGGAAGGGTATATTCCTCTTCCGCCCCCTTGCTGTCCTGCAAATGGAAGCCGCCGAGAGACACCTCGTTGTCGGTGGAATTGTAGAACTCCACCCAATCGTTGCCGCTTGAACATACCTCGTTGACATAGATGCCCTCGACGCCCGACGGGACCTTCAAATCATCCTCGTTGTCGTCCTTGCAAGAGTAGAAAGATGTCGCTGTCACGCACAATGCGAAAGCGTAAAAGATTTTCTTGTTCATAAATGATTATTGATAATAATTGTGTTAAATGATTGCGTTTTGAATTAGAAAGAAATCATGCAGCGGAGCTGTGTGATGTGGAAATCGACGCCATCCACCCTGGCTTCGCTCAGCTTCTTCCCCCCCACGGTGATATGCCCTTTGTCGTCGGCATACTTGTCGTTGTCCATGAAGGTATAGTTCAGCCCCACCAGCAGGTTGTTGACCGGATACCAGTTGAGGTTCACGCTGTAGCCATAAGCCGAACCGCCGGTTATCGGGGCCGCCTTGTCGTGGAAATCGTTCAGGTTCACATGGCTCACCCTTCCCACCAGTTCCAGCTTACCGCCCTTGCGGCTGACCGTGGACGGTGCGAACTCGGCGTCGTCTGGCGCATATTTGCGCTGTTCTCCGAGAATCATGTACGAAGCCGTGGCATACCAGCCGTTGAACTCCGCGTTCTTGAGGTCGATGTGCCGCTCGCCCTCCTTGCGGTAGCGCGAAAGCGAGGTGAAGGTATACTCGCCGTAGGCAAGCAGCTTCTGCCACTTCACAGCCACCTCCAGGCCGTAGGTGGCGTAGTGGTTGGCGTTCGGTATCTCCGCCCTCACGAACCTCCGCCTGTCGGTGCGGCTTTCCGGGAACGTGCGGAACTCGACTATCCTGTCTTCTTTCCCGCCTCCGTCCGGCGTGCGGTACGTGGCGTAGCCGCCCAGATGGAGTGTCAAGTCATCGTTGTTGACGGGGGAAGTCGCCACACGGCCGGTAAACGAATACCCGTCGCTGCCGCGGTTCTTCTCCTTCTGCAATATGTCAACCTGCTGGCCGAACACGCCGCCCGAAGCCCACCAATGGTTGCCCCACGCCGTCGCGGCGATCCCGAGGCGCCTGCCGCCGGCAAACATCTCCACCGGCATCGGCCGCTCGTTGGACATTATATAGCGCGAACTGGTAAGCCTCTCCATGCTCATGGGCTCCTTGAAATGCCCTGCCTGCACCGACCAATGGTCGTTGAACTTGTAGCCCACGTACATGTCCTTCAGCTCCACCTCGTTGTAGGCGAAGTCCACGTCGAACTCCGCGAACCAGTTGTCGAACAAGGTGGCCTTCACGCCGAACCGCGCGCGGCGGATGCTCACCCCGTTGTTGAACCGGAACTTGCCGTCGTCCTCTTCCAGGTCGTCGTTGGGCTTCGACTCCAAGCCGTCTACAGATTCCGTGGGGGTATAGAACGACAAGTCGGTGTAAACCCGGTTGTCGAATTGGATCTTGAATTTATCGTTGCTCGTGGCCACGTGCAACTTCCCATTTTTGAAATACGCCTTTGCCGGAATCTCCTTGTTGTCGTCGGACACGGCGGCGGATTCATTGGATTGCGCCATTGCCGGCAAAGGCAACAGCACGGCCGCTAAAATTAACAGATGCTTCATATTGAATTTTTGGCGCAAAAGTACCGCCTTGATATTGCAAAAATGTAACAGAGACATTAAATTCATGTGGCACTCGCGGCGCATTTGAGGATGTCACGAAATCGCCTCCGGAACTTGCAAAAAACGCCTAAAAAAGCACAAATAAACATAGGCGTAATGGTTTATATACCAAATACATACGAGCCATTTTCGGGGCATTTTGCACATTTTGAAAAATAGGGGGGAAGTTTTTGGAAGTTTTTGGAAGTTTTTTGCTTTTCCGCCCGTCAGCCGGACGAGCCAAAGCATGAAAAGGAAAGGATGCGGAGGGGCACGAAAACGGCCGCATCCTCTCCTCCCGACGGCCGCAATCATCCTTACGAGCGGTCACGGGATTTCCCGCCCGAGGGCGGTGGGGCGCACTGCGAAAAACTCACGGAAGCCCAAAAAACAGGGTAGAACATGCGGATTTGATGAAGTGAAATCAGAAAGCAAGGACGGGACGCACACTGCGACTGTTGC
>CALBYC010000071.1 GCA_937890135.1 uncultured Parabacteroides sp.
AGTCATATATCTGTTTTCTTTTCCTTTTTTAATTTGGACTCTTTGATAGTGAATTATTCCGTTTGGCTAGCTCCAATTCCTCTTTCAAGAAGGGAGCGGTATATCCTACTCCTTTTTCCGCCAATTCTTCCGGTGTACCACAGAAAAGCACGTTACCTCCGGCCCTTCCGCCTTCCGGACCCATGTCTATCAGATAGTCAGCACTCTTTATCACGTCCAAATTATGTTCAATGACAACGACAGTATTTCCTTTATCCACCAATTTACCCAATACTTTCAACAACACGCGTATATCTTCGAAATGCAACCCGGTCGTTGGTTCATCCAGAACGTATAACGTGTTTCCTGTGTCCCGCTTCGATAATTCGGTAGCCAGCTTCACACGTTGGCTTTCACCACCCGACAAAGTCGTAGAGGGCTGTCCCAACTTTATATACCCCAATCCCACGTCCTGCAATGTTTTTATCTTGGCAAGGATAGAAGGTACATTCTCAAAAAATTCCGCCGCCATGTTAATAGTCATGTCCAAGACATCAGCAATCGATTTCCCTTTATACTTTATTTCCAATGTTTCTTTGTTATATCGTTTGCCTTGGCATTCCTCGCACGGAACAAGCACATCAGGCAGGAAATTCATTTCTATGGTTTTATAACCGTTGCCTTTGCAAGTTGCGCAACGGCCCCCAGCCACATTGAAGGAAAAACGTCCGGACTTATATCCCCTGACTTTGGATTCAGGAAGCTCCGCAAAGAGATTCCTGATGTCCGAAAACACATTTACATATGTGGCAGGGTTGCTTCGTGGCGAACGACCGATCGGAGACTGGTCTACACACACTATCTTGTCTATGTTTTCTGCTCCTTCTATTGCATCGAACGGCAAAGGCTCTTCCAAAGAACGGTAAAATTTCTGGCTCAAGAATGGCTTCAATGTCCGATTGACCAATGTAGACTTTCCACTCCCGGAGACACCCGTGACACATATGAATGTACCCAAAGGGAAATCGACATCTACATGTTTCAAATTGTTCCCGGAAGCCCCCCTAATGGATAATATTTTCCCGTTCCCTTTGCGGCGCATTTCCGGAACGGGAATTTCCATCTCTCCGTTCAGATAGGCGGATGTAAGCGTATGCGCCTGTAGCATTTCCTTCGGAGTTCCGGAAAACACAACGTTTCCACCTAACCTTCCCGCTTTAGGCCCCATATCCACGATATAATCGGCATTCAGCATCATATCCTTGTCGTGCTCCACAACAATCACCGAATTGCCCAAATCGCGGAGTTCCTTCAGAGAATGAATCAGCCGCATGTTATCACGCTGATGAAGTCCAATGCTTGGTTCGTCTAAAATATACAAAACATTAACCAGCTGACTGCCTATCTGCGTCGCTAAACGTATGCGCTGACTTTCTCCGCCAGA
Organism: uncultured Parabacteroides sp.; assembly: GCA_937890135.1. Lineage (GTDB taxonomy): Bacteria > Bacteroidota > Bacteroidia > Bacteroidales > Tannerellaceae > Parabacteroides. Next base: position 1,424 of record CALBYC010000071.1, read on the forward strand.
CAATGTAGCCGATGCGCGGTTCAACGACAGATAGTCCAATCCCACTTCCATCAAAAAGTTTATTCTTGAACGAATTTCTTTCAGAATCTCCACGGCTATCTGACGCTGTTTGTCGTTCAGTTTGTCTTCCAAATGGTCCACCCACTCTTTCAGTTCAGAAATATCCATTGCCGCCAATTCGGCAATATTTTTTCCGGCTATCCGATAAGAAAGAGACTCTCTGTTCAATCGCATGCCGTGGCACTCGGGACAAACAGCTGTACGGATAAATTGCCCTGACCATTTCTGCGCTGTTGCCGATGCTTCATCATCCTGCTGCATCAGGATATATTTCGCCACTCCTTCATAAAGGAGAAAGCTGGAAGGGACATCATAAAATCCCTCGAGTTGCAAATGCTCATCCGTGCCATTCATAATCTCATCCATCGCTTCCTCCGGTATATCCTTAATGGGAGTCTTCAACGTCACCCCATGTTTTTTGCATAGTGCGTCTATTTGGGAGAAAATAAGCGATGGTTTGTATTTGCCCAAAGCGACTATGCCTCCGCCATAAATACTGAGGGACGGGTCAGGCACAATCTTCGACATGTCCAACAGATTGACTTGTCCTAATCCTTTACATTTCGGACAAGCGCCATGAGGAGAGTTAAAAGAAAAATTATGAGGGGCTGGTTCGCTATATGAAAGTCCCGTCGCGGGGTCCATCAAGCGTTTGCTGTAATGACGAATCTCGCCACTATCAGCATCCAAAATCATGACCAATCCATCTCCTTGCTTCATGGCAACCTTCAAACTTTGCTTAAGCCGGTCTTCGTCTTTGCTCGAAACTTTCAATTTGTCTATCACCACCTCGACATTATGCTGCTTGTACCGGTCCAGCTTCATATTATAGACTATCTCGCACATCTTCCCGTCCACACGGACATTCAGGTAGCCTCGTTTGCGGAGCAGTTCAAAAAGCTCCTTATAATGTCCTTTTCTGTTACGCACCACGGGAGCCAACACATAGGTACGTTTCCCGTTGTATTTTTCCAATATAAGTTCCAATACCTGTTCCTCGGTGTACTTCACCATTTTCTCCCCGCTCAAATAAGACCAGGCTTCGCCTGCTCGCGCATAAAGCAAACGGAAAAAATCATATATTTCAGTCGTGGTGCCCACTGTTGAACGAGGGTTCTTGTTCGTCGTTTTCTGTTCTATGGAAATAACAGGGCTGAGGCCCGTGATTTTGTCTACGTCCGGACGTTCCATATTGCCTAAGAAGCCCCTGGCATATGCAGAAAAAGTTTCCACGTACCGGCGTTGCCCCTCTGCGAATATTGTATCGAAAGCCAACGAGGATTTGCCGCTGCCACTCATTCCTGTGATGACGGTCAGCGTATTTCTGGGAATATTTATATCTATATTCTTCAAGTTATGAACCCTGGCTCCTTCTATCGAGATGCAACCAGTTTCCAACATTTTATCATCAATCTCCATATATGACGATCAGATTACTGAATTCTTCTTTTTCGACTTGTAAAGGTAATGCTTTTCTACCATTATTGCCCTATTCGTTAGGACTTTTTGTATTTTCATTACGGTTCGGATGCGATGATCAATGAGATTACCTCCGCATAATTTGTTATTCCTGAAGATATTCCGTTTCCCTTCAGGTAAGCATTGTATGCCCAGTTCTGTATTGTTCCTACGTAAGGGTTGTAAAGGGAATGCCAATAGGTCGTTTCATGATTGTACAGTTCTCTTATTTCCGGGCGGATCCGATTCTTCCATGCATCAAATTCCCTTGCGCCCAACACGGAATAGGCATTGGACAACACATACCCCAACAAGGAGAAGTACCCGGAAAAGCGTATTTCCGGCATCGAAGATGAAGTGCAGACCCGGTATCCATAATAGTTGGCTTCCGCTTCATTGGATACACCCAACACATGGGCCATCTCGTGGGCATACGTAGCCGGATATTGGACCGGCAGCAATTGCGGGTTCAGATTATACTCCATGAAGAAAGGGGCGATATATCCCGTCACGCCCACCCCGCTCATCAATGAAGGGAATAACATATATTTCGCCCGCATAAAGCTGGCCGGCGCACACAATCCGGAGCTGGCCGGCAATGCCTGATACGCCTTTTCGATTTCATTCGCAACGATGCACTCAGGGAGTTCCTCCACAAACGGGCGGTAGCTGCCATTCAAAGAGTCCGCATACGCATCGAGGAAGCGGCAGAACTCTTCTTTAGAAAAAGGCCTGGGCGTTATTTGGTTCCGGACGAAAAAGTCATCCCTATAATAGGTCAGTCCCCATGCCACATAAAACCATACGTAAAGCCATAACAGGCGTTCCGCTGTCTGAATGCCCTTCCGCCTCCATTTGCCCTTGCGGCGGACGGTGCAAGTCTTTGCAAAATCAAGCACGAAAAACAACAAAGCCCCACAGACGAAAAGGTCTCCAAGGGGGAAGGGGAAAAAAGAGGAAACGGCAGATAGCGCCCATGAAAAACCGGGATAAACCGTCCTCGCATACCATTCTCCGCCTCCGGGCATGAACATGACACCCCATATAAAAAGAAGGGAAAACAGCAAAATAATTCTACGGACACGCACGTGCCGCGAAATAGCCCCATCCGTTTGCCCAAACGGTTGCGGCCGTTCGGGCAAACGGACACAGGGATTCTCCCTTGCGTTCTCAACCATTTTTGCGCAAGGCTTCGTTCAATACCTTATTCTTCGCTATGGTTGCTTGGAATTCTTTCAGGTAGAAGGGCTCAAAATAGGCCACGTCTTCAAATTTTGCCTCTTCAAAACGTTGAAGAGCCAAAGGCGCCATATTGATTGCCAAAGGATAAACCTCGTCCATAAACCGTGCATTTGGCGAATCAATAACCGCCTTGCATTTGGAGGAGCCATTGCCGAAGAAGCAGACGGAAGTAGCTTGTAGCCATTTCGAATACGTATCCGCCGTAACAATATCGGCAGAGGCCGGACGGACCACGCTCAAGTCGGAACGGTAAATCGCAGCATATACTTCCATCCTCCGAGCATCCAACATAGGACAATACAAACCACCGCCGTTGGTGTCGCCATCCCTGTTAATTGCCGTCAATGCCAGCAATTCCAGCGTAGGGATGCCAATCAACGGTATCCCGAACCCAAAGCACAATCCCTTAGCTACGGACACGCCTATACGTAAGCCTGTATATGAGCCAGGACCAGAACTCACAGCCACGGCATCAAGCTTCCGCCCGATCCCTTTCATCACTTCCAATGCCCTTTCGACATAAACGCCCAGCAGGGAAGCCTGCGAATGGCTTTCGTAGGAGGTCGTTTCAAACAGTATGTCCAAGCCATCGGACAAGGCTGCGGAACAAACCTCCGTTGAAGTTTCAATGTTTAAGATGCATGCCATTTCCCATCATTGTTTATCTATTATTCTTTTAAAGAAACGCCATGCCTCACCTATCCAAAGGACCAACGAGGACGCCCCGATAATCACCAACCAATCGTGCAGGGAAAGAGGTGTGACGCTGAACATGGACCCGCCAAAAGAGACAATCAGAACCTGGCCTGCCAAAATCAAGACCGCAACCCCAAGGAATCCCTTGCTTTCCTTTAGATTTGCAAAAGCCGAAGTCCCTTCCATGAAAGCTTTCGCATTAAACATGTTCCAAAACTGAAGCATCACAAAGAAGGAGAAGAACCAAGACAAATCATGAGGACTCAGGCCGTCGCTTGCATGGAAATGGAGAAGAAGTCCCATCAATACCACGACGAAGGCTAAGCCGACACCCAGAATCCGCACACCCATTGGGCGGGTGATGATGAAATCACCGCCTTCCCCGCTCTTGCGCGGTTTATCGTTCATTACACGTTCGTTTGGAGGCAATGAAGCCAATGCCCCGGCAGCAAAGGTATCCATGATCAAATTGACCCACAACATCTGCGTGATGGTCAATGGAGATTCGGTGCCAATAATGGAGCCTAACAAGACAATGACACAAGCAGCCAAGTTGATGGTCAGCTGGAAAAGCAAAAATCGCTGGATATTGCGGTAAAGGGAACGCCCCCACATCACAGCCCTGGTGATGCTGCTGAAGGAATTGTCCAAAATAGTGATGTCACTTGCTTCCTTGGCAACAGAAGTCCCGTCACCCATCGACAGTCCTACTTGCGCAGCCTTCAAGGCGGGGGCATCGTTTGTCCCGTCACCCGTCACGGCCACGACCGCTCCATGTTTTTGGAGCAATTGAACCAATCGCTGCTTGTCGGTAGGACGTGCACGGCACATGATTTTCAAGTCCATCACACGGTTATAGGCCTCCTCATCGCTCAAAGCCTCGAAAGCAGGCCCAGTGATGATGTTCCGGTCGGTGTCTTCCGGTTTCCATATTCCAATCTGACGTCCAATCTCCCGGGCTGTTCCCGGCGTATCCCCTGTGACGATTTTCACAGATATGCCCGCATTGAGACAATGCCTTACAGCCGCCGGCACATCCGCCCGGACAGGATCCGATATGGCAACGACACCCAAATATATCAAATCCAAGCCATCTTTGAGGCGGCCATCAACGTAAGGCGCATCGTCCTCATCATCATTTAACAGCTGGTAAGCAAAGCCCAAGGTACGCATGGCTTGTCCCTGATAAGCAAACAATTGTTTTTCAATATCCTGACGCATTTGGTCAACGGGGACATACCCTCCGTCTGCTGCCACTCGGTTGCAATGCGACAACACGATTTCCGGCGCACCTTTCACATATAGTACTTTTTTCTTCAGCAAAGGCGAATTGACAACCGTAGCCATATATTTCCGCTCGGTTGAAAAAGTCAATTGGCTAATCACCGGAGTACCTTCTCGCATTGACAGATAATCCACACCTTGGGAACGGAGCCACAACAACAAAGCAGCTTCCGTCGGGTTACCCAAAGATTTGGCAATGCCATTGTTAATTTCCAAATTGGCAGTGGAATTGACAGCAATACCCTCCTTAATCAATAGGCTTAAATCATCATCGCCCAATACTTGATCCTTTAAATTATAGAAATTCGTTTCATACACCTGCATTTGGTTCTGTGTAAGTGTTCCGGTTTTGTCCGTACAGATTACGGTCGTAGCTCCCATTGTCTCGCAAGCATGCATCTTGCGGACCAAATTATTGGTTTTCAGCATACGGTTCATGCTCAATGCCAAGCTTAATGTCACACTCATTGGCAAACCTTCAGGGACGGAAACCACTATCAAGGTAACAGCGACCATGAAGAAGTTAAGTAAATGAGAAAACCATTCCATGGCGGTGTAATCTCGCCCGGATAGAATCAATTTGACAGTCAAAGCCAAGAATGTAATCACGGCTATCGTGTATCCTACCTTGCTAATGACTTTGGCAAGTCTTTTCAATTGCATTTGAAGCGGGGTCTCTATGTGGTTATCGATTTGAGAACCCTCGTATACTTTGCCATAACCGGTAGCGTCTCCCACCTGTTCAACGACCATTATTCCATGGCCGTCCACCACAGTCGTGCCGCGCATTACAACATTGGATGGATAGGTGGCATCTTTGTCAAAATCCATTTCATTGGTTGTCTTTCCTATCAATGGCTCACCTGTCAATGTGGATTCGTTCACCTGCAATGATACAGCCTCGACAAGATGACCGTCGGCGGGAATCTCCTCCCCCGTGCCTAACATTACGACATCGCCGACGACTACATCTTTCCGCGGGATTTCCGTAATACGCCCATTGCGGACAACCGTCACCTGGATTTCGTCATTGACAGTATTCAGTACATCAAACTCCTTATTCGCCTTGATTTCAAAAAAGAATCCGACGCAACTCGCCAACATAATCGCAAAGAAAATGCCCAACGGTTCTAGAAAAGCAGTAAAACCGGCTTGCTCCGGACCGAAACAATGCACACAGGCAATGCCAACAGACAAAGCCCAAGCCACCAACAAAATACGTATAATCGGGTCATCGAATTTTTCCATGAATTGTTTCCACAATGAAACTTTCGCAGGAGGAGTCAATATATTCTCCCCGTGTAATCGACGGCTTTCTTCTACTTGCTCATCGGTCAAGCCTTTTAATTGTTGTTTACTTTCCATCTTCTCTTAAATTTGAAAAATCGCACAAACGTACGAAATTAATAGCAAACATACTGTATGATTTAAGCAAAAAAAGAGTAATGTATCTGTTACTTTGACAAATACATTGCTCTTTTCCTTCTTTTTGAAGCTTAATGCTATTTAATCTCAATTCTCACCATCAAATGATCCTTGAGGATTTGCTCACCTGCATGAACATTGACACAGGTCACCACACCTGAAACAGGCGCAACCACGCGATTGAGCATTTTCATTGCTTGGTGAACCAGCAATAATTGCCCTCTTTTCACAAAATCACCCTCCTTCACTTCTAATTCGACAATAGTACCCGGCAAATGAGAAACGATGTCTCCCGCATAGGGTTTGTGCCAAGTAGGACGTTCTTTGAATTTTTCAGTCAGGGTCGTCTTATATACGCCAGAAGCAAGGGCAAAATCAACCAATTCCTTATATTCTTCTCCCATAAACTACAAAACGATTAGAATGGAGGCAGGCCATGTTTTTTTGCAGGTCTGTACTCGTCTTTAAGAACAGTCATTTTCAATGTATGCAGCAAGTACTCGCGTGTTTCCCCCGGTTCAATGACAGCATCTACAAAACCACGGGAAGCTGCGACATAAGGGTTAGCGAACTTCTCGGTATACTCTTTCACTTTCTCTTGCCGCATTGCCTCCTGGTCTTCAGCAGCCATGATTTCCTTGCGGAAAATAATGTTGGCAGCCCCCTCCGGACCCATTACCGCAATTTCCGCACTTGGCCATGCAAACACGAAATCAGCCCCAAGATGGCGTGAGTTCATCGCTATATAGCCTCCACCATAAGCTTTACGTAAAATAACAGTGATTTTAGGCACTGTTGCCTCAGAATAAGCGTACAACACTTTCGCTCCATGGCGAATCACACCGGCATGTTCCTGGTCTACACCCGGCAAATAACCAGGCATGTCTTCCAATGTTACAATCGGAATGTTGAAAGAATCACAGAACCGAATAAAGCGGGCTGCTTTATCCGCACTATCACAATCCAAAACGCCAGCCAACACCATAGGTTGATTGGCAACAAATCCAACCGTTTCGCCACCAATACGGCCGAACCCGACGACAATGTTAGCAGCCCATAATTTATGAATCTCTAAGAATTTAGAGTCATCGACTAAACATTCTATTATGTGACGGACATCATAAGGCTGTTTCGGGTCTTCCGGAACAATATTATTGATATTCAATGTCGTTGCAGGGACTCTTGGTTCTATCACCTTTGCTTTCTCCTGATTATTCCAAGGAATAAAGCCTAACAGTTCTTTCACTTGGGCAAAGCATTCATCTTCATTTACAGCATAGAAGTGCGCATTACCTGTCGTTTCCGCATGAACGCGGGCTCCTCCCAAATCCTCCATTGAAATGTCTTCGCCCAACACGGTCTTGATGACATTAGGCCCCGTGATGAACATCTTAGAAATATTTTCCACAACAAACACAAAGTCCGTTAAAGCAGGTGAATAAACTGCCCCACCGGCACAGGGTCCCAATATTAAAGATATCTGAGGGATTACGCCTGATGCTATTGTATTACGGTAGAATATCTCTCCATAACCGGCCAAAGCGCCAACACCTTCTTGGATACGAGCTCCACCGGAGTCATTGATGCCAATGACCGGACATTTCATCCTTAAGGCATGATCCATTATTTTCGTGATTTTGCGAGCATGCTGCAAACCCAAAGAACCACCAGCGACAGTGAAATCTTGCGCATATATACATACGGGCAATCCGAAAATAGTCCCCGTCCCGGTGACGACGCCGTCGCCTGGAAGTTCCTTTTTATCCATTCCGAAATCACGACCGTCATGCTTCACAAACAGGTCGTATTCATGAAACGAACCTTCGTCCAACAACGAAAAGATACGTTCCCGCGCTGTCTTTTTGCCCATTGCCTTCTGCTTGGCGATGGCGGCCTCGCCTCCGCCCATTTCTACGACAGCTTTCTTTTCCCTAAGGGTTAAAACATCTTTTCTTAAATCTGCCATTATCCTAAAAACTTTATTTCACAGCCTTTGTCCTGTATGAACAACGGGCTGTACCTTTTAATATATTGTTCAGTTTTCCTTTATTCAACTGTCTGCGTATTGCCGAAATATTATCAATAAACACATGACCTGTCAAATGCTCACATTCATGTTGAACCACTCGTGCAGCAAAACCGTTCACATCTTCCTCATGCTCTATCCAATCGGCATCCATGTATTTAATACGTATTTTCGTAGGACGAGCTACTTTTTCATGTATTCCTGGCAAACTTAGACACCCTTCCTCCATTGCCACCGTCTCTGCGCTTCTTTCCAAGAAAACTGGATTGATCATCGTCCGCTTGAAACCTTTGCATTCCGGGAAATCATCTTTAAGAACATCTGCATCCAAGACCAGCATTTGAATTGACAATCCCACCTGAGGCGCAGCCAGACCCACACCATCGGCATTATACATCGTTTCATACATGTCGGACTCCAATTTCTTCAAATCAGGAAAATCCTGAGAAATAGCCTTAGCCTCTTGCCTCAACACGGGCTGTCCATATAAATATACGGGTAAAATCATCTTATTATATATTTTTTGCTTTCCAAATAGGCTTGAAGAATAATGACCGCACTGATTTCATCCACCAGTGCCTTGTCTTGCCTTTTCTTTTTTTTCAGGCCTCCGGCCAACATCGCCTGATGCGCCAACACGGATGTAAAACGTTCATCATAATATTCAACTGGTATTTGGGGAATTTTACTTTTCAGAGCATTTACGAAGGACTCTACATATTTCATGTTCTCCGATGGTTCATTGTTCAACTGTTTGGGCTGACCTATAACTATCAATTCCACTTCTTCTTGAGCGACATAGACAGACAGGAAATCGACTAACTCTCCGCTGGGTACAGTGGCCACACCGTTCGCTATTATTTGCAACTTGTCCGTTGCCGCGATACCCGTACGTTTTCTCCCGTAATCAATTGCTATTATTCTTCCCATATCGGCAAAGATACGACTTTTATGGATATAGCTGCCGCTTTTTCCTCAAATTCCCTTAAAAATATTCAGATATGGCCATCTAATGGCACTTTCAATAAGCGTTCTTATCCCCTTTGAACATGTTCACGAGTGTCACGACAATAATCTTAAGATCCAAAAGAAAAGTCCAATTTTCAATATACCATACATCTCTTTTCACTCGTCCTTCCATTTGTTCCAGCGTTTTAGTCTCGCCACGATAGCCTGTTACCTGCGCCCATCCTGTCACACCTGGTTTTACCAAATGGCGTACCATATATTTATCTATCAAAGCCGAATATTGCTCTGTATGCTTAAGCATATGAGGCCGAGGACCAACGACAGACATGTCTCCTTTAAAGACATTGATAAACTGAGGGAACTCATCCAAATTTGTTCTACGTAAAAAATCGCCTATCTTTGTCTTGCGGGGATCATCCTTGACTGCTTGCATTGTATCCGCCTGGTTGTTCACCCGCATCGTACGGAATTTATAACATTCAAAGTCATGTCCGTATAATCCTGTACGCTTTTGCTTGAAAAAGACAGGGCCCGGAGAGCTTCGCTTGATCAAAATACCTACCACTACATACAACACCGGGAAAACCGTACAGAGGACGACCAAGGAAAAAACGAGATCGAATAACCGTTTCAATGCACGGTTATAAATTTCCTGAAGGGGTTCTTTCCTGATTGTCAACAAAGGGACGGATTCCATAAATTCCATCACCATGCTTTTTTTCACGTTCCGGTAAAATTCGGGAACGATATAAAAACGTATCATTCGTTTCTCAGCAAAATTAAGCATCCGGAGAATTTTTTCATCATTCGTGCCAGGCAACGTACAATAGATTTCATCTATCTCTTTTGCTATCGCATACTCTTCCACTTTGTCAGTTGTACCTAAATAGTTTGGCAAAACTTCTTTCAACACCAAATTGTCATCAAAAAAGCCCAGTATATTGAAACCGGAAGATATATCATCACGCATCGCACGATATAGCTCCATTTTTCCCCGCACCGACTATAACCACGCGCTTGAAATTATATCCTTTCCTGCGATAAAACTTCAACAGCATCCGGACAAACACACGCCAGCAAGAAAACACGACAATCGTAGAGACATAATAAACCACCAAGAAAGTAGCCAGAACATCCCCTACATTTAAGAATATAAGACAGGTTGCAAACAGGAATATCAACAACGATATCATTGAAAATGCCCTTTGCACAATCTTATCCAAATAAACAATGGAACGATGAAGCTGAATTGGCACAAAATAGAGAGAAAAGAAATAGCAAAAATTCAATAAGAGGAGCACTTCTCTTAAGTTATTGTCTATCGCCTTAGTGTAAAATGTCCCTAACTCCCAATATACCAAAAAGAACATCAGATTCAGGACCACCATATCACCCATGCCTATCAACCATTGTATCAGGAAGCCGTGTCTTCTATCTAATTCCATCATTTATTGTTTAGTCGAATACAAATGTATGAAATATTTACTCAAAAAAAAAAGAGAGGCGCACAAATATATGCGCCTCTCTCCTTTTAACGATATTATTACTGAATATTATTTTTCAGCACGCATGATAACAACGCGATTCCAGCTGTTTTCGCTGTACGGCTGTTCTTCACAACCTTTCCATTCAACTGTGATCTGGTTAGAAGAAATTCCGTATTTTTCAATCAATTCTTTAGCTACCGCTTTAGCGCGTTTTTCGGACAACTGCATATTATAATCTGCTTTACCTGTCTTTTTGTCCGCATAACCGATAACCTTGATAGGCGTGTTGTTTGCTTTGATGTATTCTGCAGTGTTGTAGATATTGATGTGCTGATTCTTATCAATCTTAGAGCTGTTCAAACGGAAGAATACGACATTGTCAATGACATTGTTTACTACTTCTTCTACAGTCTCTTTGCATTCAGGACAAGAAACCGGACGTTTGCTCAATTCATCGTTTTCTGCACGCAGTCTGTTGATTTGACCATTCAAATCATTCAACAAATCATAATCCATCGGTTCCAATACTTCAAAGTTCGTCTTACCCAACTTGAATGTCAGACCCGCTGACAATTGGACGAGGCCGTCGCATAAGTGATGCATGCTGACGCGGTTGAATTGTTCGTTCAACAAAGATCCCTGAAGTTCAACATTCAAATCAAGACGGTTGCTCAAACGGAAAGCTGTCAAAATACCGGCGTTGACAGTAGGAGATTCTGTTCTCGCACGTTCAACTGATTCAGTTGTTTTGAAACGCTGAGCATATCCCAAACCAACCCAAGGAATCAAACGGAAAACTTTCTTTTCGTTGTAAGGAGCCCAAAAGTTTGTAACATCCCATAAGAAATCAATGTGAGCGGCAACATATTTGTTATGCTGCATAATCTGTGCGTCATTGCCTTCGAATCCATGAAGGACACCACCATTCAGCTGTGTTCTGAATCCCAAATACGGATTGAACCATTTTCCAAAAGAAACTTGAGGAGCAAAGTTCAAACGATTACCAAAATCAGCTTTGCTGTTTTCATCGCCAAACAACATGCTTGCGCCACCTGCAATTGAAATAAACCAGTTGTCACCAGCTTTGTTTTTCTTGAAATTGGTTTTGTAACCCTTTTCAGTACTAAAACCTACCTGGGGCTGATACTCTTGTGCTGCAGCTGAGAATACAAAGCCAGACAGCAACGCTAAAAGAATAGCTTTAACCTTCATAATAATTTATAACATTTAAATTAAACAATCTACATTTCCTTTTCACAAAACCGTCACAAAAATATTTCATTTCTATTTGCTAAACAAATATTTTCAAAAAAATGTTTTCCCAATTATGGAAAAACACCACTATTGTCTTTATTTTCACCTGTTTTCAGCCAATCGAATCAGATATTGCCCGTACGGGTTCTTCTTCATTGGTTCTGCCAAAAGGCGTAATTTGACGGAATCTATCCAGCCTTTGCGGAATGCTATTTCTTCCAGACAGGCAATTTTAAGCCCTTGCCTTTTTTCTATCACTTCAATAAAGGTCGATGCCTCCGACAACGAGTCATGCGTTCCTGTGTCCAGCCAGGCAAAACCTCTTCCAAACAGCTGCATTTTCAAGATTCCCTTTTCCAGAAATGCCTGGTTGACGCTGGTTATTTCCAACTCCCCGCGTGCCGACGGGCGTATTTCACGGGCTATGTCCACTACTTCGTTCGGATAAAAATACAGCCCCACTACAGCATAATTCGACTGGGGCTGCTCCGGCTTTTCTTCAATCCGCACCACATTCCCCTTCGCATCGAAGGAAGCGACCCCGTATCTTTCCGGATCGTTCACATAATAACCAAAAATCGTGGCTTCCCCTCTCTTCACATTGTCCACGGCTTTTTGCAGCATCGATGAGAAGCTTTGCCCGTAAAATATATTATCTCCCAACACCAAGCAAACGGAATCTTCGCCTATGAAATCCGCTCCTATGATAAACGCCTGAGCCAATCCATCCGGCGAGGGTTGCTCGGCATATTCAAAACAGACGCCAAAGTCCGCCCCGTCCCCTAAAAGGCGTTTAAAGCCTGGCAAATCTTGCGGTGTGGAAATGATTAATATTTCCCTTATGCCGGCGAGCATGAGCACTGATATGGGATAATAAACCATGGGTTTGTCATATATAGGGAGCAACTGCTTGGATATCCCCTTCGTTATGGGGTACAACCGTGTCCCTGAACCTCCGGCCAATACAATTCCTTTCATGTTTTATTTTTTGTTTCTTAGTTAGACCACAGGGCAAAGTTAAGCATTAACATCCCATCCTCCAACCAAATAAAAAAGGATTAGAAAATTCTATTCCTAATCCTTCTATCTGCCTGAGGTTCCTGGCGGATTCGAACCGCCGTACACGGTTTTGCAGACCGCTGACTAAGCCACTCATCCAAGGAACCGGATTGTATAAATGAAGCAGACGAAACCAAACGAGGTTCCTGGCGGATTCGAACCGCCGTACACGGTTTTGCAGACCGCTGACTAAGCCACTCATCCAAGGAACCGGATTTCGCATCGCTCTCAATTGCGTGTGCAAAGGAAATGTTTTTTTTTGAAAAAGCAAAATTTATGCGCATTTATTTCAAAAAAGTTTTTCCCCACAAAGACAATCTATCCACGTCTACATTCTCCCTTAGGTGATTCCCTTGCCCGGCATACATCCTTTGTTCTACGACAACGGATGGGAACAAAAATCAAAAAGGTTACGGCCTCTCCGGAAAAAGGTCGTAAGCTTTTTGAAAAAACACGGCGGCAAAGGAAAGAGCTCCTGCCTATCAAAACTTGAAATGGACAGGCTTCGCAAACCCTGCCCTTTTCTCCAAGCCTTTCACATTGCCCAAATTGCTCATCCAACCATCGATGTCCTTCAAGTAAAACACCTTGAAGATCGGATTGCTCCGCATATCCCGATAGAGCGTGTTGACTATGGAACTTTTTTCGATGATAGCATCGCGAATGTCCTGACGTTCCTCGAATACCGCCTCGGCAGAGAACCTAATCCACGGCGTCTGCATCTCATCCTTCTCCAGCTTACAGCCACAAAGTTCTATAGCCGGATTGGCCTGCAACTCGGCATACACTTCCTTCTTCGAGTTTGTACAAAACCATAGTTTGCCATCTTCCATCACCATGTACTGCATCGGGCGTACTTTAGGCTTGCCATCCAACCCGATTGTCGCCAAAAACTGGATTCCCACGTCGTCCAGATAGCCGGCCACATCTTTCAATGTTATTTCCTGTTCCATTCTGATTGTCATTTACCTGTTGATTGAATTGCAAAGACAATAAAAATCCACGGCTTTCGCAAGAAATCAGCGGGAAATCCTTAGCAAGACTCCAACGAAATTTCGAGAGAATTGTTTGCATATATCATGTGTTTTGATGTATTTTGTAAAATAAAAGTTTTCCCAAACAGGTTAAAGACAATGTTGCACCATGAAACAAAACAAGTACTATCAGGAAATTATTGAAAGAATATGCCATGAAATCCAGCCATACGCGCGGGAAGGGAAACAAGCAGACTATATCCCGGCCCTTGCCAAAGTCAATCCAGACCAATTTGGGATTTACTTGAGCCTAATGAACGGCGAAGACTGCATGTATGGAGACTATGACACCAATTTTTCCATACAGAGCATATCGAAGGTTTTCTCTCTTGCCATCGCATTAAGCATTAAAGGCAAGGAACTGTGGGAACGCATAGGCAAAGAGCCTTCCGGTACAGCCTTCAACTCTTTGGTACAGCTCGAATACGAGCATGGAATACCGCGGAATCCATTCATCAACGCAGGAGCCATCGTTCTGGCGGATATATTATTATCCAATTTGGAGAATCCTGCCCGTTTCTTCATTCGTTTCGTGCGGGAACTATGCGGGAATGAGGCTATCGACTATTCACCGGATGTGGCAGAATCAGAAATCGGCTGTTGCTACCACAATGCATCCATAGCCTACCTTCTCAAGCACCATGGGAATTTGGAGAATGACGTAAACGATGTGCTCCACCTATACTGCATGAT
>CALBYC010000072.1 GCA_937890135.1 uncultured Parabacteroides sp.
GATAGCCATGAACATCGAGCTGCTTCTTAACTATTGCATGCGATTTTATTCGCGCCAGTTCATCACCCGTTCCGTGGCGAACAAAAGCATTTTAAACAAATTCGAAAGTTTGCTTGACGACTATTATTCAGATAAAATACAGGAAAAAGAAGGACTCCCAAGCGTGAAGTATTTTGCAGGAAAGGTCTGTCTTTCCGCCAATTATTTTGGAGATTTGATAAAAAAAGAAACCGGGAAGACAGCTCAAGAGTACATTCAAAACAAAATCATAGATATGGCCAAGGAAATGCTGTTGGGAACAGAAAAAACAGTCAGCCAGATTGCAGACGAGTTAGGTTTCCAATATTCCCAACACTTCAATCGCATTTTCAAGAAAAACACAGGATATACTCCGAAAGATTACAGGAAACTTTCCGCGTGACGTGCAGCAATTGCATTGACGATCCTTTTGTCCGTGTTGCATTTGCGTCGGATATTTTCCCGAAAATATTAATGTTCACTGTTTCAGAAGACGGATGGATTCCCCGCTCCCGAGCAACATAGGGGAAAAAATCTATCAGTTTTTTAGTCTTTTTACCTCAAACTCCGGATAATTTTAATTAAGTTTGTCCCTAATATTTTAATCGCAAAAATGACATACGAAGAGACATTAGATTATTTATTTACCAGCATTCCCATGTTTCAACGCAGTGGAGCAACTGCCTACAAACCGGGATTGGATACGAGCATCGCATTGGATCGTCTTTTGGATCATCCCCATAAGGCATATAAAACGATACATGTAGGCGGGACGAATGGGAAGGGTTCGACAAGCCATCTTATAGCAGCAATTTTACAACAGGCCGGATACAAAGTCGGATTGTTTACCTCTCCCCATCTGATTGATTTCAGAGAACGTATCAGAGTGAATGGAATCCCTGTTTCCAAAGAATTCGTTGTCAGTTTTATAGAAAAAAACCGTCCTCTGTTCGAACCGCTCCACCCCTCTTTCTTTGAACTTACTTCAACGATGGCGTTGGCTTATTTCCAGCACATGAAGGTCGATTATGCCGTGATTGAAGTAGGTTTGGGCGGAAGGCTGGACAGTACCAACATCATTACTCCCATATTAAGCATCATCACGAACATCAGCAAAGACCATGTACAGTTCTTAGGGGATACATTGGAGGCAATAGCCACGGAAAAAGCAGGCATCATCAAATCCGGAATCCCGGTAGTAATTGGAGATGTGGATTCTCCAGAAGTAATGCATGTGTTCCGAGAAAAGGCAGCGCATACCGATTCCCCTGTTTATGCATCGACAGAGGCACGCCCCATCCATTCCGGGGAATTGGGGAAAGACGGCCGATGGCATTATCAAACATGTCACTATGGAGCATTGACAGGAGAATTAGGCGGAATTATCCAAGAACATAATGCGGCGACAGTACTTACGGCTATCGATGTGTTGAACCGCCATTACGGCCTTCATCTACCCGAACATGCCGTAAGAGAAGGCTTCGCCCATGTCGTGGAACTTACCGGCCTGAAGGGAAGATGGCAGAAGCTGCATGAAGCACCTACTGTGGTCTGTGACACAGGCCACAATACCGGCGGGTGGAAATATTTATCGAAGCAGCTCGGTTTAGAATTGAAACGGCATAAGACGCTACGGATGATTATTGGCATGGTTAACGACAAGGACATCAATGGGGTTTTGGCTATGATGCCTAAAGATGCCCGGTACTATTTTACCCAAGCCTCCATTCCTCGTGCTCTCCCCGCCGAGGATTTCGCAAAGCAAGCTTCCGGGCACGGATTGAAAGGCGAAATATATGCTAATGTCGCCCAAGCAGTAAAGCAAGCTATGGAAGAAGCATCCCCAGATGATTTCATCTTTATCGGCGGAAGCACGTTTATCGTAGCGGATGCACTTGAACACATTGACATTATAAACTTAAAAACAAATTGATATGACAGAAATTATTCAAAAAAAATTGAGTGAATCGAAAGCAGCACGCTGGACAGCTCTTGCGATTGTTGCATTTACGATGCTTTGCGGTTACTTCTTGACCGACGTTATGTCCCCGCTAAAGCCCATGTTGGAAGAAGAACTTGTATGGACAAGTACCGATTTCGGCTTCTTCACCAGTGCTTATGGCTGGTTTAATGTTTTCTTCCTGATGTTAATATTTGGAGGCATGATTTTGGACAAGATGGGTGTCCGTTTCACCGGTTTGGGTTCATGCCTGCTAATGGTGGTAGGTTGTGCCATCAAATATGCTGCAGTTGCTGGATATATCGGAGTTGACGGAGTCATCTTGGGCTGGAAATCCCAAGTGGTGTTAGCAGCGGTCGGATATGCAATCTTTGGTGTCGGTATAGAAATTGCGGGCATCACAGTGTCCAAAATCATCGTGAAATGGTTCAGAGGCAAAGAAATGGCGTTGGCGATGGGTCTTGAAATGGCCACTGCACGAATCGGGACCATGCTGGCGATGGCGGTGACTGTTCCTTTCGCTAAATATTTCCAAAGTGTTTCTGCCCCTGTTTTGTTATGTTTGATCATGCTATGCATTGGAACTATATCTTTTATGGTTTATACCGTCATGGATCGTAAATTGGAAGCATCAATGGGGCAAACGAACGAAGAGCAGGAAGAACCTTTCCGCATGGCCGATGTCTTCCTGATTATCAAGAATAAAGGTTTCTGGTTGATAGCAATCCTTTGCGTGTTGTTCTATTCAGCGGTTTTCCCATTTCTCAAATATGCTACAGATTTGATGGTGAACAAATATAACGTAGATCAGGAACTGGCTGGATTTATCCCAAGTTTGCTGCCGCTGGGCACTCTATTCCTGACACCGTTCTTTGGAAATTTATATGACAGAAATGGCAAAGGAGCATCTATAATGATTCTTGGAGCCATCTTGCTGATAATCGTTCATTTGTTGTTTGCCTCCCCTATTTTAAACTACTGGTGGTTTGCGACCATCGTCATGATAGTGTTAGGAATCGCATTTTCATTGGTTCCATCCGCCATGTGGCCTTCAGTTCCCAAAATCATCCCCGAAAAGCAATTAGGAACGGCCTATGCCTTAATATTCTGGGTTCAGAACTGGGGACTAATGGGTGTTCCGGCATTAATCGGCTGGGTATTGGACAAGTATTGCAAGTTGGACAACAGCAATGGTGGTCCTGCCTATGATTACACGCTGCCGATGTTAATCTTTATGAGTTTCGGCATCTTGGCTTTGGGTGTGGCATTACTGCTGAAACGCGAAGATAAAATCAAAGGTTATGGCTTGGAACTGCCTAATATCAAACAAGAAAGCAATTAAGGATTATTAAAAACACATTAAATTGGCACGCAAAAGGAAACCGTTACCCATTTTAGAAAAGGTAACTATCACAGATGTCGCGGCAGAAGGGAAAGCATTGGCACGGGTGGACGACATGGTTGTTTTTGTCCCCTATGCCGCTCCCGGCGATGTGGTCGACATTCAATTATTACGAAAACGTCATAATTATGCTGAGGGCAAAATCTTAGCATTCCATGAATTTGCTGAAGAACGTGTGAAACCATTTTGTGAACATTTCGGCATTTGCGGCGGATGCAAATGGCAGCACCTGCCTTATGAAGCACAAATTAGATATAAACACAAGCAGGTCATTGACAATCTTACACGAATAGGAAAAATCAAGATGGAGGAAATTCTTCCAATCTTAGGCTCAGTGCATACTCGGTTTTACCGGAATAAACTGGAATATACTTTTTCAAACAAAAAATGGCTGACGGAAGAACAGATACAATCCGGCGAGCAATTTGATTGCATGAATGGGATCGGGTTCCATATTCCTGGAATGTTCGACAAAGTGTTGGATATCCACAAATGTTGGTTGCAGGACGATGTTTCTAACCAAATACGTCTGGCAGTTAAAGAGTATTGCAAGACGCATGAAGGTTATCCGTTCTATGATTTACGCAATCAGGAAGGGTTCATGCGAACTTTAATGATTCGTACGGCTTCAACCGGTGATTTGATGGTCGTGGTGGTCTTTTATCACGAAGATAGAGATAAACGAGAGGCCTTGCTTACCTACATAGCTGATAAATTTCCACAAATCACATCTTTATTATATGTGATTAATGAGAAATGCAATGATACGATCACAGACCAAGATGTATTAGTATTCAAAGGGAAAGATCATATCATCGAAGAGATGGAAGGCTTGAAGTTCAAGGTTGGTCCGAAGTCTTTCTACCAAACCAATAGTGAACAAGCTTATAACTTATATAAGGTGGCTCGTTCTTTTGCACAGTTGACAGGGAATGAACTGGTCTATGACCTTTACACAGGAACAGGAACCATAGCCAATTTCATCTCCCGGCAGGCAAAAAAAGTCATAGGCATCGAATATGTCCCTGAAGCGATCGAAGACGCTAAAATCAATTCTGACTTGAACCGAATTGACAATACGCTCTTTTATGCAGGTGACATGAAGGACATATTGACTCAGGACTTCATCAACGAGCATGGCAGGCCGGATGTAATCATTACTGACCCGCCACGTGCTGGGATGCATGATGATGTGATCAAGACGATTCTATTCGCTCATCCCAAACGGATCGTATACGTAAGTTGCAATCCTGCGACGCAAGCACGGGACCTGAATCTGCTCGATGTCGCATACGCCGTGAAAAAGGTTCAGCCAGTAGATATGTTTCCACATACCCATCATGTGGAAAACGTGGTGCTATTGGAATTGCGCGATGAATATATCAACCATTAATTCTTATTTGTGTGTATAAAAGCGTTATCATTTTCTTGGCTTATCTGTCATTGCTTATTGGCTGCTCATCCTGGCAGGATAGGCAAGAAAGTGATAGCGCTGCTTCTTATGATTTACCGGGAATCAAAGAGAAAGGAGTATTGACTGCCGTTACGCTTTATAGTTCGACATCTTATTTTCAATACAAGATGCAGCCCATGGGATATGAATATGAGTTGATAAAGGACTTTGCGGAATCACAAAAATTGGAGTTGCATGTTAAAGTCGCACGGAATGCTTCACAATTGGTGGATATGTTGAAAAATGGCGAAGCTGATGTGATTGCATACCCTATATTCATTAGCAATTTAAACAAACAAGGGTTGTTGTTTTGCGGGCATGAGCAGCAAACCCGCCAAGTGATTGTGCAACGGGCAAATAAAGGTGATACTATTTTGACAGACGTTACCCAATTGCTGGGCAAAGAAATTGTTGTTCTTCCAAAGACTAAATATGCAAAAAGATTACAGAATCTTGATAAAGAGTTAGGAGGAGGCATACAAATCATATTTACTCAAAAGGATTCCATCTCTAATGAAGACTTGATAGCGATGGTTTCGGAAGGTGAAATTAATTATACGGTCTGCGATGACAATCTTGCCCGGCTGAATAAAACCTATTATTGGAATCTGAACATTGACTTGGAAATCAGTTTTCCACAACGCTCTTCTTGGGCAGTGCGTCCCAATTCTCCATTGTTGGC
>CALBYC010000073.1 GCA_937890135.1 uncultured Parabacteroides sp.
CAAAACGCCGCCATCCTCCAATCCGGCAGAATAGGCAAGACCTTTGTCAGCAACCATCCGGATGTTTTCCCCGAAAGAACGGATTCCAATGACCGGGTTCTCCTCGTTGCTGTTAACATCCAAGTCCGGAGCAAAATTAATGTGGATGCCCATCTCCTTGCACTGCCGCGCGACTTCTTCCCCATACTTGCGGATCAGCAAATTGTCCTCGATGGCTCCCAACATCATGTTTTTCGGGAAACGCGTCGTGCCGCTCAAACGCATAGACAAGCCCCATTCTCCATCCAAAGCGACAAACAAAGGGACTTTCGCCAATGATTGCATCTTGTTGGTCAAGTAAGCTTGGTCTGAAGGGTTGCCCTTATGGAACAATACACCTCCTATCTTCACTTCATTGACATATCGAATCAGTTTTTGGACATTCTGATTCGTCGTTTTCACATCGGCCACGACCATGAATAGCTGCCCTATCTTTTCATCGTCGCTCATCGAATTTAAGACAGAATCCACCCAATGGTCCATCGCCTTTTCATCAGCCTTCCGAAACAATGCCGGCTCCTGGGCAAAGGAGGAAACCACTGACAACCAAGACAAAAACAATATATAATAAATCCTTCTCATCATTTAAAGCACTTTTGTCATTCAAATGTAGAGAAAAAAAAAACAGGAAACAAGAAAAACAAAAGCCCATTTGTTTTTATCACAAATATTTCGTTACTTTGCAGTCGCTTTTGCGTAACTCTGATAGGACAAGCAGCCTATTAATTACGTGCATTAACAACAATTTTAAAAACGACAAAAATGGATTTAATTAAAATTGCAGAAGAAGCGTTCTCTACAAAAAAGGAACATCCTTCATTCAAGAGCGGCGATACTATCACGATCGCTTACCGTATCAAAGAAGGAAACAAGGAACGTATCCAGCAGTACAGGGGCGTTGTGATTCGCATTTCCGGCCATGGAGACAAAAAACGTTTTACAGTTCGTAAAATGTCTGAAAACATAGGCGTAGAAAGAATCTTCCCTATCGAGTCTCCGTTCATCGAAAGTATTACAGTAAACAAAATCGGCCGTGTTCGCCGTGCTAAATTGTATTACTTGCGTGCCTTGACTGGTAAAAAAGCAAGAATCAAAGAAAAGAGAGTTTAATCTCTTCCTCGATTCCAATTCGATACAAAAAGCCGTCCCTCTTCAGGATGGCTTTTTGTATCTCCTATCCTCCCCTTCAACATCAACCAAACATCAACCAATAAAAAAAGAGGCTGCACTTATGCACAGCCTCTTTTTTTATTGGTTGATTGGATTATCTATTTAATCGTCGTTGTCCATCGCATTGAAGTCGACAACGCTTTTACGATTGGAAACAATCCTGTCAAATTCATCTTTAGCACCGACTATCAATTTGTCAAACTCACGCTGACCAGTACCTGCCGGTATCAAATGACCACAAATCACGTTCTCTTTCAGTCCTTCCAAGTTGTCCACCTTACCATTGATTGCAGCTTCGTTCAAAACCTTCGTCGTTTCCTGGAATGATGCGGCAGACATAAAGCTACCGGTTTGAAGAGCAGCTCTCGTTATACCTTGAAGTATCTGGTTGGCTGTAGCGGGAATAGCATCCCTGGCTTCAACCAGCTTCAAGTCACGACGTTTCAACATGCTATTTTCATCGCGCAACTTGCGGGCAGTGACAATCTGGCCAGGCTTCAACGTTTGGGAATCTCCCGCATCGGTTACTACCTTCTTGCCCCAAAGGCGGTCATTCTCTTCCATCACCTCCAGTTTGTCTACGACTTGCTGCTCCAAGAAACGAGAATCTCCCGGATCAACGATTTCAACTTTACGCATCATCTGACGGACAATCACTTCAAAGTGCTTGTCGTTTATCTTAACACCTTGCAGGCGATATACATCCTGAATTTCATTCACAATGTATTCCTGCACGGCTGTCGGACCCATGATTGCCAGAATATCGGAAGGAGTAATGGCACCGTCGGACAGCGGCATGCCTGCACGGATATAGTCATTTTCCTGTACCAACAATTGCTTTGACAATGGAACCATGTATTTCTTCACTTCGCCCAATTTGGAAGTTACCGTGATTTCACGATTACCACGCTTAATCTTGCCGAAGCCAACTTCTCCGTCGATTTCTGCGACAATTGCAGGATTGGAAGGATTACGTGCCTCAAACAATTCCGTGACACGAGGAAGACCACCGGTGATATCACCCGCCTTGCTGACTGCACGAGGTATCTTGACCAAAACTTCACCGGCCTTGATTAAATCTCCCGCTTCCTTCACGACGTGCGCTCCCAAAGGCAATGAATAGTTCTTCAAATAATTGCCATTCTCGTCCACGACATGAGCAGCCGGAGCCTTTGTCTTATCCTTAGACTCGATGATGATTTTCTCCTTCAAGCCTGTCGTTTCATCGCTTTCTACCTTGTAAGTGACATTTTCTATGACATTCTCGAATTCCAACTTACCCGTAACTTCAGATACAATCACAGCATTGAACGGGTCCCATTCAATCAGCACATCGCCCTTTTTCACGGTGTCACCGTCGTTGAAGAACAATTTAGAACCATACGGTATGTTATGGCTCATCAACACAATTTTGGTATTCGGGTCTATCAAATGCAATTCGGCCAAACGACTGACCACAACCTGACAAGGTTTGCCTGTACCTTCCTCGGATTTTACAGCCCGTAACTCGTCAATCTTCAGGATGGCACTGTCGTACTTGCAAGAAATACTGTTTTCGGTTGCCACGTTGGATGCGATACCGCCGACGTGGAACGTACGCAAAGTCAACTGAGTACCCGGCTCTCCGATTGACTGAGCAGCAATGACACCTACGACCTCACCCTTCTGAACCATCTGGTTTGTAGCCAAATTACGTCCATAACATTTAGCACATACACCTTTCTTGGATTCACAAGTCAATACGGAACGTATCTCCACGCTTTCTATCGGTGAATCTTGGATTCGTTTGGCGGCATCTTCTCGGATTTCTTCTCCAGACTTGACAATGACCTCTCCCGTCAAAGGATGTATGACATCATGGACAGAGACACGGCCCAAAATACGTTCATACAAAGAAGCAATGACATCTTCATTGTTCTTCAATTCGGTGCATACAAGCCCGCGCAACGTGCCGCAATCTTCTTCGTTGATGATGACATCATGCGAAACGTCAACCAAACGACGAGTAAGATATCCGGCATCAGCTGTCTTCAACGCTGTATCCGCCAAACCTTTACGAGCACCATGGGTAGAAATAAAGTACTCCAGCACGGACAAGCCCTCCTTAAAGTTCGAAAGAATCGGGTTCTCGATGATTTGACCGCCTTCTGCGCCGCTTTTCTGCGGTTTGGCCATCAAACCACGCATACCGGACAACTGGCGAATCTGTTCCTTAGAACCGCGGGCTCCGGAATCCATCATCATGAAGATGGAGTTGAAACCGTCATTGTCAGCCGTCAGCTGTTTTATCAGGATGTTGGACAACTTGCTGTTTACATGTGTCCAAGTATCGATAATTTGATTGTAACGTTCGTTGTTCGTGATGAAACCCATGTTGTAGTTGGCCATGATTTGCTCAACTTCCTCATAGCCTTCCTTGACCAATTCTTCCTTCTCAGGCGGAATCAGCACGTCGGCCAAGTTGAATGACAAGCCGCCCTTGAATGCCATATAATACCCCAAGTTCTTAATGTCATCCAAGAAATGAGCCGTTCGAGCAACACCGCAAGTCTTTATCACTTTACCGATAATGTCACGCAATGCTTTCTTGCCCAATACCTCATTCAGATAACCTACCTCCTTCGGCACAAATTCGTTTACCATCAAACGGCCGACAGAAGTTTCAACCATCTTCTTGACGATATGCCCTTCCTCGTCCAAATCATCGACGTACACTTTGATTGGAGCGTGGATGTCCACTTTCTTCTCATTATAGGCAATGGTGGCTTCTTCCGGTCCATAAAACACCAAACCTTCCCCTTGAGTGCCCTTGCGCAATTTGGTAATATAGTACAAACCAAGCACCATGTCCTGAGAAGGCACGGTGATAGGAGCGCCATTGGCCGGATTCAATATGTTATGCGAAGCCAACATCAGCATCTGTGCCTCCAGCACGGCTTCGTTGCCCAGTGGCAAATGGACGGCCATCTGGTCACCATCGAAGTCGGCGTTGAATGCCGTACATGCCAAAGGATGCAATTGGATGGCTTTGCCTTCGATCAATTTAGGCTGGAATGCCTGGATACCTAAACGGTGCAAAGTAGGGGCACGGTTCAGCAAGACCGGATGACCCTTCATCACATATTCCAAAATATCCCAAACGACAGGCTCCTTGCGGTCCACAATCTTCTTGGCGGACTTGACTGTCTTGACGATGCCACGTTCTATCAACTTGCGGATGATGAACGGCTTGTAAAGTTCGGCAGCCATATTCTTGGGAAGG
>CALBYC010000074.1 GCA_937890135.1 uncultured Parabacteroides sp.
GCTCGTCCCCCTTCCCAACTCATCGAACAGCACAAGGCTGCGGGAAGTCATGTTATTCAATATATCGGCAGCCTCGTTCATCTCAATCATAAAAGTAGACTCTCCTACTGATATGTTGTCTGAAGCACCCACCCTGGTAAATATCTTGTCGACTACCCCTATATGCGCACTTTCCGCCGGGACAAAACAACCTATTTGTGACATCAATGTAATCAAGGCTGTCTGGCGTAACAAAGCTGACTTGCCCGCCATGTTCGGACCTGTGATAATAATGATTTGCTGCTTGTCTTCATCCAAATAAACATCATTTGCGATATAAGACTCGCCTAAAGGCAATTGTTTCTCTATAACGGGATGACGGCCCGACTTGATGTCGATAATTTCACTCTCATCGACCAACGGACGAATATATTTATTGGCAGAAGCAATTTTGGCAAAAGATAGCAAGCAATCTACCCGCGCAATCAAATTGGCATTGCATTGAATCGGAGGAATATATTCGGTCAAGCACAAAACAAGGTCATTGAACAGCCGAGCTTCCAAGGATAATATTTTCTCTTCCGCTCCCAGTATCTTCTCTTCATACTCTTTCAGCTCTTCGGTAATATAGCGTTCCGCATTCACCAATGTCTGCTTTCGGATCCAATCGGATGGAACTTTGTCTTTATGTGCGTTACGGACTTCTATATAATAGCCAAACACATTATTAAAAGCTATTTTTAGGCTGGGTATGCCTGTTCGTTCTATTTCTCTTTGCTGGACTTGCAACAGATAATCTTTCCCCGAATAAGCTATGGTACGCAGTTCATCCAATTCGGCATTGACCCCATGCGCTATTACTCCTCCTTTGTTCACCAATGACGGAGGGTCCGGTTGTATTTCTTTCTCTATTCGATCACGAATGAGCGTGCAGGCATTCAGTTGTTCTCCTATCCTGCAAAGTGCAGGCTCGCCACCATCCATGCAAGCCTCCTTTATCGGTTCTATGGCAGACAAGGCCACTTTCAATTGCACGACTTCGCGCGGCGTGACACGGCCCACGGCCACTTTGGATATGATTCGTTCCAAGTCCCCTATCTGCCCCAACTGCTCATCCAACAGTTCCTTCATTTCGGGATGCTTGAAAAAATATTCCACCACATTCTGACGTTCTTCGATAGGTTTTATATCCTTCAAAGGGAAAAGAACCCAACGCCGTAACATTCTGGATCCCATCGGGGAGATTGTTTTATCTATCACATCCAACAAGCTCTTCCCCTCTTCGTTCATTGCCCCAACCAACTCCAGACTATGCACCGTGAATTTATCCAAACGCACATAGCGTTCTTCTTCGATACGTGTCAAAGATACGATATGTGAAATATGGGTGTGCTGTGTCTGATCCAAATAATACAAAATAGCTCCGGATGCGACAATTCCCAGCCTCAGGTGTTGCACGCCAAACCCCTTCAGGTTTTTCGTTTCAAAATGTTTCAAGAGACGCTCATTCGCCGCGTCCGCCGTAAATATCCAATCGTCCATCTCGAAAGTAAAGAACCGAGGTCCGAACTGCTCTTCAAATCTCTTTTTGCTATTCCGTTCTATCAACACTTCCTTGGGGGAAAAGTTATTCAATAGTTTGTCTATATAATCGGCCGTCCCTTCCGCCGTCAAGAACTCGCCTGTCGAAATATCCAAAAAAGCGATGCCACATGCGTTTTTATCAAAGTGAACAGCAGCCAAGAAGTTATTCTCTTTATGGTTCAACACGGTATCGTTGATGGAGACACCCGGGGTGACCAATTCGGTAATGCCCCTTTTCACCAATTTCTTCGTCATCTTGGGGTCTTCTAACTGGTCGCATATGGCCACACGTTTCCCGGCACGAACCAGTTTAGGCAAATATGTATCTAAGGCATGATGGGGAAATCCCGCCATTTCAACAAACAGCCCTGTCCCGTTTGCACGTTTCGTCTGTACGATACCCAAAATTTCCGCACCCACCACGGCATCTTCGCCGTACATTTCGTAAAAGTCACCCACTCGAAACAACAAAATAGCATCAGGGTTTTGTGCCTTGATTTCAAAATATTGTTTCATCAAAGGAGTCTCTACAATCTTTGCCACTATATATTCACTTTAAATGTTTGAAACAAAAGTAGCACAAAAATAGAAAAGGATAGACAAAAAAACACGTTTTCTCTATCCTTTGCAAATAAGTTCCGAGCCTAAGCTTTCATCTTTCAGAAATGTCTCTATATGGCGTTTTTTCTTATCTTCCAAAATCTCACTTATTTTGATGAGGATGCCTGTCTCTTCCACTTCTCCAAATTCATGATTGATAGCCGTGCCGAAAACTTTCATCTGGGGGGAAAGGCTCATATAAGCATTGACCAACGGGGGAACATTTATCCCGAACTTCCGTACCTCCTGGTTCAATACCTTGTAATTGTCTTTAAAATTGTCATAATGGAAAAGTTCCTTCATTTTCTCCTCGTCCATATTTGTATGCAAAGGGACTATCGGGGTGACCAGCTTTTCTTTGTCCTCGAAATGAAGCTTCAGAAAATAAAGAATCATATTTCGGGCCTCTGTGTTATAGGTATTATACATGGTGACTTTACCGAAATAATACTGCAGCCGGGGATCCACTACCGACAATGCACCCAAACCATCCCATAAGTTGTCCAGCACGAACAATCCTCTCGTGCTCCCGCTGCGCGTGGCCTGATATTCCAAAGCCACAAATGAGCGGCCCAGTTCAACGGTATAGGGCAAATAATCCTTGATAAAACGCTCTGAAAAGTCAAACAGATGGGATGTGGCCAAAACAGGCTTGCCGGACTCATCCATCCGGACATCCGACCCGCATAAGAAACGATAACCGCCCAGGATTTGTTCATCTTCGGGATTCCAGACAATCAACTGGCGATATGCATCGGGCATAACATCATATTCGTCCAAATCGACAGGCTTCCCTGTGCCTCCGCCATAATAACGGAAAGCTATTTCCCGTAAACGGCCGATTTCCTGCATGACAGCCGGAGAATTGTGAGCCGTTACGATATAAATCTCATTATTCGACTTATTGGTACGGCGAAGCAACTTGTCCTTCGTCAACTCTGCCTTCAGCAATTCACGTCTTACTGGTTCTATTACGCTTTGCATGTTATTTTATCTTTTTAATTGATAAACATTCTGCCTGACCCATTCCGCCCATTCGACTGCTTTGCGAGATGAATCAAAAGTCTGCCATGGCACAGGCTTGCCTATATAGATATGGAACGTGCTATGCTTTGCCTTGAACATTTCATCAGGCAGGTAAATCATTTCATAATTCATCCGTATCCCCAAGGCCTTCCTCCAGTTGGCGAGGCGATAAAAACGGGCAGAGTTTTTTCCTTCAAAATAGACAGGCACGATATCCCTATGATATTGAACCGCCTTTTGAACAAAGGATTTTTTCCAATCCAAATCCACGATTTCCCCTTTTATTTTCCGTGAACAAAGACCAGCAGGGAATGTTATTATTTGGTTGTCGGATGAATAGGCTTCATCCATAAGGCGAGCATTCTCTTTTCCTTGTGCCCCATGCTTGTTAATAGGCACGAATATCGACTGCAGATTACGGAGATACAACAGTAAATCATTTACAAAATAGCGTATTTCTCCATGGAAATGATTTCCTATCACAGCGGACAAACAAATGCCGTCCATACCGCCCAAGGGATGGTTGGAAGCGAAAATATACCGCCCCCCCGTTGGCATTTCCCCATGAACTTGCAATTTCAAATCGAAATAGCCCAAAAGAGCATTCATAAAGTCCACGCCGTCTTTTTCCCGATAGCGGGCCAATATGTCATTCAGTTCGTCCTGATGAATGACACGTTTCAGGTAATCCACCACGAATCCCGGCATCTTAGAGGAAACAGCCGGCGCCTTTTGGTGCAAAACCTGCTTTATGTCTATTAATTTGAGCAATTCATCTTTCATTCTAACCCAATTTTCCGCCACAAACTTACATAAAAATGCAAGAATATGATGTTACATTTCTTTTTATTTTCTACATTTGCCCATAATCTTTATTCAAAACAATAAAATGAAAGCACTTTTATCAAAAGGGATGGCATTACTCATCTGCTTGTTTATTTTTACCAGCATGTATGCCGGGGACAAGGTCAGTTTCCTGAAACGCCAATTCACTTCCAGCAACGGTTATAAGCTGAATTACCGTATTTTATATCCTGTAAACTATACTCCCGGCAAAAGCTATCCGGTCATTCTTTTCCTCCATGGCGCCGGTGAACGCGGCAACGACAATGAAGCGCAACTGGTGCACGGGGGAGACATGCTTGCTTCTTATGGAAACCAAAGCAAATATCCCGCCATCGTCATAGCTCCGCAATGCCCGGAAGGTGAAAAATGGGCATACTACAAACAGCCAAGTGAAAACAACGGCATAAGGGAATTTCCGGTCGCCTCCGCGGCA
>CALBYC010000075.1 GCA_937890135.1 uncultured Parabacteroides sp.
GTGACGGGGCTTACTCCCATCATGAGGATTCTGTCGAAGTTCGGCTTGAAGAGCTTGAACACGTCGCGGTGGAATCCTTCCGCGTGCGTCATGGCGTGATAAACCTCCTCTCCGGCGACGTTCAGGACGGTGTTGGTGAGGTTATCATACTCATCGACAATGAGATAGAGCCGTATGCCTTTTCTTTTTGCCAGCAGGGTGATATGGTCAAGCTTTGAACGGAAATCCGACTTTTTTTCCACATCCGCGGCGAAGCCATTGTAATAGAACCGTTCATACCTGTAGGCGAAATCGTCGAGCACTGCCCCTATCCTGCTGTTGAAGCGGTCGAAGAGATTGTTCATGTCACCTCCAACCTGCGAGAAGTCCATATACAGTACCTGAAACGTCCCCATCAGGGTCGTGGGATGATTCTCAATCCAGAGCCCGGAGAACAGGTTATGGAAATTGTCCTTTTCCAGAATGTCGTAATAGCACCGCATCATCGACAGGAAGAGGCTCTTCCCGAAACGTCGAGGCCTGATGAGGAACAGAAAGTTCCCCGCAGCCTCCATCTTCGGAAGATACATTGTCTTGTCCACATAATACTTGCCCTCCCTCCGCACCTGAGCGAAATCGGAAATGCCGTAAGGTATGAGTTTGTACGATGCCATATCAGTTAAATTCACAAGCGAGGACAAAAATACGAAAAATCGCTTACTTTTGAACCCCATTTTGCCCCATTATTTGCAGTTGCATTGAAAATGTGCTATGTTTGCGGCGTTTTTAAATGTTTTGAGCAGTCGTCATGGACAATGAGCAGCTTAGTTCTGTAAATAATAACGCAAAAATCCCCTACCAAAATAATTGAAAAAGGGGCCATAGAGAGAAGTGTTTTAGCTTTGTAGTAGGCAAATCTAAAAACAATGATTTCTATGGACATTAAACAACAAATTCTTCACTTCTACAGGGTAGAAGAGCTCAGTATCCGGGAGATATCCCGCAAGACAGGAGCAGACGGGCAGGGCATTCATGCTCAGCCGTTTTGACGGCATGACTTACAATGAGATAGCCATGGAACTCGGAATATCGGAAAAGACTGTGGAGTATCATATTTCCAAGGCTCTGAAAATCCTTCGTTCCGAGCTCGGGGACTATCTCCCGCTCTCGCCTGATGCTCCCGGCGACCCTTTCCGTCTTGAATATCCTCATGGAATCTCGGCGTGCGCATACGGCGATTACCGCCGCTCCTGCCAATGGGCCTATCCTAACGGATGGGCGCCGCTTCAGTACCTCGCCGTAAAGGGTCTTCTCCGCTATGGCTACGACGCTGATGCCCGGCGAATAGCAGTGAAGTACCTCGACACCGTGGTCTCCACCTTTGCCGAAACCGACAATCTCTGGGAAAAATACAATGTCGTCGAAGGCAATATCAATGTCAGCAATGAATACGAGATGCCCGCAATGCTCGGCTGGACCGCCGGCACTTTCCGCGTCCTCAGCGAATTGCTGCACTGAATTGCCAAGACACATCGACCCTTTTTAAGGAGTGCTCTATTTTTCCAAAACATAGGTCATGATATGGGTTTTGGACAAATAGCCGGAACTATTTGTCCAAAACCACCATTTTTTATATCTTTGCGGAAAAATAAGGCAATATGAAAATCATCGGAAGAAAATCAGAAATCGCTG
>CALBYC010000076.1 GCA_937890135.1 uncultured Parabacteroides sp.
AGAATAGATTCTTCATGCACTTTCCTTAATTTTGCACTTGTTGTTGGACTCTACATTTGTTGTTGTTGGAATCCGGACTGGATTTTTTTGGATAAAAAACTTGGAAATTAATAAAAGAAAGTATACTTTTGCAATTGAAAAGAAAGTTGTAGAGATTTTGTATAATATCATGATAGGATTGGAAAACACAAATACCTTAAATGATTATACAGCTTTGTGACATTCCTTAATTAATACAATTTATAAACTGACAAAAAATGTTTTTATGAATGTGTTAACCATTAAAAACAGAACAGCGATGTGCGTTAGTGGCGCAACATTGCTTGCTTTATTGTTTTCGGCACCATCCGTGTTCGCCGAAACCATGAAAAGCTCAGAAGCGTCTTTGGCTGCCGTCCAGCAGACGAAGAAAATTACAGGTACTGTAGTAGACGGTTCGGGTGAACCGGTAATAGGTGCCAACGTGGTGATAAAAGGAACGACGTTGGGATCTATAACAGACATGGATGGCAAATTCGTCATCGAAGATGTCCCATCGAATGGCACGTTGCAAGTTTCCTATATCGGGTACAAGAGCATCGAGATGCCGGTAGGAAACCAAGCGGACTTTAAGATTACGCTCCAAGAAGATTCCGAAAGGCTGGATGATGTCGTGGTCGTTGGTTATGGCGTGCAAAAGAAAGTGACTGTGACGGGTTCCGTCGCAAGTGTCACGGGTGAGGAGTTGAAAGCTTCCCCGACAACGAACTTGACGAACGGCATGGTAGGTCGTATGCCGGGTGTCATCGGTTTCCAAACCGCAGACGAGCCGGGAGGTGGCGGTACTACTATCCGTGTGCGTGGTACGAACTCTTTGGGTAGCAATGACCCGTTGGTGGTAATTGACGGCGTGCCTGACCGCGATGGCGGTATGAACCGTCTGAATCCTACGGAAATCGAATCCATCTCCGTATTGAAAGATGCTTCGGCTGCCATTTACGGTGCTCGTGCGGCGAATGGTGTTGTCTTGATTACGACGAAACGCGGTAAAGAGGGCAAGCCTGTCGTCTCTTTCAACGCAAGTGCCGGTTTCTCCAAACCGACCCGTATCCCTAAGATGACGAATTCTTATGAATATGGCACGATGTTGAATGAAGTGCTCCCGGGTTCTTTCTCCGAAGAGCAGTTGGAAGGTTACCGCACGCATGCCGACCCTTGGCAATATGTCGACACAGATTGGTTCCATGAAATCGTGAAGGATTTTTCTCCTTTGTATCGTGCCGACGTGGGCGTTTCCGGTGGTACTGATAAGGTGAAGTACTATGTAAACTTAGGTGTCAATGGAGAGGATGGTTTGTATAGGAAATCCGCAAACCGTTATGACCAGTACAGCTTGCGTACCAACTTGGATATCAAGACCAGCAAGTATGTGAATTTCCAGCTGGGAACAACAGCCCGTTTGGAAGACACGAAGTATCCGGCAAAAGGAGCCGGTGACATTTTCGGTTCAGCACGTCGTACTCGTCCTGACCAGCCGGCATGGTGGCCGACAGGAGAACCGGGCCCGGCTATCGAACGTGGTGACAACCCGGCCGTAACCAGTACCGATTTGGCAGGTTTCGACCATTACAAAAATCAATATATCCAGAACAACCTGTCCGTAAATATATCGAACCCCTGGATTGAGGGCTTGACATTGCGAGGCAACGCTTCTTACGATATCCACTTCATGAATCGTAGAAAGATGTCCAAGCCGGTATATTTGTATTCTTGGGACGGTGTCCACAAGGACAGTTCCGGCCTGAGCGCTTCCAAGCAATGGTTGGACTCTCCCAATTTGGAACGCAAGCATACCGAACAGATAGGATGGATGTTGAACGGCATGTTGGACTACAACCGCACATTCGGCCAGCATACGGTTGGCGTGACTGTCGGCATGGAAGGCCAGAAAAAACAGTATGAAGAGACATACGCCTACCGTACAGGTTTTATTTCCGATATGAAACCCGAATTAAACCTGGGTTCTGAGGAAGGGCAGTTGGCGACAGGTTATTCATGGACAGAAACACGTTTGAACTATTTCGGCCGTGCATCTTATAACTATTTGGAACGTTATTTGTTCGAGTTCGTTTGGCGTCTGGACGGTTCTTACCGCTTCCCGAAAGATGAACGTTATGGTTTCTTCCCCGGTGTGTCCGTGGCGTGGCGTGCTTCTGAAGAACCATGGTGGAAAGACAATGTCCGCTTCATCGATTATTTCAAACTTCGCGGTTCTGTTTCCCAAACCGGTAATGATGCGTTGGTGGATTCGGATGGCAATTACGACCATTCCATCCAGTACTTGACAACTTATGCGTTCAACACTGCTGGTATTGCATTTGGAGGTCCTGAAAATAAACGTTTGTATCCGAGCCGTACGCCGAATCCGAATATCACTTGGGAAGTCGGCACGACCTATAATGTTGGTTTCGACTTCAAGTTCCTGCAAAACCGTTTGAGCTGGGAAACGGACGTATTCTATCACAAGCGCACCAACATGTTGATCTCACGTAGTGCTTCCTTGTCCGAAATCGTAGGTATCACGTTGCCCCGTGAAAACTTGGGTGAAATGAAGAACCGCGGTTTTGAATCGTTGATCAGCTGGAATGACAAAATCGGTGAAGTGGAATATGGCGCTTCTTTGAACATGACATACGCTCGGAACAAGATTACTTTCTGGGATGAGGTGCAGAATGTTCCGGAATACCAGTTCTCGACCGGAAAGCCGGTGGGTAGCCGCGGTCTGTTGTACTATGTGGCAGATGGCATTTTCCATACGCAGGAAGAGGTGGAGGAAGCCCGTGCCAAAGGCCTGTTGTATTCTGACAATACGGTTCCGGGCGATATCCGTTTCAAAGACATGAACGGTGACGGCAAAATCGATGGTTTGGACCGCATACGTCCCGAAAAGAACCAGGAGCCGAGGTTTGTCGCTGGTTTGACGCTGACAGCCAAATGGAAAAACTGGGATGTCATGATGTTATGGCAAGGCGCTACGGGAGCCCAAGTATATATCGAGACATGGTCTGGTCTTGTAGGAAACTATTTGAAGAGCGACTACGAGAAACGTTGGACTCCGGAAAATCCATATTCGGAAGGTCCTCGCGCTTGGGACCGTGAAAACCAGTATTGGATCAACAACGATAATACCTATTTCTTGAGGAATGCGGATTATTTGCGTTTGAAAAATATTGAAATTGGTTATACATTCAATTTCGAAGGTCTGAAGAAAGCGGGCATTTCCAACTTGCGCCTTTATACCAACGGCAGCAACTTGCTGACCATCGACGGGGTAAAGGATGCCGACCCGGAACAGCGCGATGCAAGTATCGGTGCTTATCCTTTGAGGAAAATTATCAACTTTGGTGTTCAAGCAACATTCTAAAAACGTAATTTATCATGAAAACAAAAGTAAAATATATTTGCCTTTCGGCAGTGGCAGGATTGACTTTGTCCCTTGCTTCTTGTTCAGACTTCATGGATTTGACTCCGGAAGACCAATACGATGAAACAACGGTATGGGCTGATGCGGATTTGGCCAAAACGGTAGTGAACGATGTCTACTCTTATGTCTGTGACATCGCACAGGAGGTTAACACTTCAGCATTAACTGATGATGCTTTCTTCACGCACGTGTATGGATGTCGTGACATTAATGAGGCATCTGTATCTCCCAGTAATTTAGGAGCTTATGATCGTGATGACATTCCTTTTAAATGGAGTAAGCAATACAAGGGC
>CALBYC010000077.1 GCA_937890135.1 uncultured Parabacteroides sp.
CGTGATTCCAATGTGAAAATCCCTGACATTTCCGGGAACTTGGTCTACCAGACCAAGTCTGTGGGCGGACAAATCAGCTGGAATTGCAAAAATGCAAAAGGCGAACGCGTTGCCACAGGCATCTATTTAGTTCTGGCTGCGACAGAGAAAGCGAAAGAAAGTGTCGTGACAAAAATAATGGTGATAAAATAAAGAGCTTTATTGCAAAGAAATCATTATTTTTGTTCGTACAAACTATTAAATCTATAAACATGAAATATGATGTAGCAATTATCGGTGGAGGGCCTGCCGGATATACTGCCGCTGAAAGAGCGGCCAAGAAGGGTTTATCTACTGTCTTATTTGAAAAGAACGCTTTAGGCGGCGTATGCCTGAACGAAGGTTGCGTACCTACAAAAACATTGCTCTATTCAGCAAAGATATACGATTCTATCAAACATGCTCCTAAATATGCCGTTTCTGCAGAAAACGCCTCTTTTGACTATCCCAAAATCATCGCCCGGAAAAACAAAGTGGTGAAGAAACTAACCGCAGGCATCCGGATGAAAATGAAAGAAGCCACCGTGGAAGTAATCGCCGGAGAGGCTCATATCCAAAAAAGAGAAGCAGACGGGACTATCTCCATCACGGTCGGAGATACTTCATACGAAGCTGCCCATCTGTTGATTTGCACAGGCTCGGAAACTGTCATCCCGCCGATTCCGGGATTAAGCGATACCGAATACTGGACCAGTCGTGAAGCTCTCCTCAACAAGGAATTGCCCACCTCATTGGTTATTATCGGTGGCGGCGTAATCGGAATGGAATTTGCATCGTTCTTCAACAGCATGGGGGTTGACGTGCAAGTAGTAGAAATGTTAGATAAGATATTGGGACCAATGGACCGGGAACTTTCCAATATGCTCCAAGCCGAATATAGCAAAAAAGGAGTGAAATTTCATTTGGGATATAAAGTAACCGGCATACACGGCACAGACATCACCATCGAAAAAGAGGGAGAGACTTCGACCCTTCATGGAGACAAAGTCTTGTTAAGCGTGGGAAGGCGCCCTGTCACCAAAGGTTTTGGATTAGAGAACTTGCAAATAGAACCTTACCGCAACGGGGTAAAAGTAAACGAATTCATGCAAACCTCTTTGCCCAATGTTTACGCATGCGGCGACATTACGGCCTTTTCTCTTTTAGCACACACGGCTGTCAGCGAGGCGGAAGTCGCAATCGACCACATTGCAGGCCAACAACATCCGATGAGCTACAAGGCCATACCAGGAGTTGTCTACACCAACCCGGAAATAGCCGGTGTCGGAAAAACAGAAGAGGAGCTTCAAGCGAAAGGCATCCCTTATCAGGCCAAGAAAATCCCCATGGCATTCTCCGGCAGGTTCGTGGCAGAGAACGAAATGAGCAATGGCGTATGCAAACTGCTTTTGGCCGAGGACGGAACGGTTATAGGTGCTCATCTGTTGGGCAATCCGGCTTCCGAACTGATAGTCATTGCAGGCATGGCCATCGAGAAAGGCATGAAAGCGGAAGAAGTCACTCGCTTCGTTTTCCCTCATCCTACTGTAGGAGAAATCATCAAAGAGGCTTTGCTATAGGACCATCATAATCATTGCCATAAAAAGGAAACCGCCTCCAGAAACCCTTTTCATTCCATGGAGGCGGCTTTCATGAAACTGTTCATTCCTGATATGGCATTTCTTCAGTCCTCTCCCAAATTCTGGCTGGAGCGATACTTAACTTGCCTGCCTTGACCGTCCCGCATCATATGCATGATGGCATGCCTGTCCGTCCTTGCTTCTTCCTGCAGGAATTCGGGAAGATTATAAGTATAAAACAAATCCCGATAAAATTTGGCCGGGTTCTTCTGAGGGAGCAAGAAAGCTTTGTGCGCCTCACCCTCGTCATCTATGTAGGCGAAGAAAGGGCGAGTATAACATCCATCCAGCCGTCTGCTGCTAAAAACAAGCCAATGGCTGTTGCTGCTCCATGTGTGATAACTTTCACCGAAATCGCTGTTTGCCTGGGCGAGCGGGTACAACTTGTTGTCGGCAAGCCGGAGCATATAAAGATCCGCATCCTTATGCCAAACACCGAACCCGCCATATTCCTGCAAAGTAAAAGCCAAAAACTTTCCGTTGGGCGATACCCTGGCGAAAGAGACACTTTTCCCCGCCTTCTCCCCGTTATATAACGTATCCACTCGCTGCCCAAAGGAACGTGTCTCGGAATCAAAACTGATGCGGCACAGGCTATAGGTCATCTTCCTGAAATCTTTCTCTAAAGTATCCACTGCCGCACAAGTGGAGAAATAAAGGCTTTTTCCGTCGGGTGAGAAAGAAGGGAATGTCTGCCAGGCATCTTTGGAACTGAGAGCCTCGCAGGAAAACAATTCGTTTTTCTCCGTATCATAGACAAAGATGTCGGCATTATGGTCCAAAACCTCCAAGGTGTTGGGATTGTTTGCAAAGAAGTGCTGATAGGTAGAACAAGTAGTGACCGCCAGATACCTTCCTTCCGGATGCCAATAAATATAAACAAAGTTCGATATAGTTTCCGGTGTCTTTGTGTTCAACTTGACCATCTTTTTCCCGTCCATCAATACTGACCCGGAGTGAAGGCCACGCATATGGAAAATAAACTTCCGAGGATCACGTTCAGGGAACGTATGACAATTTACGCAATTATAATCCGTCAGTTTGTTCTCGTAAATGACACTTTGTTCATAGCCCTCCAAGTCACGCTGGTAAATGCCCATACGATTCCACATGTCATTGCTGAGGCATAGCAGACGATAAGCGATATAAGGGTCAATCGAATCTTTAGCCACCGTAGTATGGAAAGGCAGATAAGCTTTCCATGCGCCGTCCACCCGCCTTGCGACAATCCATTCTAATTGTTCACCGCTGTTCTCTTTCAACAAACGTTTCCACGGTTTCAGGGGAATATCGAAAAGACCTTCCTTGCTATGCACTTGAATCGGCTCTCCTCCTTTCCCTTGGATTAACAGGCAATAGTCTCCACTATCGGGAACAGAAAAATTGAGCGGTGCAATATTGACCGGGATTGTCACCTCCTTGTAATCGGGAAAAATTTGTATCTCCGTCTTGAGTTGTTTTGATATCCGGACTCTCTCTTGGCTGCAAGAAGAAACAATCAGCTCGATAGCAAGAAGAAACAACCAAATACTTTTAAAGATGTAAATATATCTATTCATGCCTTATCTTTTTTACTTGTTTAGCAATAGGTAATACCAAAAAGTATGTCGATAGTCAATTAAGCCGGTCGCCAAGTCCCGCCGTGTGCGTCGGAGACGGACAAAGTGCTCTTTGAAACGCATGAACTCCGCCCAAGTCTGCTTGCTGACACCATGCTGCCAACAATAATCCGGATCATGCTCGGCACAAGAAATTACCGCTTGCTGCAAAGGAAGCGAAAGGGCAGGTAATACCTCCGTTCCTGCATATCGTTCTACAAATGCTTTGATGGAAGGCAAATCCTTCGAGAGCAGAATAGCAGAGATGGCATAATCGGCTGCAGCCGTAAGCTTCGGGTTAGCTTCAAGGACGATGCTTGCATTTTCATAAACCCCAAGTAGGTTGGCAAATATGTCGCGATTGCCAGTTAGCCCCCTTCGGCGTTCACCCAACTCCGGATCATTCTCCACAGCCTTGTCGTTGTAGAGAAAACGACGTTGAGAGGAAGCCCAATCCCTGTAAGCCCAGGTCTTTTCCATTTGAGCAATGAATTTTTCGGCAGCAGCATAACGGCCATAAATCAGATGAGACTTGATTATCGTTTTGGTCATCATCGGACTTCCGTATGTGATACCAATCGAAGCACCCAAAGCCAAATCGTATGCAAGCGAGATAACCCCCATTTGATAATAAATCTGGCTAAAAAGCATACTCTCCTCTATATGCGCCTGATATTTGGACATCAGAGAAGAAACACCCCGCTGTGGGTAATTGAACAAGTCGCTCTGCAATTTTCCCGCATGCGACAAAGCAAGGTTTAGGCAATTCAGATGCAACATATTCTGGTAATTGATTTCCTTGCATGACCGGATAGCATCCCACTGCCCGGTATCGATATAATGATACAATAATGACAATGTATAAAAATCCATCTCTTTCCTGTTCCAAGCCGCATATTGGTAGTAAAAGACAGGTAGCAAGGTAGCCGCAACAGCCACGCCGATTTTCAAGCAGCTATTCTTCTTTACATAGCGGGCGAGCGCAAAAAGAAGCATCAGCAAGAAGGAACTTTGCCAAGACAATCCGTAGAATACATCAATGTCAATGAAATATTCTACATAATCTTTCATCCAAAAGGCCGTGTCATAATCCGGGAGCATTCCTGCCTGCACAGCCAGTGCTCCTGCCACCATCACAACAAGCAGCGGGCTACAAGCGGCATACCATTCCTTGCTCCGGACAAGCAATTCATAAAGAAGAAGAATCACCGCAAACCAAAGGGCGACAGATCCCAAGCCGAATAATAATCCAAGCGCAAGCATACTGCCCGTAATCATCCTGCCTATCACCTCCATCCGCACCGTAAGTCTGCCATATACAGCCAATGCAAGAAATCCAAAGAAAAGAGCAATCAATCCCTCATAATGATAATTATGATTGAGCAGATAAAGATATTGGAACACTACAGGAAATAGTGCGAGAGGAGACAGATACCAAGCCGAGGTTATTCGCCGCAAGGTACACCAGAAAAGCCATCCGGAAAGAATGCCAATACCCGCAGTCACCGTTGCTCCTACTCCACTTACCCGGAAAAATTGGATGAGAAATTGAGAAGCAAATGTCCCTACTCCGCCAAAGTCTCGGAGCAAACCTCCCATATAATCACTGTCGAACAGGAACAACTGCCGCAGCTCACGGTAAAACAGAGTCGCTTCCTGAGAGAATTGCAGAAAGACACCCAAGACGATGCCACATAATGCAATCAAAATAAATGGTATAAGTTCGATGTGTTTGTTCATAGCTTATCATTGCCTGGACAAATATAAGGATATTTAGATAGATAGACGAAAAAAGGGGAGGAAATAATCCCCCCCTAATGTTTAATCCGATGCAAATAGAATTGCTCTCAGATTATTTCCAATTCTCGTTCTGTACAAGAAGACCATCCATTTTCAGAATTTGGTTATGAGGAATAGGTAATGTAACCCACTTCTCATTATAAACACTGTTGGCATATTTGCTCAAATATTGCGCCTCATATTTCACAAAGCTGTTCAACTCTTCCGAAGCGATGCCCCAACGCACCAAGTCATACCAACGATGTCCTTCAAGAGCCATTTCAATCTTACGCTCCCAGCGCAAAGCTTGTGTTGCCTTTTCTTTGGTACTAAACTGCGAATCCGGGTAGAGGCCGATACGATAGTTGGCTGCGGCATTCGCCTTTTTCTCTCCATGGACCTTGTCATCCAGCACATAAGCGGATGTCGTTTCTGCCATTGTAGTCGGGTCCGCCGCTTTCACAAAGCCATTGGCTGCACGTGCGCGCACTTGGTTGATATATTTGCCCGCCTCTTGCGGTTGCCCAAGTTCTATCAAAGCCTCGGCATACCACAACAACACATCGGCATAGCGTACAAGGTGGAAGTTCTTTGCTGTCGAACAGGTGACTGTCGAAATGGACAGGCTACCCTTGTCGGCTTTACGCGGAATGGTCTTCTTATTCAAATAAAGGCCACCATTGGAAACATCACGTACCCAACCATCAAGTACGGCCGGAATAGTCCAATCCCAATAAGGAGTCTCAAAACGACCGGTCGTCACGTCCAGACGCGGGTCTGTATAAACAGCTAAATCCGTATGCGGGATTTTGTTCTCGTCCAAGGAGGAGAGGGACGGCTGTTTCTTATAACTGCCATCCATTTCTGGCAAGCCGTTTTCATCTACGATATGCGAATTGACCAATTCGTAAGAAGGCTGATAGAATCCCCAACCTCCAGTTCCCAATGCACCGTTAAAGCCGATATGCCACGGGCCATTGATGCTGGATGTCTGTTCTACTGTGCCGGTAACCACAGCCTGCACGTCGAACACAGATTCGCCCGTCCAGTCGCCTTCTCCTGCAATATACAACTCTTCATAGGTATCTGCCAAGCGGAACTTGGTTCCATTATTGTCCTTGCCATTCGCCATCACGTCATCCAAAATGCTCTTCACTTCCGCCCAACGGTTCTGTGTGCCGTTCTTACCATTATAGGGTGAGGACTGATACATCTTTACTTTCGCCAACATAGCCGCAGCCGCCCATTTATTGATACGGCCCTTGTCCGTCGCCCAAGTATCGGGCAAATTATCATAGGCGAACTGCAAGTCTTCGATAATCTTATCCCAGATATATATATAATTACCACTTTCATCCACATTGGACACTTTCGGGTTTACATTCTCCTTCATCGCCACATCATCGACGTAAGGTACGGCAGCACCGAAGAGCTTGACAACCTCAAAATGGAAGAAACCGCGGATAAAACGAGCTTGCGCAATGGTCTCCGTATAATAGTCCTTGCTTTCGCCTTTAATGGCAGAGAGTTCATCCTTTATTTGGTCTGCCACCTTTATTACATTGTTGGCGAAAAACACCCCGTCATAGCTATGTGACCATTTCGTCTCCGGATAAGAATTATCGCTGGCGAATGTATAGGTTTCCAAACTGGTGAAGTCCGGCTGGTCTCCAAACGTCGATCCTTTATTGGCACTGCCACCCATCACGTCACCATACACATAGTTGGTCAATGTGGAGCGGAAATAGCCATCATTGGCATCGGTCGAGTTCAATTTAGCATACATTCCGGTTAAAAGCTTGTCCACACCGTCTTGAGATAGGAAGTCAGGTTCGCTCACCTTACCTACGGGATTGACCTCGAGGAAATCGGAGCAGGATGTCATGCCTCCTATTGCGGCAGCGAACATAGCCGCATATATAAATATTCTTTTCATATCTTTTACTATTTAATTATCCATACATTTTGAAAATCGATTAGAAAGTTACGTTTACACCCATGATAAACTGACGAGGCATACCATACGAACCATAGTCAGTGCCCATGTTTCGGTCTTTTGAACCACCGCTACCATTATCAGTACGTACTTGCGGATCAAGTCCGGAATAACCGGTCAACGTGAAAACATTAGAAACTTGGCCATAAACACGAATTTTCTCGAATTTGATTTTGTTCAAAAGTTTTTTCGGCAACGTATAACCCAAAGTCAACGTTTGCATACGCAGGTAGGAACCATCCTCTATATAACCGGAGTTCGACTCGTTGCCAGCAATCGTGCTCTCACCGTTGCTGGTCGCCCACATCGGATAGATTCCGTCCGGGTTGGTCTCCGGATCCCAAGAATTGTCGCGGCGATCCTTGGAATAAGCAGACTGCAATGCTCCGAAATGCGTATAATATTTATACATAGCGAAAAGGTCATTGCCGATCGAGAAATAAAGATATGTGCTCAAGTCGAATCCTCTCCATCCCAAGCTCAAGTTCAAACCACCTGTCAAGTCTGGATGCGGGTTACCGATGAAAGTACGGTCATTAGCATCAATCTTGCCATCGTTGTTCACATCCTTCACCTTATACTGGCCTACATACTGCGATGCGTTCAATGAGGAAGCGTCCGACGTACCGAACGGAAGCACCGTGCCTCCGGCATCGTTCTTATAATTCTTCACTTCATCTTCGCTCTTGTAGATGCCATCCAACTGATAGCCATGGAACTCACCGATGGCATGCCCCTTCATCATGACGTTCATGTTAGAGATACGCGTACCTTCGAAAATGCCTGCATCTGTTCCGATGTCGGTCAGCTTGTTCTTGTAATGAGAAAGATTCAAACCAATTGAATAATCGAATTCGCCAACTTCATCTCGCCAGGTCAGGTTCACGTCAACTCCCTTGTTCGTCATGTCACCGATGTTCACCTTGGGCTTGTCGGCATTGCCCGCCAAGGCAGACCAGTTGGCATCGATAAGCATGTCGGAAGTATTTTTGATATAATAGTCGAAATTGGCAGTGAAACGCTGGTCGAATGCCGTGGCGTCAAATCCCACGTTGAACATTTTGGATGTTTCCCACTTAGCATCCGTGTCACCCAAATTGGTTACGCCATATCCAGCAGCAGCCTCGGTATCGGAGCCACTAATGCTATAAAGATAGCGGTTGCCCGTACCATATTGGAACGCCCAGTTATAAGCATCAATGTTCGAGTTTCCCGTGGTTCCGTATCCAGCTCTCAACTTGAAATCGTCCAACCACGTACGAGTCTTTTCCATAAACTTTTCATCGGACATACGCCAACCCAAAGAGAGAGACGGGAAAGTACCCCATCTGTTCTTCTCAGAGAAACGGGACGAAGCATCCCGACGGACAGTGAATGTCGCCAAGTATTTACCCTGATAGGAGTAGTCGGCACGGCCAAAGATACCAAACATCGTAGTCACGTTATTCATGCCACCATCAGTCCGC
>CALBYC010000078.1 GCA_937890135.1 uncultured Parabacteroides sp.
TTTGGGTGTTGATTACATTTTCAGCCACAGCATCAATGATTGGCTGTTCAGGCAAATCGGTACGTTTGATTTTATATCCATAATTTTCGGGCGCAGGATTGAACGATATATGAATGTTTAATCCGGTATGTAAGCCTTTCCCCTGAAGGCTGAAACTGCCACCCAGCGTATTTTGCTTTTGCATAGTTTTATTCTTTATTTATTAACTCCTTTAATTTTTCTATTTCTTGTTGCAATTGCCCCATGGTACGGTACATGTCCGGCAGATGGTTGAATATTGCGCTTGAACGCATAAATGATTTTGCATGTATGGCCGGTGACCCTAATACTGTAGTCGGCTCTTTGATATCACTTATGACTCCGGATTGGGCTCCAAAATTAACATGGTCAGTTATTTTGATGTGCCCGGCCAATCCCACTTGTCCTCCAAACATACAATGTTTGCCTATCTTGGTCGAACCGGCTATCCCAACCTGGGCGGCCATGACTGTGTTTTCACCCACTTCGACATTGTGTGCTATTTGTATCAAATTATCCAGCTTGGCCCCTTTGTGGATAATAGTTGATTCCATCACAGCACGGTCTATGGTCGTATTGGCTCCGATTTCCACATCGTCTTCAATGACGACATTCCCTAATTGAGGAATTTTTTTATAGGTTTCGCCTTCAGGCGCAAATC
Organism: uncultured Parabacteroides sp.; assembly: GCA_937890135.1. Lineage (GTDB taxonomy): Bacteria > Bacteroidota > Bacteroidia > Bacteroidales > Tannerellaceae > Parabacteroides. Next base: position 680 of record CALBYC010000078.1, read on the forward strand.
CAAAGCCATCGGCTCCAATCACTGAACCCGCATGCAAGATACAGCTATTGCCTATTATGCAACCTTCGTAGACTGTGACATGCGGATAAACGATGCAGTTGTCTCCTATGTTGACATTGTCACCGATATAAGCATGAGGGTATATTCGGCAGTTCTTGCCTAAACGGGCATTATCGCCAATATAAGCGAAACTTCCTACATAGCACCCTTCTCCAATGGTAGCGTTTTTAGCAATGAAAGCAGCCGAATCAATGCCTGCCTCTTTTTTCTGTTTATGTTGCTCGACGAGATTTAGCAGCATCGCAAGGGCAGCATATGCGTTTTCCACTCTTACCATAGTGGCCGGGACTTGTTCTGCAGGAGCAAAGTCATTATTGACCAATACGATGCTTGCTTTTGTTTGATAGATATAGTGCTCATATTTAGCATTTGCCAAGAATGTCAATGTCCCCGGCTTCCCATCTTCTATTTTAGAGAAATTGCTTACTTTCACATCCGGGTTGCCTTCTACGGTCCCATTTAAAAAGGTGGCAATTTGTATGGCTGAAAACTCCATTGCTTTTACTTTAATTTTAATAATGATATAACCTCATAGGAGAAGAATCTGAAGAATGTTCTGCCGCATCCTTGTCATCTTCATCTATCAAGAATTTATTAAATTAGACATTTTTCTTTTAAGTATCCGGCCATTTCTTCCTGAATGACTTTGGCGGCTTCGTATGAAGCTTCAGCGAATCTCTCCGTTTTATCTGCATAGATAATCGCTCTCGAAGAATTGACAAGCAATCCGCATTGGTCATTCATTCCGTATTCGGCGACTTCTTTCAAGCTGCCCCCCTGGGCTCCGATGCCAGGGACAAGGAGGAAATGGTGCGGTGCGTATTTACGGACATCCAAAAACATTTTGCCTTGCGTGGCACCTACTACATACATCATTTGATTGTCAGATGCCCATTCTTGGGATTTCTTCAATACTTTTTCAAACAAGCGTTCCCCCTTTGCATCTTCTGTGAATTGGAAGTCATGCGAGCCTTTGTTGGAGGTCAATGCCAACAGGATGACCCAAGCTTCCGGGTAAATCAAAAAAGGTTTGACGCTGTCTTCCCCCATATATGGAGCTACAGTTACGGCATCGACATGTGTATGGTCGAAAAATGAGCGGGCATACATCTCCGACGTATTGCCGATATCTCCACGTTTTGCATCGGCAATGATGAATTGGTCGGGATACTGTTCTTTCAAATATTGGACAGTCTTCTCGAAAGCCATGATTCCTTTTACTCCTAAACTTTCATAAAAGGCCATGTTTGGCTTGTAGGCGACGCAATAATCGGCAGTAGCGTCAATGATAGCCTTGTTAAAGGCAAATATGGGGTCTTCTTCATTCAGCAGGTGGGCAGGGATTTTTTTTATGTCCGTGTCCAAGCCTACGCATAAGAATGATTGTTTCTTTTTGATATTTTCAAATAATTGCTGTTTGTTCATTTCCTTGTCTTGTCTATTTATAATTCTGATTCTTTCATTCGTTCTGCATTCTCTGCTACTATTAAGTGGTTAATGCAATCTTGTATATTCCCATCCATGAAAGCTGAAAGGTTATATGTTGTATAGTTGATCCGATGATCTGTTATCCGTCCTTGAGGATAGTTATATGTCCTGATTTTTGCAGAGCGATCCCCGGTGGAAACCATTGTCTTGCGACGTTTGGCAATGTCATCGACATACTTTTGATGTTCTTTGTCATAGATAAACGAACGCAGGCGGGTTAAAGCCCTCTCTTTGTTTTTGGGTTGGTCCCTGGTTTCCGTACATTCTATCAAAATCTCTTCGTTGGTCCCTGTTATGGGATTTTTCCAAACATAGCGTAATCTTACGCCTGATTCCACCTTGTTAACATTCTGTCCTCCAGCGCCACCCGAACGGAACGTGTCCCATTTGATTTCACCCTCATTGATTTCCACGTCAAATTCATCTGCCTCTGGAAGGACTGCTACTGTTGCGGCAGAGGTATGTACTCGTCCCTGAGTTTCTGTTGCGGGGACACGCTGTACCCGATGCACACCCGACTCGTATTTAAGGGCACCGTATACTTTCTCTCCGGTTACGGTAAAGATTATTTCTTTATAGCCACCAGCTGCACCTTCATTGAAACTAGATACTGCAACTTTCCATCCTTTTGACTCGCAATATTTGACATACATTCGATATAAATCTCCTGCAAAGAGAGCTGCTTCGTCACCTCCAGTACCTCCCCTGATTTCCACAATCGCATTTTTGTCGTCTTCAGGGTCACTTGGAATCAATAGCAGCTTTATCTCTTCTTCCAATTGTGGAACACGCATACTGCAACTGTCCAATTCTTCGCGGGCGATTTCCCTCATTTCGGAATCTTGTTCTGTATCTAATAGCTCTTTTGCTTCGGCTATTCCTTTTAGTGCATGAACATATTCGGTACGCTTATGCATGATCTTTTCCAAATCGCTAAACTCTTTGTTGAGTTTGACGAATCGTTTCATATCTGCAATGACAGCCGGGTCAGTTATCAGTGTGCCGATTTCTTCAAAGCGGCTCACTAAACCATCTAATTTTTCTAACAGCGTGTTCTTTTCTGCCATTTATGATTTATATGTAAAAGTTCCGTTTTCGCTTTCGATAGTTAGCACGTTGGTGTCTGATTCTTCTACAAATCCGACAATACGGGCATCAATGTTGAAGCCCTTGGCGATTTCAATGACGTCATCTGCATATTCTGGAGCAATATAGATTTCCATACGGTGTCCCATATTGAATACTTTGTACATTTCACTCCAGTCAGTACCGCTTTGCTGTTGGATGATAAGGAACAAAGGAGGTACGGGGAACAAATTGTTCTTAACGATATGCTTGTGATGCACGAAATGCATTACTTTGGTTTGTGCTCCTCCGGAACAGTGAACCATGCCATGAATCTGTGGACGGAGTATATCTAATAACTTTTTGATGACCGGAGCATATGTGCGAGTAGGGGAAAGGACTAACTTGCCTGCGTCTATTCCCAATTCTTCGATGGCATCTGTCAGCCTCAATCCACCTGAATATACCAACTCTTCAGGGACAGCGGCATCATAGCTTTCCGGATACTTTTTCGCTAGATATTTGCTGAAAACATCATGTCTGGCTGAAGTCAGTCCGTTGCTTCCTGTACCTCCATTGTATTCTTTTTCATAGGTGGCTTGGCCAAATGAGGCAAGGCCGACGATGACATCACCACCTTGAATATTCTTGTTGTCAATGACATCTGCCCTTTTCATGCGGCATGTGACCGTGCTGTCCACTATTATCGTGCGAACCAAATCTCCGACATCGGCAGTTTCACCACCTGTTGCATAGCAACCAATTCCCATGGAACGTAATTCGGCCAAAAGTTCATCTGTCCCATTGATAATTGCAGAAATGACTTCGCCCGGAATCAGCAATTTGTTACGGCCTATCGTGGAAGAAACCAAAATATTATCTACGGCACCCAC
>CALBYC010000079.1 GCA_937890135.1 uncultured Parabacteroides sp.
CTGGATTATCCATCGCGTCCCTGACAAATACATTGCTCATTACATGCGCATCAGCACTTCGTGGTTTTGCAAACTGAAGAAAAGGGTGGTAAAAAAGTGATTGCTTATAAAATAAAGAGCGGGTACATAAGTCTGCAAACTTACAATACCCGCTTCTTTTATAAACTTGCTCCAAGAAGATTGATTATTATTCCTCTTGTTGGTCAGGCTTATCCGTGCCAGGCTTATCCATTGGGTTAGCATCGGCAGTCTTGGTAGTGCCTTCCTCCTTTTCCTTGCCTTCTTTTTCTTCCGCTTTCTTCTTTTCATCGGCGGCTTGCTGGCTCTCCAAGATTTCCTCTGAGCGGGAAGGCCAAGGCCGTTTGCCGAAGATGGCTTCCACGTCTTCGCTATAAACGACCTCGCGTTCCAACAAAGCAGCAGCCAATAGGTCATGCCCTTTTGCATTGGCCGTGAGGATACTTTTTGCTCTTTCATACTGCTCACGGATGATCCGTTGCACTTCGATGTCAATCAGTTTGGCTGTCTCTTCACTATATGGTTTGGTAAATCCCCATTCTTGTCCGCTTGTGTCATAGTAATTTACGTTAGGGAGACGTTCACTCATGCCGAAATAAACTACCATCGCATATGCTTGCTTTGTCACACGTTCCAAATCATTGGATGCACCGGTGGATATTCTTCCCAAGAATAACTCCTCGGCTGCCCGTCCACCCAATGTGGCACACATTTCATCCAGCAACTGCTCTCGGGTTGTGATTTGCCTTTCTTCCGGCAAATACCACGCCGCTCCTAAAGCTTTTCCTCGTGGGACAATGGTTACTTTCACCAAAGGATCGGCATACTCTAATTTCCAACTGATGGTGGCATGTCCGGCTTCATGGATGGCGATGCTTTTTCTTTCAGCTTCTGTCATCACTTTCGTCCTTCTTTCAAGGCCACCCACAATGCGGTCTATTGCATTCATGAAGTCCTCTTTTTGCACGAACTTTTTGTCGTTTCGGGCAGCAATCAGTGCAGCCTCATTGCATACATTGGCAATATCCGCACCGGAGAATCCCGGTGTCTGGCGAGCCAGCAGTTCTGCATCGACAGACTTGTCTATCTTGATTGGCCGTAAATGCACGTTGAATATATCTTTCCTTTCGTTCAAGTCGGGCAAATCCACATAGATTTGGCGGTCAAAACGGCCGGCACGTAGCAGCGCTTTATCCAATATGTCAGCTCTATTGGTCGCAGCTAAAATGATTACACCGCTGTTAGAACCGAAACCGTCCATTTCGGTCAGCAATTGGTTCAATGTGTTTTCTCGTTCATCATTGCTGTTCATGTTGATGTTTTTACCTCTTGCACGGCCTATTGCATCTATTTCATCAATAAAGACAATGCAGGGAGCCTTCTCTTTTGCCTGACGGAAAAGGTCTCGGACACGCGAGGCTCCTACCCCTACGAACATTTCCACGAAATCTGAACCGGACAATGAGAAGAATGGGACGTTTGCTTCACCGGCTACCGCTTTTGCCAATAATGTTTTGCCGGTGCCGGGAGGTCCTACCAATAAAGCTCCTTTCGGAATCTTCCCACCTAATACTGTATACTTGGAAGGGTTCTTTAAAAATGAGACGATTTCTTCCACTTCTTGTTTTGCGCCTGCCAATCCGGCTACATCCTTGAATGTCACTTTCGTGTCATTGTCTTTGTCGAATAGTTGTGCTCTGGATTTTCCGACGCTAAAAACATTGCCAGGCCCGTTGCCAGCTCCTCCCGACATCCTGCGCATGAAGAAAATCCAAATAAGGACGAACAGGATAATTGGTCCGAAAGAGATGAGAAAGTTCCACATGGTGTCATCGCCCTCTTCAAAGCTGACCTGTGTGTCGATATGATTGCTGGCAACGGCGTTGTCATAGAAATCGGCAAATTTATCGGAAGAAGGTATTTTGATGAAAACCTTAGGTGAAAGTGAATGCTTATTTTTCTCTTCCGGGAAGACAAGATTGACTTTGTCCGATTTGACGGTTGCTTCAACTATGTTTTTGTGATTGAATACAATCATTTTGTCAAAGACGTTTTCTTTGGTCAATTTCTGGAATTCAGTCCAGTCAATTTCTTTCGTCTCTGACGAATCATTGGTCATGTATAAAGCCACCAACATCATAAAAATGAGTCCGTACATCCAATAAAAGTTGAAACGGAACATTCTTTGTTTTGGCTTGTTCGGTTTGTTTAAATTGTTCTCCATATAACTATAAAAATGCTGTTAATCTAAATTGGGAACATCCTTTTTGGGTGCATCTTCCCACAGCGTGTCCAGATTATAGAACTTGCGTTTCTCGGGAAGGAATATGTGTACAGTAACTGTCCCGTAATCCATTCCAATCCATTCGGCACGTTGTTCACCATCGATGGAGATTGACTTCTCCCCGGCTTCTTTTCTGGCAAAGTCCCAAACTGAATCGCATAAAGCGGAGACCTGCGAAGGGGAGTTGCCTTCTGCGATTACCATATATTGGCAGATTGCACCCTCGATTTTCCTTAAATCGACAATAGTGATATTTTTTCCTTTCTTTTCTTGTAGGCCTTTGACAATGGCCTCGACTAAAATTTGCGTTTGCTCCATTCTGAATAATAATGATGTTTTAATCTTTTCAAGATTGCAAAGATACTCGTAATAATCTTTTTTTGCATACAAACTTCTATATTTTTGCTGAGTAGAAAGCAATCTCGGTCATTTTCTTTTGATAACAAGAGAACCATATCAAATGTTCATCTTCGTTTTCTTTTACGGAAAGAATGTTGTATTTGAAAAATGGAATTGTTTGATAATCAATATTTATTTGTGTGGCGAGTTGACCTATATGAAATTATTTGATAAAAATAATCGAAAAATATTTGGAAAATAAGGAAAAGTAACTACCTTTGCAACCGCAAATGAGAGGAGACATTAGTTGTTCTTTGTATTGTACTATGGTGTAATGGTAGCACAACAGATTCTGGTCCTGTTTGTCCAAGT
>CALBYC010000080.1 GCA_937890135.1 uncultured Parabacteroides sp.
TTCAACGAGCAGGTTGCTTTTGTGATTTGGGTTATTTTTGTATATATTTTCTGAAATGCTTTTGTTGCCATAATGCTATCCTATTATTTCGTTTTTTCCTTTAACAAAGCATCCAGTTCATCATTGAATTTATGGAACTGTTCGCTCTCATACTCAGAATAGTTCATCTGCTTGAAGATATTTATCATCTTCTTAAAATAATCCATGGCTTCCAAGAAGCTGTCGAATTTAAAATCGGTGCGGCAGATCGAGACGACTTTGTCCAGCATGAACTCCTGGCGGGCCAATGGGGTAACGGCATCGATGGTGTCAAAGGCATCCTGCTGCAAGATGACGAAGTCTATCAATTCCGACTTCCAGAAAGTCACATGATAATCAACCGGAACGCCGTCATCACCGAGGATGTTGATCTGTTCGGCTATTTCCTTGCCGCGCAGCATGCGTGTTTTTATCTCGTCGACCTTTCCAATCCAATTAGGAGAGATGTGCCGGGATATGTATTCCTGAAATTCAGGATATTCCAAATATTTGGAGTAACTGTCAATCGGGTTGACAGCCGGATAACGCTTGCGGTCTGCGCGCTCTTGCTCCAACGCATAGAAACAACGCGCCACCTTTTTCGTGTTCTCGGTCACGGGTTCCTTCAAGTTACCACCCGCCGGTGAAACGGTACCTATGAACGTGACGGAGCCCGTCGCACCATTCTCCAGTTCGACATATCCTGCACGCGCGTAGAAGTTGGCGATGATCGCCGACAAGTCCATCGGGAACGCATCCGGTCCGGGCAACTCCTCCAGACGGTTGGACATCTCGCGCAATGCTTGTGCCCAACGTGAAGTGGAATCCGCCATCAACAGCACTTTCAGCCCCATGTTCCGATAATACTCGGCAATGGTCATGGCCGTATAAACGGATGCCTCGCGTGCGGCTACCGGCATATTGGACGTATTGGCAATGATGATGGTCCTTTCCATCAATTTCCGGCCCGTATGGGGATCTATCAATTCGGGGAATTCCGTGAAGACTTCCACGACTTCGTTGGCACGCTCGCCGCAAGCGGCTATGATAACGATGTCCGCTTCCGCCTGTTTGGAAATGGCGTGCTGCAATACGGTTTTACCTGTTCCGAACGGCCCTGGAATGAACCCGGTGCCTCCCTCCACGATCGGGTTGACCGTGTCAATCGTTCTCACGCCCGTTTCAAGCAGCTTATACGGACGGGGCTTGACTTTATAACAAGTAATGGGCTTCTTGACCGGCCATTTTTGTATCATAGTCACCTTCACTTCATTGCCGGAAGCATCGGCCAGCACGGCCATGGTGTCATGGATGGTATATTCGCCGGCCTCCGCGACGCTCTTAACCGTGTAAGTTCCCTGGAATGTGAACGGCACCATGATCTTGTGCGGCTGTGAATTCTCGTCCACTTCGCCCAACCAAGCTCCGGCTTTCACCTTATCTCCGACCTTTGCCAATGGATGGAAAGACCATTTCTTCTCATTGTCCAAGGGGAACGTATACTCACCTCTTTTCAAGAAGACACCTTGCATCTTGTCCAAGTCATTCTGCAAACCATCATAATTGCGGGACAACATGCCCGGACCCAACGTCACTTCCAACATGTGTCCCTGGAATTCCGCCGTGTCGCCCACCCGCATGCCGCGCGTGCTTTCAAATACCTGCACAAAGGCATTCTTACCTATTACTTTGATTACCTCGGACATCAGCTTGACACCACCGACCGAAATGTAACAGATTTCATTTTGAGAAACCGGCCCGTCCACCTCTACAGTAACCAGGTTGGAGACGATTCCTCCCACATATCCTTTCGTAGCCATAATTTATTTTTCGTTATTTCTTTTAAACTCTTCCAAGGCATTTTCACTGCCTTTCTTCATAGCCCTTACTATTTCACGGAATGTCTTCTCGCCCGCGGCCTTA
>CALBYC010000081.1 GCA_937890135.1 uncultured Parabacteroides sp.
GCTTAATCCTTGGGGCGTTTTTTATTATTATTCCTTGAGGCTGCAGAACCAGTTGTCTGTATATCCTTCGGTTAATCTTGTCACCAACATTGGGCTGGGGAGTGAAAACGCAACGCACACGTCTAAGAAAAACAAAAAACTGTATGTCGCGCATGAAAACATTCGTTTCCCCTTGAGTCACCCGGCATTCGTGATGTGCAACAAGGAGATAAACAGAAAATCCATCAAGCATATTTTCTTTTCTTACAAGAGGTTGCTTAGGTTCTTTCTCAAGGATTTCTGAAACGTGGCGGGACGGTGCGGATACCATTGTCCCATGTCCTTCCCGCCAACAGTCTATAAGAATTTTGTGCTATCTTTGCACCGGATATAATTCGGGATATATGGGTAAATTGTTTTTTGTGCCGGTCGGCGGTTTGGCGAACCGGATGAGGGCGATGGCTTCTGCTTGCACGCTTGCCAAGAAAGTCGGGGAGGCGGTTTCTGTCGTGTGGTTTAAGGACCGGGCGTTGAATGCCCCTTTCGATGCCTTGTTCCAGCCTGTGGACTGTGACGGCTTGTCCGTGCGCGAGGCCGCTTTTTATGATTATTGGACTTTCGACCGTCCGCGGAAGAAGAACTTGTTCATTCCCCGCTTCTTCCAACGGATTCTTTTCGACGACTGCCTTTATGAAAAACAGATAACGCAGTTGTGCAAGCAGAATTTTGATTTCGGGAGATGGGCAAGGCAAGGGGAGGTGTACCTTGCTTCCTACTCGGACTTTCAAAAGTATGATTATGCCTTGTTGCGCAAGCTGTTTGTCCCGCGGCAGGACATGGACAGGGAAATCGTTTCATTTACTCGCCGATTCTCTCCCCATACGGTTGGCATCCATATCCGCCGGACCGATAATGCCGCGTCCATCCGGCAGAGTCCCACCCGGTTGTTTGTCGAAGCCGTTGATGCTGAAATCGAGAAGAATCCGGATACTGTCATCTTTCTTGCGACCGACTCCGAGGCCGTCAAGAATGAAATCCGTTCCCGCTATGGCGACCGTGTGCTGACTGCCAAGGAGAAAGCAGGCCGCAATTCCATCGCCGGGGTAAAAGGCGGAATTGTTGATATGTTCACATTGTCCAAGACGAATAAGATATATGGTTCTTTCCAAAGCTCCTTTTCGGAATTGGCATCGCAGATAGGGAATGTCCCTCTCGAAATCCTCCAGAAATAAGAATGGTCGGATGCGATAGCCTTTGGACACCGTTCCACATGGAACATGGCCGTGTCTCCCGGGCTGTTTCATTGCGGTCGTCCAGGCAAAAGGATACGGCCGTTCCCCCGAAAGGCAGCGGCCTTTTCCAAAAGAGGTGGCAACCTTTTCGCGGGAGGGTCATCCCAACACAAATTTCACTTCCTTGAATTCGTATCTCCGTACAGAACCGTCTTTTGTCCTCAATAACAAGTGCCCGGTCGGTTCGATTCCGGCAAATTCCGCCTCAAACCTCCCGTTTTTGTCCTCATAAAGGAAGAACCCCTCTTTCCGGTATAACGAATCCAGGTATTTGCCGGCAAGCGTGGCATCATGCTCCCCTTCCATCAATGTCAGGTAGTTCGTGTAGACATGGCGGAGGAAACGATGCATGACATCCTCTTTTTCCACCTCTTTCCCTAAAATCTGGCACAGCGAGACCGGGTTGGGAGCATCGCCTCGGAACCGGGCTTGGTTGATGTTGATGCCTATGCCTATTATCGAGGAGTAGATGTATTCTCCGGCAAGGTCGTTCTCAATCAGCATGCCACATATCTTCTTGTCATTCCAATATATGTCATTGGGCCATTTGACCGTTATGCCCCGGGTATATTCATCCAAGGTCTCCTTGACGCTGAGGGCTGCCACCTGTGAAATCAGGAACTGGCGCCTGGCGAGGAGGAACGACGGGTAGAAGACCATGCTGAACGTCAGGTTCTTCCCGCTCTCGGACTCCCAGGAGTTCCCGATTTGCCCTCGTCCCGAAGTTTGGAAGTCCGCCCATACGACACTGCCCTCCGGCAGCCTCTCTTTCTGGTTGAGGGAATGGAGGTACGCATTCGTGGAATTAACTTCTTCCAGCCGTATCAAGCGGGGTGTCTCTTTTTCGTTGTCCTGTGTCATGATTTTGTCGAGTCCTTTAAGGGGTGATTGTGATTACTTGATGCTTCATGGCCCGTAAAACCGTTTTGTTCAAAGGCAAGGGGGATAGAATGCATCCTCGATATGGTCTTGGATGTGATAGCCGGATGAATCTCTCAAGATGGTTATCACGTCGAACCGCACGGGCATGTCGCAGTTGAAGTAACGGATGTAGGCATCGGCTGCCGCGACGGTACGTTTGATTTTCTTCCCGTCAATGGCGTCTTCCGGTTCGAGCAGGGGAGCTTCCGAACGGGTTTTCACCTCGACGACTACCAGCTCGTGTCCATGCTGCGCCACGATGTCCAATTCGTAATGGTGGAAATGCCAATTGGAATGCAGTATCCGGTATCCTTTTTTCTGCAAATAAACACGAGCCTCGGATTCGCCCTCTTTACCCGTCTGATTTTGTTGCGCCATATCGTTTATTTGTCCATTTGACTACAAATATACGGCTATATTTCTTTATAATTGAAGAATGTGGATTACTTTTGCGGAATGAAACAGCGGATAAGGAAATATTCAACGGCGCGGCCGAACCACCCACGGACTCATAAGGTTACTTTCATGCTGAACGATGACGAGCACAGGACGGTCGAGCGGTATTTGGCAAAGTATAAGATTGCCAATAAGTCCCGGTGGTACCGAGAGACCATTTTGGTTCATATTATCCGCACTTTGGAGGAGGATTACCCTACTTTGTTCAACGAAAACGAGATGAGACGATGATTATCCCGCATGATGACGAATACTACATGAAGCAGGCTTTGCTGGAAGCCGACTTGGCGGCGGAAGAGGGGGAAGTACCCGTGGGGGCCGTGGTCGTGTGCAATGGGAGAATCATTGCCAGGTCGCACAATGAAACGGAAAGGCTGAACGACGTGACGGCCCATGCCGAAATCTTGGCAATCACGGCAGCGACGAATATGTTGGGTGCAAAGTATCTGAACAATTGCACGCTTTACGTCACGGTAGAGCCTTGTGTCATGTGTGCGGGGGCCATCGGGTGGGCGCAATTGTCGACGGTAGTGTATGGCACAACGGATGAGAAGCGGGGGTATAGCATGTACGCCCCCGGAGCCTTTCACCCTAAAACGGTAGTGAGGAAAGGGGTGATGGAAACGGAATGCGCCGAGAAGATGCGCCGGTTCTTCAAGGGACGTCGCTGATTTTTGTTATCAAGACGGTTGCATAAGCAGCCATGCCTTCCTGCCTACCCGTGAACCCGAGTTTTTCTGTCGTCGTGGCTTTGATGGAAATGTTATCCTCTTCTGTCCCCATGACGGATGCCAGCACTTGCTTCATCCGCGGTATGTGCGGGTTCAGCTTGGGACGTTCGGCAGCCACGGTGGCATCGATATTGCCCAACTCATAACCTGCATCCCGTAAAAGCATCATCGTTTTCTTTAACAGGATTTTGCTGTCTATGTTCTCGTATTCATGGGCCGTGTCGGGAAAGTGATAACCGATGTCGCGCAAATTGGCTGCGCCTAACAGGGCATCGCATATTGCATGGATCAGGACATCCGCGTCGCTGTGTCCCAGCAATCCCTCGGAATGTTCGATTTTGATGCCGCCCAGCCAAAGCTCTCTTCCTTGCACAAGCTTGTGCACGTCATACCCGAAGCCTACACGTATTTTCATCCTGCCGTTTATTTAAATAAGTTCTTTAATCCGTCCATGTCGAAGGAAAGCGAAAAACGCAAAGTCTGGTCCAGCGGGTTGCTGGGGACTGTGCTGATCAAGTAGGCGGCATCCAATTGGAATACGCTCATGCAGAAGCTTGCCCCGACGGAGAAGTACTGGCGGTTACCCATGTCTTTGCTTTCGTAATGGTATCCGCCACGTACGAAGAATTGCTGGTTATAACTATATTCCAATCCGATGGAACTCATGATTTCTTTCATTTCTCCTTTGAATCCCAGGGGGGAATCCCCGAACGACTTGAAGATGCCTGTGATCGGAGACATGGAATTGTATTCATCTTTCCGTCGTTGGTAGTCTTCGTTGTCTTCGGTGGTCGAACCGTTCAGTTGTGGTTCGCTTGGCACGAGGTATTTGCTGATATCTACGTACGCACCTATCTGGTTGTAATCATCTATGGGATAGAGCAGTCCAGTCCCTATGGACAATTTGGTAGGCAGGAACTGGTTCGTCGCGCCGCCGTCGTATGAGATTTTCGTCCCGATATTGGCGATATTGAAGCCAAAGCTCCAAAGAGCTTCCGCATTGCCAAGTATGACATATTTTTCCAGGTAACCCGCCACATCGGCCGCAAAGGCGTTGGCTGGGACCAGTTCGGCATCCACGTCCGCTCCTTGGTCGGAACGGATATAGCGCAAAGCGACTGCCATGGAGTATGATTCGGACAGCTTGCGGCTATAGCTCACATCGAATGCCATTTCATACGGATTGATGGTGGTCAGTAACGCTCCGCTGCTGTAGTCGTAATCGTTGATCTCGCCCATGGTGAAGTAACGCAAAGAAGCGGCTATCGCCTGCCTGTCGTCCGTGCCAATCTTGTAGAACCCGGAAAGGTTTACCAGGGCCACGTCGTTGACCAACTTGCGTAACCACGGAGTGTAGGAGAGGGATACTCCGGCGCTGCTTACGCTGAACGCATATTTGGCAGGATTCCAGTATTGTGAATTGGCATCCGGCAGGGTGGAAACGCCATTGTCTCCCATTCCTCCCCCCCTTGCATCAGGCGCAATGGACAAAGAGGGAACAGCCGTGCCAATCGGGGCGAATTCTTTCTTTACGTTTTGATCGTCAGCATACGTCGGGACTGAAGTCAGCCATAACGCTATTGACAATGCGAAAAGTTTCAAATTGCAAAATCGTATCATCTTCATTTACTAATTTCTTATTACGAATGAGTCTCTTTATAATAACCATCATTTTCCTTGTTTATTGTGCAAGGATTATCATTTTCTTTGCTTCCGTTACGCTCTTGGAATTCCCATAACGCAATGAGGCTCTGTAAATATACACTCCCGGCCGTAATCGGGCATTCCCGTTGCCGAACAGGTCCCATTGCAGCTCGTATGCTTTGAACGCATCGGACGAACCTCGTTCTTCATGACTCCAGCGCAACCGTCCCGTCATGTCGAACACTTCCAATTTCACGTCCAGTTCCGAGCCGGGCAGGTTGTGGAACATGAAGAAGGTCACGAAGCTCCTGGCAGGGGTGGGGGACGCATATAGCTTTATCAGTTCCGGTTTCATGTCTGCAACGACATGGAAGGTAAAGGTGTATGTCGTCGAATTGTTCAGTACGTCCCATACTTTGAATTCCGCCGTATGTTCCCCGGCCTCCAACTCGGGTATGGAGAACACGATCGAACCGGAACCATCGGTGCCCGTCACTTGATAGTATTCGTTGAGGTTGTAGCTTTTGGCCGTTTGGTTGTCTATCGTCAGCATGATGTCATGGCCTATGCTGCTGCCCGTCATGTTGATGCCGCTCTTGTCCCACAGCGAGACCACCAAGAGCGGGGTGGCATTCACATTCCCTCCATCCGTGAATGTCGTGTCATTCAAGTATAAATAGCGCACTTCCGGACCTTCGTTGTCATCTCCGCCCTCTTCTGACGTGCCGCCTACCCGGAAGTTCAGGAACGAGCCTTGTGCTTCGGCTGTGTCCTTCACGTTGATGGCATAGAAGTTCATCTTCCCGTAGTCGTTGGAATAAGAAATGTCCTTCGGCATGGTGAAGGAGATGCTGAACTCCCCTTGGCGCACCGAGTCCTTCCCGATGTACAACGTGTTCGGATAATCCGTGTATTGGAATTTTTTCCCGGTGTTGAAATTGTCCAACGTCGTGACGGTCTGCTTGCTGTCCATGACCGTGGCGTTCAGCAAACCATTGAAAGTCGCGTCTTTCTTTCCGTCCGGGGAATGCACTTCTCCCTTGACGGTCACCTTCTCCAGTGCTTTGAGCGTCGGAGGGACGAACTCGTTGACCGGGTTGCCGTTTATTTCAGTCACCACGACTTCGTAGTCAGGGAAATTCAATCTTAACGCGGGGTCTCCGATTAGAATGAAATTAAGCTTGTTGCTGTTCGACCCCAAGTTCGCTTTTGCCGCTTTCATCACTTCGCCCAGTGTAAGGTAATGCCCCTCGTCGTTCTTGGTGAAGAGGTTGTTGATGATGGCTCGGTTGATTAATACATTCTGATCAGGATAAACAGCGCGAGTCGTCGAGAACAGGGCGATTCCTCCACTTTTCGCATTCAGGAAAACCGACTCGCCTGCCGATGTCGCCAAGGCATCGAATCTTGAGAAATCGCATGTGGCGGTAATCCAAAGGGGAAGATAAGGGTAAGTCGCCTGCTGGATGTCGGACTGTGTCAGCACGCCTTCGTCCGCCCATGCGGTCGTGCTGCCATGCCCGGTATAATTCAACACCATCAGTCCGTTCTTCAGCTGTTTCTGCAAAGCGTTGCGGACATCGGGATAGGAAGCGTTTCCTCCTGTCCTGTCTTTCGTGTAGGCATCCATGTAAAGCTTGTTTACCTTGAACTCGCTGTGCTGGCTGTTGACAATCTCCGCGATTTGGTCTGCCTGCCTCATGTGGATTTGCTTGTCGGTGTCTGCGTTGCCCCCGTCGTCCGCGACGAATGTCACATTGTTTTTCCAGCTCCCAGGCAATGAATTTTCCATATAGTCGATGACTTTGGATACTGCGGCGGAAGCTTCCGCCGTGGTACGTACCGGGAATCGACCGATGCCGATGCTCATTTTCGAGGCACTGATGTAAGCCCCGCTTCCGTCTTCCAGAATCCCGAAATAATCATCGGTCGTGAAAGAATTGATGTCGATGGAGTTCTCCGACTGATAGGTGAGCAGCATGTTTTTCAACAGGCTTTTGTTCAAGCCCCATTCCCGGGTCAGTCCTCTATTGTCGAACGCACCGTCCCCGAACAGCAACAGGTATTTCAAGGGCGTTTCTTCGGTGCTTCTGTCGTAAAGCATCTTCAGGAAACGGCGATAGGCTGTCGCATCCGGAGTCCCGCTTGAGAACTCGTTGTAAATCGCGTCGGGACTGACGACTAAGACACTCAGCCCGTCGTGTTTCCTATGGGCCTCCGCCAATCGTTCTGCTTCGGACGTGAGTATTTCCGGAGCAATGACGACCATGTTGAATGGCCCCAATCCATGCAGGTCTTGAGGATTTATTTCGCCTACGATGGTGGGCGTATCCGTCAATTTCTCTTTGTCAAAAGCAATGAATTCTCGTATTTTATCCGAGGCAGAAACGGAAAAAGAGAAATCAGTGTCTTTTAAATCCCCTTCGATCCGCAACGGCCGCTGCGTGTCTGTAATATCCCATACGACTGTATTGGCCGAAGCATTGCCCAATTGGAATCGGGACACATTATTCAATGCGTCCGTGCTTCTGAATGCCATCTGCGTGCCTGCGAAAGAGAGGGAACGGCGCATTTGAAAGCGGATATAGTCCAGATACGCATTTTGGTCACCTGTTTTCCCGTAGTTGACCGTGAAAGTCGTCTTCTCTTTTTTCGTCCCTTTCCATTCTCTCGTGCCGGAAACAGCGACCGCCTTCGTGTAGGTGTCGCCAACCCCGTTCCCGGGTACGGTCAGATTGATGATGGTGCTGTCATTGGCGGAGAGGGTGACAGAAGTCCTTCCTTGCACGGCTTTGGCGATAAAGCGCAGCGTCACTTTGGCATCGTCCGAAGTGATGTTGGGAACAGTGAAAGTGAAGTTCCTTGACGTGGTGGAAACAAAGGATTCTCCGAACAGTTCCCGTCCGGATTCGTTTACGGCTACTTCGTCCTTTTCCCAAAGCTGATAGTCGTCGAAAGTCCGGATTATCCGGACGGCGCCTTCTACTGATGCCAGTCCTTTCATGGGGTTTGTCTCTGTTGCATCCGTGACAAAGTAATAGCCCGATTCCGAATATGGATTGTTCGTATGTATGAATGATGCTGTCCGGGTGTCATATTCCCATTGTGTTGGACCTTTTGCATAAAAGAAAAGGACGTTCCCGTCCGTCCATACAGGGACGGAAGGCACATCGTCCGAATATCCGCTTTTGGAAAAATCCTCCTCCAACATCCATCCGCCGTAACCATGTATGGAGACTTTGGAAATGTCGGCAAAGCCCATTTTTTTCAAATCGGCTGTTGTCAAACGATAAATGCCGGACTTGTCCACCTTGACCTTTACCCATCTCCCTGATGAAAGCAGCGATTGAGAGGCATAGCGGTTCTCATCTGCCCAAATGGATGCCAAGTATGCCAAGCAAAGAATGATAATTGATGCGATACGTTTCATCATACTATTATATTTAACCTATTGAGCCAGATGCCTTGTTCATGTTAGCGGACATGGAAATCCAGTAGTTTCCGATTGCCTATGTAACCTTCCAAATGGTCTCCGATTCTAACGGGCCCTACGCCTGCTGGGGTGCCGGTATATATCAAATCCCCAATTTTCAGGGTGAAGAACCGGCTGACGTATGATACGATTCTGTCGACAGGGAAAAGCATATCCGCCGTATTCCCATGCTGGGCACATTCCCCGTTTATGTCCAGGTGGAAAGAAATATCATTTATTCCCCCGGCTTCAGGAAGGGGAATGAAAGTCCCGATTGCCGCGGAGTTGTCAAAAGCCTTGCTCAACTCCCAGGGCAAACCTTTGGCCCTCAATTCCCGTTGCAAATCCCGTGCGGTAAAATCAATGCCGACGGTTATTTCTTGGTAATAGCGGTGTGCAAAACGTTCGGCTATGTTCTTCCCCAAGCGATCTATCTTGACAACGATTTCCGTTTCGTAATGGACTTCGGACGAGAAATCCGGAATGAAAAAAGGTTTCCCGTCCTTCAGCAAAGACGAGTCCGACTTCATGAATATTGTTGGCTCTGTTAATTCTAACGTATGATGCAGCTCTTTATTGTGGGATGCATAGTTCATACCGACGGCGATTATCTTCATTTTAATGGTCTATGGTGTTCAAACGATTAAACATGACGGCTAAATGGGCGTACATGGAGGTGTTTTGGATGACAACATCTTCAGGGACGCATATACGGAATGGCGTGAAGTTCCATAGCCCTTTTATCCCTCCTTCGATGATCTGGTCTGCGACTTCTTGCGCTTTGTCGACCGGTACGGTAATCACCCCGATGGTCGCGCCATATTGTCTCTGGTAGGCGGGATAATGGCTGATGTGATAGACTGGAATGCCATTGATGAAAGTTCCGTCCAGCTCTTCCCGGATGTCAAAACCCGCCACGATTTCCAGGCCATATTGCTTAAG
This sequence comes from uncultured Parabacteroides sp., assembly GCA_937890135.1. GTDB lineage: Bacteria > Bacteroidota > Bacteroidia > Bacteroidales > Tannerellaceae > Parabacteroides. The sequence continues at coordinate 9,438 of CALBYC010000081.1, forward strand.
TCCCGAATCTTGCAAAAGGGCGGCGCCCAGACTCCCTACGCCAAATAGGAAAGCCTTATGGGACGATGTGAATCCCAAGAAGCTGTCCAACGCTATGGCCAGTTCGTCTATGTCGTAGCCAACCCGTGTTTTCCCCCCGATTTTCACGAAAGACAAATCTTTTACGACCTGACTTGCTTCGATGCTTAATACCTTCGATATCTGGGTGGATGAGACAACCGTTTCCCCTTTTCCTTTGAGCAGTTTGATATAAGCCAGGTACCATGGCAGCCTTCTTAAAGTAGGCTCCGGGACCCTCTGCTTTGTTTTCATCTCATCTTGTGCCATTTTTCCAAACGAATCTTTTTGAATAAGAATTATAGGATTACCGAATGATGCAAATGCTTCTCGATATACATTTTCAAGATGTGAATGGCTATCTTGTTGTTTCCACCTTCCGGGATGATTAAATCGGCGTAACGTTTGGTAGGTTCGATGAATTGCTCATGCATGGGTTTTAAGACGCGCACGTACCGTTCCATCACCGCTTCTGCCGTCCTTCCTCGTTCGGCCATGTCGCGTTGGATGACTCTGATCAACCTGTCGTCGGCATCTGCGTCGACAAATAGCTTCAGGTCCATCATGTCGCGGAGTCGCTTGTCGCTTAAAGCCAATATGCCTTCTATGATGACAACCGGGCGGGGTTCGATATGGATAGTCTCGGGCAGGCGGGAACATGTTTGGTAATAATATACGGGCTGTTCGATGCTTTTCCCTTCTCTCAGCATGAGTATATGTTCCAGCAATAAAGGCCAGTCAAATGCGTTCGGATGGTCGAAATTGATTTGTTGACGTAGTTCTGCCGGAACGTGACTGCTATCTTTGTAATAAGAGTCTTGAGGAAGAAGCACAACCTCTCCCGGCTTGAGACTGTTTATGATTTCACGGACGACGGTCGTTTTCCCTGATCCCGTTCCTCCTGCTATACCGATAGTGATCATAAGTTTGCTATTTGCTGATTCTGCCTTGCAAATATACGACCATTTTACGGAAGAACGTCAGCTATACGAAGGAACTTTTCCAATTTTAGTGCCTGTGTCAGTCTTTATAGGGTTCGTATACGCCAAATTCCGCGATTCTAGGATTTCCGTTCGATTCATGTATGTTTATGCGGACTTTGTCTGCGTGGACCGTATCGAAACGGTGGATTTTTACTTTTCCTTGGTTGGGTGCGTTCCCGTTGAACAGCTCGTTCCATTCCCCGTCAATCTCATATTCCAACGAATACTTCTGCAGGCAACCGGCTTTCGCCTCGGTGATGACAATCATGTTTATGGAGGAATTGTCTTTCAATGCCACTTCCCAGAACGGCTTTTCGACGAAGGGGCTTGAATCCCATGCCGTGGAGAAGTCATCGTCATTGGCAAAGTCCATGATCATCATGTCGTCACTCCACGATGATTCGCAAGGGCGGAAAAGGGCTATGTTGTGCTCGATGATTGGAGCTTCGCAGGGCGGCACATCCACCATGTGCCCCGTGTTTTGCCACATTTCACCGAGTTCTTTCAGGGCAGCGATGGCATTCTCGTCCATCAGTCCGTCGCGGTTTGGGGCTGAATTCAATATGTACGTGCAATAAGCCTTGTTGTATGGGATGATATTTTCATTGACAAGGGTAGCGATGGACTTCAGATTGTCGGTCGGGAAGCTTTTCTTCCAAAACCAGGTACGTTGCAGCGGGTAACATGCCATGGCCGGCAGCTTGTTCTTATCCGCCGAAATCTTTTGCCCGGCCCCTTGCTCGTAACAGCGGATATCCGTGTAGAACAATGCCTCTTGCGGGTATTTGGCTCCGTTCAGATCCATTACTAAACAATTGGGCTGGATAGACTTCACGAAGTTGTAAATCTCGGGGAAAGAGATGTCTTCATAGGTGATTCTCCCCCATGGCGCATCCCATCCATCGAACATGATTGTATTGATAGGCCCGTAGTTGGTCAGCAATTCCCTCAACTGCTCTTTTATCATGTTGATTTTATCTTGGGTGAAAGGCAAATTGGCACGTATGCGGTGATGCGTATCCAGTATGGAGTAATGGAACATGATCTGCATGCCTTTTTTACGGAAAGCATCCACCATTTCTTTGATGACATCGCGGCGTTGCGGGCTGCTCATGACGCTGTAGTCGGTCGTCTTAGTGTCCCACATGCAGAAACCCGCATGGTGTTTGGCCGAGAAGCAGACAAATTTCATGTGGGCTGATTCGGCTGCGTCGGCCCATTGGTTGCAGTCAAGCTTTTTCGGATTGAAAACCGCGGGGGACAAATCGGGGTCGGTCCAGTCCGCTTCTTGGAAAGTGGGAAGTCCGAAATGGACAAACAAACCTAACCTTAAGTCCACAAATTCTTGTTGCAATTGGTGCAAAGATTTAGTCTGCGCCGTCATGTTGAACGCCATCAATAAAGCCAATGCAGACAATATCCATTTTGTTTTTTTCATGATGTCTGTGTTTTTAGTGCGAATATATGGATTATTTTCATTGATAGGAGCAAATACGGAAACTATTTTGTATTTTTGTTTTTGTTTCATTTTATCATTATTTAAACATCATGAAAAGAATATTGCTTTCTGCCGGTCTGGCCGCTTTTTTGACGGCTTGCGGGGGCGGGGGAGGTCGTCAGGAATCTCCGTCCGCCGATTCCAATCCTTTTTTCACGGAGTACACAACGCCATTCGGGGTGCCGCCTTTCGACAAGATAAAGGTAGAGCATTACAAACCTGCATTTCTCCAAGGGATGGAAGAGCAGAATAAGGAAATCGAAGCTATCTTGAATCAAAAGGAAGAACCGACTTTCGAGAATACCATCGTGGCATTGGACCGTAGCGGGAAACTGCTTCGCAAGGTCGGCTCGGTGTTTTATGGATTGAACAGTGCCAATACGAATGAGGAGATGCAGGCATTGAGCAAGGAGCTTTCTCCGCTTTTGTCCAAGCATTCTGACGATATATCTTTGAACCCTGAACTTTTCAAGAGGGTCAAGGCTGTATATGAAAGCCGTTCTTCCTTGAATTTGGATGCCGAGCAGGCTAAATTATTGGAGGAGACATATAAAGACTTCGAGCGCGGTGGCGCGAATCTGCCCGAGGACAAACAGGCGCAATTGCGCGAACTGAACAATGAAATCTCAATGTTGCAGCTTACTTTTGGCCAGAACATGCTCAAGGAAACCAATTCCTTCAAATTAGTGATAGAGAAGGAAGAGGACTTGGCCGGCCTTCCTGACGACTTGATTGCCACGGCTGCCGAAACGGCCAAGTCGCAGGGCCTGGACGGAAAGTGGGTATTTACTTTGCATAATCCGAGCGTGATGCCTTTCCTGCAATACGCCGACAATCGTGATTTGCGCCGTCAAATTTTTGAAGGATACATCAACAGAGGCAATAACAACAATGAATATGACAACAAAGACATTGTGCGTAAATTAGTCACCGCACGTCTGGAAAAAGCCCGGTTGATGGGATACAAAGATTATGCCGCCTTTGCTTTGGAAAACCGTATGGCGAAGAACGAGGAGAATGTCTACAAGCTGTTAGATGAGATATGGGCGCCTGCTTTGAGCAAGGCCAAGGAGGAGCTGGCGGATATCCAGCAGCAGATAAAGAAAGAAGGCAACGGCTTTGAGGCGGAGGGCTGGGATTGGCGTTATTATGCGGAGAAGGCAAAACAGGCCAAATACAATGTGGATGAGAACGAGGTTCGCCCTTACTTGCAGCTCGACAGCGTGCGCCAGGGGGCTTTCTACTCGGCTTACAGATTGTTCGGCATCCATTTCAAGCAGTTGGATAATTTGCCTTTGCCTCATCCCGAAGCGCAAGCTTTTGAATGTACGGACAAGGATGGGTCTTCGTTGGGGGTATTGTATATGGACTTCTTTCCCCGTGCCAGTAAGCGCGGCGGCGCCTGGTGCGGGACTTACCGTCCGCAAAGCTATGAAAATGGCAAGAAGATTACCCCTGTCGTGACGATCGTATGCAATTTTACTCCTCCTGCGCCAGGGCAACCGGCACTGTTGACGGTAGATGAGGCGCATACGTTGTTCCATGAGTTCGGACATGCTTTGCATAATTTCTTCAAAGATGTCCATTATTCGGGCGTGTCCGGCGTCCCGCGTGATTTCGTGGAGCTGCCTTCCCAGCTGATGGAGCATTGGGCGTTTGCGCCGGAAGTGCTGAAAGTCTATGCCAAGCATTATCAGACGGGGAAAGATATCCCTCTGGACATTGTGGAGAAAATAGAAAAGAGCGGGACGTATGGGCAAGGCTTCGCCACGGTTGAGTACTTGGCCGCTTCTTACCTGGACATGGACTACCATGTCCTCACGTCCGTGCCTTCGGATTTGGATGTGATAAGTTTTGAGGCCAATACTTTGGGCAAGCGCGGGTTGTTGAAACAGATACCTCCCCGTTACCGTTCCACTTATTTTAACCATACGATGGGCGGTGGCTATACAGCTGGCTATTACAGTTATATCTGGGCTGAAGTTTTGGAGGCGGATGCTTTTGAAGCGTTCAAGGAAACGGGCGATATCTTCAACCAGGAGGTGGCGACGAAGTATCGCAATTATATCTTGAGGCCCGGCGGCATCAAAGATGCCATGGACATGTATCGTGACTTTAGAGGGAAAGATCCGGACACGACTCCGTTGCTAAGGAATCGTGGTCTGAAGTGATCCTTTTTGCCGTGTCCGTTGAATGAAACACCCGCATCCGTCGCCAAGGACGGGTGCGGGCGTTTTTATCGGATGATTCATCCTTTTGCTCGGTTGGGGCAGGCCCTATTCTCCCTTGGCGCACAAGGCGACGAGCATGACCGCCTTGACTTGTTCCATCCCTTTTCCCCGCATGATAGACCAATGGGTCGCGTCGATGGAATGCAACTGGCAGTTTGGCAACAAACGTTTCCACCCTTCTCCGTTGCTGAAGATCCGTTCATGGGCTTTCCGGACAATGGCCGGTTCTATCCCTTTATTTGGTCGAACCCTTCCCCGTAAACGCCACGAACGGCACCTTGGGATATGAAGGCGTTCTTGTCGATGCTCTTAATGATTTTGAATATCGAGTCGGACTCCCGCACTTTGGCAATCACGACAACGACTTTGACCTGATTGCCGGTATAGCCGCCTTCTCCGTCCAAGATGGTGCACCCTCTTCCCAAGTCGTTGATGATTCGTTGGGATATTTCTTTGTATTTCTGGGAAAAAATCATGAATTGTACGGATTGCCGTTTGTTATTCACGATTTGGTCCAGCATATAGGTGCTGACAATCATCTCGATGAGTCCGAATACGATTTTCTCTATGTCGTGGAACAGGAAGTAGGAAGAACAGATGATGAAGAAATCGCAGATGAGAAGGGCTGTCCCGATGGACAAGTCCTTGTACTTGCTGATGATGGAGGCAATGATGTCAGTCCCTCCCGTGCTTCCGTTGGCGGAGAATACCAGACCCAAACCCAATCCGCAGCAACAGCCTCCCAAAATGATGGACATGAATGGCTCGTCATGGATTAACGGCTCTTTGAGGATGATTTCGAACAGCGAAAGGGATGCCGACAGGGAGAATACCCCGAAGATGGTCTTGAGCAGGAACTTCAGGCCGAGTATTTTTAATGCAGCGGCTAAAAGCACCACGTTGATTATGAAATATGAAACGGAAACAGGTATCAATTGCCCTGACGCAAAATAAATCAAGGCGCATAAACCGCTCACCCCCCCTGTTATCACTTCATTGGAAAGAATGAATGCATTGAATCCAAATCCGTAAGACAATGTTCCTATTAGTATCGTGAGGTAATCTTTTGCCTCGCCGCGATACTTAAATGATTTTAACCACTGCATGATAATACGATTTTAATCCAGTACGATGTTTACGATTTTCTTCGGCACGACGATAATCTTCTTGATGTTTTTCCCTTCTATCCATTTTGCTGAGTATTCATGGGAAAGGGCGGCCTTTTCGACATCCTCTTTTGACATGTCTGCCGGGAGCTCTATGTTGAAGCGCACTTTGCCGTTGAAAGAGATGGCATAGACCGCACTGTTCTCCACCAGGTATTTCTCGTCATGTTTGGGCCATTGGGCATCACAGACCGTTGTGCCATGTCCCAGTTCATGCCATAGTTCTTCCGCGACATGAGGCGCAAACGGGGCCAGCAAGACGACGAGCGGTTCCAGTATGGTTCTCTTGTTGCATTTCAGCCCGCTTAATTCATTGACGCAGATCATGAATGCGCTGATGGATGTATTATACGAGAAATGTTCGATGTCCGACGTGACCTTCTTGATCAACTTATGCAAAGATTTCAATTCTTCAGCCGTCGGCTCTGTATCGGTAATTTGCAATGTGTCGCTGTTCGCATGGAACAAAGTCCAAAGCTTCTTCAGGAAGCGGTGGACGCCGTCGATGCCGTTTGTGTCCCATGGCTTGGACTGTTCGATCGGGCCGAGGAACATTTCATAAAGCCGGAGGGTGTCAGCTCCATACTTTTCGACGATAACATCCGGGTTGACCACGTTGAACATGGATTTGGACATCTTTTCGACAGCCCAGCCACAGACATATTTGCCATCTTCCAGTATGAACTCTGCCGTGTTGTATTCAGGTCTCCAATTCTTGAATGCTTCCACGTCCAGGATATCGTTCGATACGATGTTGACATCCACGTGGAGGGGCGTTACCTCATATTGGTCTTTCAATCCCAAAGACACGAATGTGTTAGTATCTTTGATGCGATAGACGAAATTGGAACGTCCTTGGATCATGCCTTGGTTGATTAGCTTTTGGAATGGCTCTTCCATGATGCTTACGCCCAAGTCATGCAAGAATTTGTTCCAGAAGCGAGAATAAATCAAGTGTCCCGTCGCATGTTCCGTCCCTCCTATGTACAAGTCGACATTTCGCCAATATTCGTCTGCCTCCTTGGATACCAGGCATTGGTCGTTGTGCGGGTCCATGTAGCGCAAGTAATAGGCGCTGGATCCGGCAAATCCCGGCATGGTGTTCAGTTCCAACGGGAAGACATGTACTTGGTCTATGAGGGAATTGTCCACCACTTCTCCTTTTTCCACGTCCCATGCCCATTTGGTGGCGTGTCCCAATGGCGGCTCTCCGGTTTCCGTTGGCAGGAACTTGGCGACTTCCGGCAGTTCAAGCGGCAACTTCTTTTCATCGATCATGTAAGGCATGCCGTCCTTGTAATAAACCGGGAACGGTTCGCCCCAATAACGCTGGCGGGAAAAGATGGCATCGCGAAGGCGGAAGTTGACTTTTACTCTCCCTAAATGATGCGCTTTCACATACTCCTTGGTAGCCGCGATGGCTTCCTTGATGGTCAGCCCGTTTAGGTTCAGGTCGCAATACGGGGTGACGCCCGCTTTGGGAGAGTTGCATACGATACCCTCTTTGGCGTCGAAGCTCTCTTCGCTTACGTCGCAACCTTCAACTAACGGGATGATGGGCAAGTTGAAATGTTTTGCGAAAGCATAGTCGCGGCTGTCATGTGCGGGAACAGCCATGATGGCGCCTGTTCCGTATCCGGCCAATACATAATCGCTGATCCATATAGGCACGGCATCTCCGGTAAATGGATTGATGGCGTACGATCCGCTGAACACGCCCGTGACGCGGCGGTCGGCGATACGCTCGCGCTCGGTACGTTTTTTGGTCCGTTCCAGATATGCTTCGACTTCTTCTTTTTGAGCATTCGCGGTTAAGGCAGGGACTAATTCGCTTTCCGGGGCCAAGACCATGAACGTCACGCCGAACATGGTATCTGCGCGGGTCGTGAAAATCGTGAACTCCATGTCGCTGTCCTTGACTTTGAAGCGTACCTCCGTACCTTCGGAACGGCCAATCCAATTGCGCTGGGTCTCTTTCAGAGAGTCGGTCCAGTCTATGGTGTCCAGTCCGTCCAGCAGCCTTTGCGCATAAGCCGAGACGCGAAGGCACCACTGGCGCATTTTCTTCTGAACGACCGGGTAGCCGCCTCGTTCGGAAACCCCGTCCACCACTTCGTCGTTTGCCAACACCGTCCCTAACTGCGGGCACCAATTGACCATCGTCTCGCCCAAATAGGCAATGCGGAAGTTCATCAGTATCTCTTGCCGCTCTTTCTCGTTTTTGGCTTTCCATTCGTCCGCCGTGAAGCTCAGTTCTTCGCTGCAAGCGACATTCAGCCCCGCCGTCCCGTTTTGCTCGAATGCTGCGATAAGTTCCTGTATGGGACGAGCTTGGTTCTTTTCATACGAATAGAAGCTGTCGAACATCTTTTGGAATGTCCATTGAGTCCAATGATAATATTTTGGGTCGCAAGTGCGGACTTCTCTGTTCCAGTCAAAGGAGAAGCCGATTTTGTCCAGCTGCTCGCGGTAGCGGTTGATATTGTTCACGGTTGTGATCGCTGGGTGCTGCCCCGTCTGTATGGCATATTGTTCGGCCGGAAGCCCGTATGCGTCATATCCCATTGGATGCAGCACGTTGAACCCTTGCAGGCGTTTGTAGCGGGCGTATATGTCCGAAGCGATGTACCCCAGCGGATGCCCCACATGCAGCCCCGCGCCGGACGGATAAGGGAACATGTCCAGCACATAATACTTAGGCTTGTCGTTTATCTCTACCTGGTAGACCTTGTTGGCAATCCAATATTCTCGCCACTTTTTCTCAATTTCTCTGAAATTGTATTCCATAATCTATTGGTGATTCCTTTAATGATTTCCTTTATGTTTAAGTTCACAAAGTTAGTTATTTCTTTTAAAGCATATAGTCTTTTGGTGTAAAGTTTCGTCCTTGCCGGTTACTTTGAGTCTGCGAAATGGATGCTACCTTTTCCTGGAATGCCGGCATCCTTTTTAGGAAAAGGCAGCGGCCATTTCGCAGACTTTATGGGAAGACTTGCCTGGTTCGATATTACCGTGATTTTCGCTTCAGGTCGTCCAGCAATGTCTCGACTGCGACTTTCAGCTGCGTGTCCTCGCCTTTGACTACGGTTTCAGGGCTGTTGGCAACTTTCACGTCCGGCTCCAGCTCCGTATTCTCCAGATAGTTGCCATCTTCCGTCCTGTAGCCTATGATGGGGATGCCGAAGATCATGGTCGGATCTTGCAAGGTTTCCCAAGAGACGGAGGTCATCGTGCCCGGGACAGGCATACCAACCAACTTGCCCATTTTTTTATATTTATAAACCCACGGCGTGCCGTGTGCGTTGCTGTAGTTGGCCTCGCATTGTAACATGATGGAGGGTTTGTTCCAGCGTCGGCTTGGCATGTCGCAGGCTTCACGTCCGCGGATGACCTGCGTCAGGTATTTTTTGCCGCTGAACAGGATTTCTATGTCCTCGTGCAGCCGGCCGCCCCCGTTGAAGCGCGTGTCGATTACGATGCCTTCGCAATTGTTGTATTTGCCTAATATGTCGGAATAGACCGTCCGGAAGCTGCCATCGGCCATGGAGCGGATATGCACGTAACCCAAACGGCCGTTTGACCATTCCTTGACATCCTCGGCGCGTTGTTTTACCCAGCGGTCATACAACAAGTCGTTCATCGTTCCTGCCGTGATCGGCATCACTACTTCGTCCCAATGGCTCTTGGTCGCGGGGTCGTAAATCGAAACCAGTGTTTTCTTCTTCGCCTTTTTGTTCAACAGTGCCGCGAAATCCATTCCGGCGGGGATGGGCTCTCCGTCAATCTTTTCGATGATGTGGCCTGCTTTTACTTTTGATCGCGCATGGTCGAACGGGCCTTTCGCTACCACCTCGGAGACGCGCAAACCGTCTTTGCCGTCATATCGCCAGTCGAAAAGCAAGCCGAGGCTGGCGGTGGCATCGCCCGTGGCGGTCGGGCGGTAGCGCCCGCCCGTATGCGAAACATTCAGCTCGCCCAGGTATTCCGACAGCATTTCCTGAAAGTCGTAGTTGTTGTTTATGTGTGGCATGAACTTGCGATAAGCGTCCGTCATCGCATCCCAATCCACGCCGTGCATGTTGAGGTTGTAAAAACGCTCTTTCTCCTGTTTATACACATGAGAGAACATGTAATCACGCTCCGCAGCCAAATCCATGCGCATGTCGGCTTGATAGGTGATCGGAGATAGTTTTTCCCCTTCCATTTTCTGCATGGAACGTCCGCCCAAAAGGAAGAGGGTCTTCCCCTCCTTGTCGAGTGAAAGATTCGCCCATCCCGAGTTAGTCTTATGGAGCAGCTTGGTCTCATGTTTCCGCAAGTCCATTTTCCAGAGATCGAACTTGTCTTCGAAAGCCGCAAGATAGTATAGGGTTTCTCCATCCTTTGACATGATAGCCCCGCCCATATTGGACGAGTTCGGCGTCAGGCGTACGATGCGGTTCTCTATGCCCGTCAAGTCCACCTGTATCGTTTTGCCTTCTTCTTCTTTGCCCTCGTCTTTTCCTTTTCCCCCTTTCTCGTCGTCTTTGGCTGCCTTTTCCTGTTCTTTCTCCAGGTTCTTCAGTAATTCGTAATCCTCTTTGCTGAGGCTATACTTGTCGTAAGCGTCTTGATTGACAAAAGCCAGCATCGCATCGTTTTGCGAACCCCAGGAGGCGTGCGCGCGCATGCCATAACGTTCCGTGGTGAACAGGATGGCATTCCCGCCTAAAACCCAACGGGGCGAGCGGCTGGTGTAGCCGCTATTGGTCAGGTTGGTGATTTTTCCGCCTTGTGCGCTCACCAGGCCTATGTCTGTATAAGGGTCATGCTTGTTGCCGATGAAGCAAAGCGTGAACCACTTGCCATCGGGCGACCACTCATAGGAAAATTCGCCATTTGTGTTGTACCAAGTCGAGCCATCGGTTATCTGCCGCACTTGCTTGGTCTTCAGGTCCACGACCTTCAATTGTGTGCGGTTTTCGATAAAGGCTAGCTCTTTTCCATCGGGAGAGAATTGCGGGACTGTGCGTTCTATGGTAGAACTCGGCAACAAAACCTCTTCTTGGATAACCGTGGCGTTGGAGAAATTGGCATCCTCTTTGCGCGCCATCTTTGCCAAAAATAGTTGCCAGTTTCCGGAACGTTCGCTGGCATAAGCCAATGTGCGGTCGTCGGGAGAGAAACTTAGCCAGTCCTCTGCCGCTGCCGTGTGCGTAATCTGCTTGGTCGTTGCATAGTTGGTGGAGGTCACAAACACTTCGCCACGTATGATGAATGCCACTTGCTTGCCATCAGGCGATGCGACAGCCGAGGTCGCACCGGAGGTGAAGCGCAAATCTTTGATTTGGTCGCTATCGTCGTGCGTCAAACTAATCTTTACCTTGGCGGGTTTCCCATTCGGCTGCTGCGTGTAGATTTCTCCGTCATAAGTGTAGCATAGCGTCTGGTTGTTTGCTTGCGAGAGGAAGCGAACGGGATGTGTCTTGAAGCTTGTGACTCCCGTTACGTTTTGAGGTGCGTTAATAGGAAAGCTGTAGACATTGAAGGATTTCGTCTCTCTCTCGCTCAAGAAATATACGGTTTGGCCATCGGGGGCAAACACGGCGTTGCGGTCTTCGCCGGGACGGTTGGTCAGGTTGGAATGCTTGCCGGTTGCCATGTCGTATATCCAAATGTCACGTGTCACGCTGGAAGTATGGTGCTTGCGCCACTCATCCTCAAAACCTTTACGGTCTTGGTAGAGGAAGCGTTTGCCGTTCTTGTCGAAACTGACCATTTCGGCGGGTATGCCTAACACTTGGCGTACTCGCCCTCCTGCTACAGGAGCAGCATACAGCTCTGTCATTGCGGCAGAAGGGAATAAGGCACTGCTGGCTGGATCCTGCAAAGAAGCACTGAACAATACCTCTTTCCCGTCTGGCGTAAAAGCTGAGGGGATTTCGTTCGCGGAGTTGTAGGTCAGCCGTTTCGCTGTTCCTCCCTCTGCTGGCATCAGGTAAAGGTCGAAATTCCCATTGCGGTCACTGGCGAACGCAATCATTTTGCCATCTGGTGACCATACGGGATTGGATTCGTAACTGGGGGTAGTTGTGAGTTGACGGGCCTCTCCGCCGCCGGCAGGTACTTTGTAGATATCTCCTTTGTAACAAAAAGCGATTTCCGCGCCCGATGGCGAAATCTGCACATCGCGCAACCATAAAGGAGTGTTTGCTGATCCGGCAGCAGAAAGGGCTAAAGCTAAACAGCTCAATAAGTGCTTTACCATGTTCTGTTGTATTATAGGTGTTAAAATTATTGCTAAGACATTAATAAGTGCTTCGCCCTGACTTTTTAATCATGTTCGCGATGCGTTTATTGAGGAAGTCGCATTTCATCAGCTCCTCGATGGTCAAGTGCATGCGGTACCTCCAGTAATGATGGGAGTCGGCAGGCACATTGATTCGTTCGGCGTCAGCATTGGGGTAGCGAACATTTTCATCGATGGACAGCCAATCTTGGAAAGCCAGGATGCAAAGCATCGAGTTGCTTAAGAGGTGATTCGCCACGATGCTGTCGCATATCCAACCCGTCGCTTCCTTCGGACATTCCCCCTTGCCGTGCAAGACTTGCTCGTAATACCGTTGAGTCAATCCCGAATCTTCATGCCACCATCCCCGTAAGGTAGACATGTCATGTGTTGATATGGAACATACCGAGAGGTAAGGGTATTGATTTGGATTTGCAAAAGTTTCCCCGTAATGCTTGGGCATTCGCTCAATTTCCAAACTTAGAATGCGTAGCTCGTCCATCACGCCCTTTACGCATCCGGGAATCATGCCTAAATCTTCCCCGCAAGCCAGCATTCGTGTCGAGTCAATCAATTCTGGAAGTTTTTTCAAGGCTTCCTGTCGCCAGAAGTCATCTTGGCGATGGTAGTAATAATCTTCATACAACGCTCGGAATGCTTTTTGCTCAGATGCAGTCAAACTTTGGAACACCGGGGCTTCCTGCGCTACGATGCGCGGGTGGTAAATTGATGGATTGCGATGGTCTGTTACGAAAAGCACGTCATCAATCAATGTGTACAATCCTTCTTTTATCCGGTTGCTTTCCGGGTCATTTTTGCCAGCAAAACAGGCTTCGACTTTCCTTTGCGTGTTAAACGCCGGAAGCAAAGAATATTCATGAGGGGTGATTTGGCATAAATAAGTTTGCTTCACCGCCTCAGCCGCATCTCCGAACAGATGATATAGAATAGGCTGTGTGATATACGGTTTGGTAAAAGTGTCTTTTTTGAAATGCAACCCGTATCGTTCAATCTCTTCGATGTGCAACCCTAAAGAAGGGACGAATTGCCCTAATATCCCCTCCACGGAATGTATGGGTATTTCCCAAATGCGGAAAAAACCTAAAATATGATCGATACGGTAAGCGTCGAAGTATTCAGCCATTTTACGCATGCGGTGTTTCCACCATTTATAATCGTCCTTGGCCATCACCTCCCAGTCGTAGGTCGGGAATCCCCAGTTCTGTCCTTTCGCGGAGAAAGGGTCGGGCGGCGCCCCCGCTTGCCCGTTCAGATTGAAGTACTGTGGTTCCGTCCAGGCTTCGACACTATTCGGGCTGATTCCGATGGGGATGTCGCCTTTGAGCAATATGCCTTTCATGCGGGCATAATTACTTGCGGCCAATAATTGGGAGTGAAGGATAAACTGCAAAAAACAATAATAATCTATTGTTCCTTTGGCCTTATTCCCATTCTGGTGAAGTTGGGCTATCTTTTCTTTGTTATAAGAGGCATACTCGTCCCAGTTGGAAAATACCGGTGTGCCTTTCAAGTCTCTTAAGTAATTGAATGCAGCGTAAGGAAGCAGCCATTCCTCGTTGTTTTGGCAAAAACTTTGATACTCCTTAAGGCTAAGCACCCGTTCCCCCTCTTGAGCAAACAGCTCGCGCAGATATCTTTGCTTTAACCTGTAGGTCGCTTCATAATCGACTTGGGGGAGGAGGTTAAGCCTCTTTCGCTCCGTCTCATAGGCTTGCATCTTCCTTTTGTCTTTCAGTGGGTTCAAGGAATGGATATCGATGTATATCGGATGAAAGGCAAAGATAGATATGCTGTTGTATGGATAAGAATCGGTCCATGTATGCGTGATGGTCGTATCATTGATGGGCAATATCTGAATGACTTTTTGTTTTGTAAGGACGGCCCAATCGACAAATTTTTTTAAATCTCCAAAATCCCCTATGCCCCAACTGGATTCGGAACGCAACGAGAAAACGGGGATAGTTACGCCGGCAGCTTTCCACAGGGGCAAGTCAAAATGAATCGTGTCATCTTGCAAGACATAGAGGTCGCCCGGTCGTATCGGGATTGTTTCGATATGACGGTTGTTTCCCGACATCCATGCCTTACCTTCCCCGTTGGTTGTGTCGTATGCTTGAAATTTGTATTCAAGTGGGGTTTGGATTTTGGACGCATCCAATTGAATGCACCATTCGTTGGGACCGCATTGGCGCATCATTACCGGTTTATTCCAGTTCCCTAAACAAGTCTGGTTTCCGTTGATTGCCAATTTCCATTCTGGCCGGGGCAAGCGAGGGCAACGGACTTTGATCAAGATGGATTGCGGATATAAGCTTCCTGCCCTATGATATTCAGGCTTCTCTTTTCCTGACAAAGCCGAAGAATAGAAAAACGAATCTTGAGGCCGTTCTCTCCATGCATCATCCAGGATGATGCGGGCGTATCCTTTGTTTAGCCTCAAGTTCCGTTTGACGCCGTTCCACTCTTTCCGTACAATTTCCCCTCCTTTCCGAATGATGTATTGGTAGGATAAATAATCTGATGCCGGAGCGGAGGGGAATGTGCCACTCCAGGTAACGCCATTTTGCGTATGGAGTGGAAGGGCATTCCCGTCGGCGAAGAGAACGCATACTTCTTCTCCCCAGCTTGTGGCATATTGGATTCGAAAAACAATTTCCATATCGTGTCCCATATCAGTTTTATTTAGTTGTTTTTGTTCGTCTTTTCTGTCCGTTGACACTGCAATATTACTACTTTTGCATGATTCAGACAAGTAAAGTTATGCAATACATAGACATACATACGCATAAACGTCCATCCGGTGAAACGGCCTCTTCTTCCTGTTTGGCTTGCTATAACGAGATGATGGGGAAGGAACAAGGGAGCTTTGCGGAATGCTGTTCTGCGGGCGTTCATCCTTGGTACATATATGATGGCGGCCATGAGCAGCTGCGGTTGCTTAGGGAAAGGGCTGGGGCTGGAGAGAGGGTGCGCCTGATTGGGGAGGCCGGGCTTGATAAGATGTCGGAGGTCCCCTTTGACATACAAGAGAAGGTTTTTGAAGAGCAAATCATTTGTTCCGAGGAGTTGCGGAAGCCTTTGGTCGTCCATTGCGTAAAAGCTTGGCAAGAACTCATTGCCATGCATCGCCGTTTTCGTCCATCGGAATTTTGGTTGG
>CALBYC010000082.1 GCA_937890135.1 uncultured Parabacteroides sp.
GGATCCTTATAGTCGATATACTTAATACCGCTCTTCTTGAAACGGCAATATTTCTTTTTCTTAGTGTCCACTGATGGTGGAGTCAAGTATCTGATTTCTGATTCTTGTGCCATTGTTTAAGCCTCCTCTGTTTTAGTGTACTTCTTTCTTCTCTTCTCTGCATACTCTGCTGCATACTTGTCAAGCTTGACAGTCATGAAGCGGATTACCTTCTCGTCACGACGATAGCTCGTCTCAAGAGTCTTAACTACTGTAGGCTCTGCCTTGAACTCAATCAGGCAATAGAAACCTGTAGACTTCTTCTCGATAGCATAAGCCATCTTCTTCAGTCCCCAAGCCTCTTCGTTCAGGATCTCTGCACCCTGATCGGTGAGAACCTTCTTGAACTTTGCGACCGCTTCCTTCATCTGTTCATCAGACAAAACGGGAGTCAAAATGAAAACGGTTTCGTAATTATTCATACAAATACTGTTTTATGAGTTATTGTTATTAATTTTTTGCGGTGCAAATGTACGTTTTTTTCCCTTATCCGCAAAACATATCCTACTTTATTTTTCTCTTTTCTGTTTTTATATGGGTGGTATACGGGTGGATTTTCGCCACAAAGATAAACATTTTCGGCATTTTGCAAAGGGGACTGATTATACCATCAAAAATCTTTTCGGCACCTGGCTATGATAATACAAACAAATGATGTACTTTTGGCAAGACAACGGATGAATTGACATACTATAAATATGAATATGAGCGCATTGACTTTTTTATACGTGGTTTTGCCTTTCCCCGTCTTGTTTTTTTTGCATGGCTTGGAAGAAATCGTCATGGCTAAACGTTGGCTGGAACGGCACAGGGAGAAATTGCTAACCCGGTTCCCTCGGTTTGGCGTCGTTATCCGCCACCTGTTGAAGCTGGACACTTTGGCCTTTGCCATTGCTGCGGCTGAAGAATTTGTTGTATTATTGATTGCCACGGCCACCATTATTGCGGACATTCCATACTCCATATTGGTATGGAGTGGCTTGGTCATGGCTTTTGCACTTCATTTGATCATACATGTGGTGCAGGTCTTCCTGATTCGCAGCTATGTGCCTGGCATCGTCACCTCCATGTTGTCTTTGCCCTATATCTTATATGCCGGCAACATGATTGTGCACACCTATCATGCCATCCCGCTGATTGTCGCCACGTTAGGCGGAATCGCATTCATGACCGGCAACCTATTATTGGCCCATCATCTGGGAATCAAATTAAGCGATATATTGCACAAAAGATGAGAAGAAAAAACCGGGATCGTTTTGTGGAACGGTCGCAAGCACAATTAGGAACGGATGCGAGCATTTTCCCCCATCACCGTGGGGAAAATATCGGGCATATATGGTCATTATTCCATAACGACAAGAGACGCATTGTTTTTCTTCATGCGTCTCTTTCTTCGATATAAGTCACTAATTTATTTCTTTTGCAACTGCAATCCCAATTCCAACCGGGTAGTCGATTCCAGGATGGCCGACAAATCCTCCAAAACGGGTTTCACGTAGGGAGAGATGTCGGCAGGCAAAACCGCAACGATTTTTTCCTGGACAAAATCTATTGTCAGCAATTGCAACAATTCCTTCGCGTCTTCTGTCGCCAGCCACAGCTTGGCCGTTCCATCCGTGCTTTGTTCATATTGCAGAGGAATGCCTCCAGCCATGTATTCCACCATATTTGTCAAAATCTTCACCAGTGCAGAAATATCTGCCGCTTTCGTAGTCTGCGCAGCAGCCATTATCTGGGTGAAATTCAACTGGACGTACAACTTCTCATCCTTGATGTAGTAGTGGGCTAAATTCATGGGCGAGGTCAGCCATTCGGCACCCCCTTTCCTCTTGTAGGTAATTGTCACGTTCCCATCATCCAAAAACGAGATGCCTTGGAATGAAGCAGCCAACAACTGTGAAACGACCTGACTGGCAATGGGAGCGACTGAACTAATCGGTATCTGCATTCCGTTTACAGGAATCGTTGCTTTGGTATCCCAATTCAAGAAGAAAGCACCTTTGCCCGATGTTTCCCACGTGCCATTCCACGCTCCTTCCGGCATTTTAGCCTGAATGCTCAAAGTCATCTTGTCCGCGGAAACTTCCCCTTTGTAAGTTAACTCCCTGCCATTATTTTTGTCATTACCTTCAAACGTGTAAGAATTCCCATCGGCACTGAGCGATAATTTCACATCTTTCAGTTCGGTTTCGACTTCTCCGGGAATGACTCCTGGTACCATCATTGCGACGGATGGAATGCCCGAAGAGGGCAAAAGCGTCGACAAATCTAACAATCCGTCCAATCGTATTGTCGCTTTTTTGCCGTCCGATGTATAAAATGTAGCCTGTTTGCCCAACATCGGTGCTCCGGAATAGGTCAATGCCAATTTGTCTCCGCTGAACGAGCCATTGGCTCCTTTCCCCAAGCCGTCCAAGTCGCTACTGTCGCATGAGGCTAACAACCCTAACAACAAAAAGAATCCCATCAAAAAAGAAATGCTATTTTTCATATTTCTCCCTTTTAAAAGAAAAAAGCCCACCCTTCCTTCCGGAAGAATGGGCCTTTACTTAATTATTAATGAATAAATTTAACCGCCTGTTGCATGCCGTTGGCATTTACGACAAAGATGTATTTGCCTTTTGCCAATGAAGAAATCGGGATTACGACATCACCTGCAATCGTCCCTGAAGAGACCGTCGCACCCGTCATGCTTATAACCTGGTAAGCGGCTTTTTCAATGTTCCGCACACGGATGCCCTCGCGAGATGGGATAATCGACCATGACGGGGTCGCAATCTGCTCGTTGCTCGTTACTGCGCTGAGAACATTGGAAGAAACATAGGCAATCACCGAAGCCTTGTTCTTCTCGTCGTCCAAAATATACTCGACTTTTATTTTATCCCTCTTTTCCCCTGTGAAAGAAAGTTTAACAAAAGAAATGTCATTCTTTTTTTCGTCATCATCATCTGCATATTCAGTCATTTTAATGACGACATCTGTCAAGCCATGTTTGCCAATGACAAGGTCCATGGATGCATCAAACACTTGCTGAACCGCAGCCGACGCATTCTCTTTATTGTAATGCCAAATGGAAAGTTGACCTGCTTGAAGATTATCCGCCAGCATTTGGTTCGCCACACGAGTAACCAAGCTTTGCGCTATGTTCCGCGAAGGCATGGACTGCATCAGACTGAACAAACCCGAAGTGGCCTGAATGGCAGTGGAACGCTGGTAAGTAGAGTCTTTCTTCTGGGAATCTTTATATTCATACTTATGCACGTCCAACCGTTTGACATTCTCGTTCAACATCCACCGCATCCATCCACAATTTTTCCCATTCATCAGCTTGACCTTTTTCATAACTTGTGACATCAACATAACTCAAAGGGAAACCGCCAGTTAAATTCAAACCTATGACAGCATCTCCCATTGGTAACTTTTGTTTCCCAGTTACCGCATATAACGAACAGGGGACATTAGAAGTATAGAACAAACTACCCACGTTCACTGACAACAAAAAGCCGTCAGGAACGGATACTTTACTCTTTGTTATATCACCTATTGTTCCAACCAGATTTTTCAAACCTGCTTCGATGTTCAAGTTGGCATCGATGCTACCCGTTTCACTCTGTTGGGCAACCAGAGAAATCAAATCCAACTTTTTATCTTTAAAGATTCCCAGCAAGAGATCATTGTCGACAGTCATGTCCACATCCATGGTAAAAGGCAGGATTTTCCCTTCTTCCAATGTCGATGAGAAGTTGAATGTAACCAGCGACATCTTGGGCGAAGCCACGATTATCTTATCCGGCAAGTTCAACTCCATATTATAATTCCCTACCGGTATTTCCTTTTTGTCATATCCGGCAAAGGTGACCTTGACATACTCTCCCAACATAGCTGGAACGAATGAAGGCACAGAAGACGGGAGATAGACAATGATGCTGTCCGGCTGGACTTGGATATTTTTCGCACCAGCCGAGCGCAAGGTACTTCCCGAATCAAAGACAGGGAAACCGCTGATGGACGCATCTGAAAACTGCGGATGTGCCCATCCTAAAATGTCAATGCCAGCCTGTTCCTTAATTTGTTCAAAGACGGCAGGCAATACCTCTTTTTTTATCACATCTTGATCGGCTTTGCTAAACGATTGTTGGGCATAAACAGATTCGCCGGATGCAATCAAAAAGGCACTTGCTAAAACTGAAGTAAAAAATTTTTTCATACAAACTACTATTTAAAAGTTATCCCGTAAAAGTAATACAATTATCGTCTCTATATCCGATTCTTTATATATTTAACTATATATATGTTCATTTAGCCTTTTTGCGCCCAAAATAATGTTCTATTTTTAAGATTTATGTGTCATTATTTCCAATACCAATTTATCAGTGGCTTCCATTCCTTTGGACCCTATTGATGTCAAGTTCCGGATAGAGCGGTCTACATCATCGTCTATGATTCCTTCCACCTGCGTCACCACTTTCCCTTCCATGGCCATCATGGCCGACAACATGGCAGTAGAGACACCGCTTGCCACCTTCATGGCGCAGCTGGGTTTTGCCCCGTCGCATATCATTCCCGTAATGTTCCCTATCATATTCTTGATAGCGAACGTTATTTGTTGTTTGGTACCCCCCATCAACCAAGTGATGCCACAGCTGGCTCCTGTCGCTGCCACCACGCAACCACACAAAGCCGATAAACGTCCTAAACTTTGTTTGATATAGATTACCATCAGATGGCTCAGCATCAAGGCCCGGATTAGTTGCTCTTCCGATGCATTCATGTCTTCAGCAAACGAAACGACCGGCAACGTGGCAGCGATTCCCTGGTTTCCACTACCTGAATTGCTCATCACAGGAATCATGGCTCCATCCATGCGGGCATCGCATGCGGATGCCGTCAGGCGCAGCATGTGAGTCAAGGAAGAATCCCCTAAATATTTCCGACCGTAAGACCCGGATATGGTCTTCCCCACAGTATGCCCATATTGCCCTTTTATCGATTCCTCTGCCGCTTTTTTATTTAACTGCGCCGTTTCCAAAATAAAACGGATTTCATCAAGCGGCATATTCATGGCAAAGTCATAAACCAAATCAAACGAAAGTTGTAAGCTCTCCCCTTCTTCCCCCTCCTTGCATATTTGCCGCCGTTCATCCTTTAGGACTTCATTGTTATGTGCCAAATAAACGAAATGGGTATGCTCATGCGCTATAATAGCAGTCGCGCTTTCTTCTCCATTCCGGCAAACCACTTCTATGTAGAGCTTGCCCACTTGCTCTTTCAATCCGACATGGATTCGTTGCCCTTCTACCATCCGTCTGCCTTTTTCCAATGCGGAGGGGGTCAAATCACGTAACACTTCCAATCCATAGTCCGATTTGCCGATCAAAGCCCCTAAAGCTATCGCGATCGGCAAACCCACCATTCCCGTTCCGGGGATGCCAACGCCCATCGCATTTTTCAGAATGTTCGCACTCAGCAAAACATCCACTTGCTCTACTTCCTTGTTTAAGATTTCAGCCGCTTTGGCGGAAGCCAAAGCCACGGCTATCGGTTCGGTACAGCCGATGGCAGGAATTACCTCTCTATGAATCAAGTCCAATATCTGGACTTTTGTTTTTTCATCCATACTTATTATGAATTACAATACATGATTCCTAATTATCACTAAGCAAATCTCGTGCGTTTGCCAAAGATGCTTCCGTCAAGGAAGAGCCGCTCAGCATACGTGCTATTTCTTTGATTCTTTCTTCTTTCGTCAGGCGCTTAATGCGTGTCACTGTCTTCTCCTCCAAATCTTGCTTATACACATAATAGTGGGCTTTCCCCTTCGAGGCTATCTGCGGCAAATGCGTAATGGCAAAGACTTGCATCTTTTCACCCAACCGTCGCATGATGCTGCCCATTTTATCGGCTATGTCCCCTGATACACCCGTATCCACTTCATCAAATATAATAGTAGGAAGAGCCGTGAATCCGGCAATCATCGCTTTAATGCATAGCATCAACCGGGAAATCTCACCCCCGGACGCTGTCTGCTCAACGGGCTGCAAATCTCCGTTTTTGTTGCCGGAAAACATGAAGCGAACCAAATCCAAGCCATCCGCATCAGGTTCCTCTTTCGGTGAAACTTCTACTTGGAAACGAGCATTCGGCATGCCCAATGGGGTCACCATTCGAACCAATTCTTCTGAAATGCGCTGTGCGGCTACCTGGCGTTGTGCGCTTAAAACAGCAGCTTGTTGCAACAATTCTTGGTAGGAGACAGATATGAGCCGGTTCAACTCTGCAATCTGCTCGTCAAAAGAATTGATTTCTTCCAATTGCTTATGGCAATCATCTCGAATGGCAATCAATTCTTCGATGGATGACACACGGTGCTTCTGCTCCAAAGTATACAATAAATTCAAACGGTCGTTTACCCAATCGAGCCGCCCGGGATTAAACTCCACATCTTCCTTTTGGGAATCTGCGTCGGAAGCCAAGTCATTCATATCCAAATAAGCGGAACGGATACGTTCCGCTATTTCCTTGGCCTTAGGATAATAACGGTCTATGCTCCCTGCCGTAGACAGGGCCTCTTTCAACAGCTGCACACATCCGGACTCCTCCCCATCCAATAGCTGCGAAATCTTATATAAAGCACCTTTAATCTCTTCCGCATGTGCGAGGGCTTCCTGTTCCTGCTCCAACTCTTCTTGTTCGCCAGCATTCAATTCGGCTTCTTCCAGCTGACCTAATTGAAAACGTAAATAATCTTCCTCTTGTTTTGTTTGAGCAGCTTTTGCTTCCAGTTCTTTCAGCTCCCGTTTCAAGCCCATATAGCGGGAAAACTCCTTCTTATACATAATTAAGAGGATTTCATTCTCCGCCATCACATCGACCACTTTCAACTGGAAATGAGTATTCCCCAACAAAAGATTTTGATGTTGCGAATGAATATCGATGAGCCGAGTCCCCAATTCCTTCAATATGCCCAAACCGACCGGGGAGTCGTTCACAAAGGCGCGCGACTTGCCGGAACTGAACAATTCCCTCCGTAAAATGCATGTATCGGAATCATATTCCAAGTCATTTTCAATGAAGAAAGGCTCCAATTGGTATTTGGAAACATCAAAAATTGCTTCTATCACACATTTGTCGCTCCCTTTCTGAATGCTTTTGCCGTCAGCTCTTTGTCCCAATACCAGTCCCAGCGCGCCTAAGATAATAGACTTGCCTGCACCGGTTTCACCCGTAATGACCGAAAAACCGTTTTCAAACTGAATATCCAAACTATCAATCAGGACAAAGTTCTGAATATATAAAGATTTCAACATTGCTGCTACTATTTTTGTAAAGGTTCAAGGCGTTTCGTCTCAGTCGGATATAATTCATACAACAGTTTATATCCTGCCTGCTTTTCTTGTGCCGTTGCTTTAGAATATATGGAAACTATCTCATCCAGCTTTGCATCGGATAATAAACGCAAGACAACAGATGTCGGACGTGCGTTTTTTATTTCTTTCAGACTGGGCAGAGCTTGAATGATGGTAGCACGCCCCCTGTCTGGATTCCCGGCCATTTCATCCAGACCCTTTCGGTGGTATGTATACCAAAAACGACGAAAGGTATCCGAGGTATTGTCTGTCAATGCCGTAATCAGTCCATGCCGGTTATCGTCTTTGTCAAAAGCCTTCCATCCGTCCCACGTGGCTTGCGATTGCGCCATCGACACGATTTGTTGTGCTTGGTCAAAATAGATTTTCCCACCCAAAGGTGAAAAGCTGTCAAAGTCCAAGCCCAGTATTACATACACATAAAAGGCTATCGTGGCTGTCAAATTACTTGTTAACGTGTTTTCGGTGTATTCCAACTGTTCGAATTGGACATAATCAAAGTTTAATTCGGTGTCTCTGAAATTCAACAAGGTGGTTGTGTATGAAGAATTATAAACCGGGCGGCGGGCCTGCACCTGGATTTCCGACTTGAAGCTGTTGTCGGCATACTCGCTCACGATAATCGTCATGGTGCAATCTATGCGTTCATTAACCGCAAAAGTCGCATCCGTCCAACGCCGATTGTTCACAAACTCATTCAACGCCTCTTGGAGCGTCGTGAAGACCTGCTTGTCCGACCCTTGGATCTTGTCACTATTTATCGTAATACGAGCATTCAATTCTCCCGTTGTTGTCTGCGCATGGCTGCCCAAAGATAGAAGGCAACATGCAAAAAGAACCATCGTTATCCACTTCATCATGCGATTACCCTTTTTTTAGCAAAGCCGATAATTTATCGATTATGTCCGAAGCCACCTCTTCCTTGCGTTTTAGAGGGAATGTCTGCACCCTTCCTTCTTTATCCAACAAGGTGACTTTGTTCGTGTCATACTGGAATCCTGCCCCTTTGTCCTCTAATGAATTAAGCACTATGAAATCCAAGTTCTTCCGTCGCAACTTATCCATCGCATGATGCAGCCCGTCATGTGTCTCCAAGGCAAAGCCTACGAGACGCTGCTTTCCTTCCTTCATTTCCCCCAAGGTTGCCGCGATGTCTTTATTAGGGAGCAAATGCAAAGTCATTTCCCCTGTACTTTCGCGCTTTATCTTTTCTTTTTCAAGCACCTCTGGCCGGTAATCGGCAACGGCGGCACAAAGGATGGCCGCATCCATACCCGGGAAACGGGAAACGGTCGCTTGATACATTTCTTCAGCCGACTCGACCGAAATGCGATGGATGGCCGGATGCTTGGCCTGCAAGGATACCGGGCCGCTCACTAAAGCCACGTCAGCGCCACGTTGAGCACAAGCCTCGGCCAAAGCAAATCCCATTTTCCCAGAAGAATAATTACCTATGAAACGTACGGGGTCTATCCTTTCGTATGTAGGACCAGCCGTGATTAATATTTTTTTCCCTTTCAATTCTTGTTTTTGAGAAAAGAAACCTTCAAGTATTTCCACTATCCTGTCCGGTTCCTCCATTCTGCCTTTTCCTACCAGATGGCTCGCCAATTCACCCTCGGCAGGTTCAATGACATGGTTGCCAAACGAACGCAATCGGTCCAGGTTCTGCTGGGTGGTTGGATGAGCAAACATATCCAAATCCATCGCAGGTGCGACAAAGACGGGGGCTTTGCATGAGAGGTAAGTGGTAACGAGCATATTGTCCGCTATCCCGTTTGCCATTTTCCCGATGGTTGAAGCCGTTGCCGGGGCAATCAGCATGGCATCCGCCCATAAGCCCAAGTCGACATGACTATTCCATGTGCCGTCCCGGTTCGAAAAGAACTCGCTGATAACGGGATGGGAACTAAGCGTCGAAAGTGTCAACGGGGTGATGAGTTCTTTCCCCGCAGGTGTAATGACCACCTGCACTTCGGCTTCTTTTTTCACCAACGCCCGTATGATGTATGCAGCCTTGTATGCGGCGATGCTCCCGGTTATCCCTAAAATGATATGTTTGCCCTTCAACATCTGTCCTGCCACTTTACTTCTTGTTAAAATTCCGCAGCTTGATTTCAGTCAGCTTCTGTTTCGTGTTGAGGGGGAAATCGCCATTCATCATCCAGGCATAATAGCCCGGTTCTTTCTTCAGAACCTCTTCCACCAGCTGTCCCTTGAACTTACCAAAGTTAAAGACTTCTTCCTTTTTGTCATTATATATCATTCTCCCGGCAAAATCCACATTATTATTGTAGCTGGAGAAATCCGACAAAAATGCGACATCGTTCTTCAATTCCGGGTATCTATCCAGCTGGGCCTGCAGCACCTCGTAGGTAGCCATCGTATCGGCTGCCGCCGTATGGGCATTTTCCAAAGTCTTGTTGCAATAGAACTTGTAGGCGGCGGACAACGTCCGTTGCTCCATTTTATGAAAAATGGTCTGCACATCCACAAATTTCCGGCGGCTCAGGTCTATATTCACGTCCGCACGCAGGAACTCCTCCGCCAACAAAGGGATGTCGAAACGGTTTGAGTTGTATCCGGCCAAGTCGCATCCTTCTATTTCCGCCGCCAGAGACTTGGCTATTGCCTTAAATGTCGGGCAATTTTTCACGTCATCATCGGTAATGCCATGAATGGCTGTCGATTCAGGCGGGATAGGCATGCCCGGGTTAATTCGCAATGTTTTCGATTCCTCTTTGCCATTAGGAAAAACCTTCACATATGAAATCTCCACGATCCTGTCTTTGGAAATGTCAATCCCAGTCGTTTCCAAATCAAAGAAAACCAATGGATTTTTTAAATTCAGCCGCATTTATTTACTTTTTATAGGTCTAATCATTCAACATCATTGGCATCAACAATGTTAATAAATCTTCGTTTTCTTCATTTTCCGACGGGACGATCACCCCGGCGCGTGTCCTGTCTGCCAATTCCAATATGACATCGGCGGAACTTATGTTGCTCAATATTTCTATCAAGTATACGGCGTTGAATCCAATGGTCGTCTCCGGCCCGTCAAAGCTGCACGGGATATGCTCTTCCGCTGCAATGGAGAAGTCTATGTCTTGCCCGAAGATGGTTATTTCATCCGATTTCAATTGCAACTTCACCAGGCTGGAAGCTTGTGAAAAAACCGATACCCGTTTCAGGGCGGTCAGGAATGACAGACGGTCGACCGTCGCCTTGTAAGGATTCTCTTGGGGAATGACACCGTTGTAGTTCGGATAACGTCCTTCTATCAGCCTGCATACCATTTCAAAGCTTTCACACGCCAAATGCGCGCTGTTCTCATCGAAACGGATTTGCACGTTGCCTTCTTCTTTCACCAAAAGCGTCTTCAGCAAGTTCGCGGGCTTTTTCGGCAGAATGAACGATGCACGTTCCGGCGATTTGACCGAGTCGTTGCGTAAACGAACCAACTTCCTGCCATCCGAAGCGACAAAAGTCAGACTGTCTGTCTGTATGTCAAAAAAGATGCCGTTCATCACCGGGCGCAATTCATCATCTGCCGTCGCGAACAAGGAACGGTTGATTCCGCCTAACAGGATCTTTGCGTCCAGGTTGAGCGTGACGGCATTGGAGGACAGGGGGCGTTGTTGCGGATAAGCGTCTCCCCTCGTGCCGATGAAATTGTATTTCCCGTTTTGGAAATAAATGTAAATATCCAAATTGCTATCGTTTATGTCAAAGGTTATCGGTTGCTCCGGAAGCTCCTTCAACGGATCCAGCATGTTCTTGGCCGACAATGTGAACACGCCCGACCCTTGGACATTCATAACCTGGACGGTGGTTGTCAACCGGGTTTCCGAATCAGCGGCCGTTATCGTTAACGTATTCCCTTCCAGGCTGAACAGGAAATTGTCCAGGATGGGCAACGAATTCTTGGAAGCTATCACTTTGCTTATGGATTGCAAGCGTGAAGACAACGCTGTACAAGATACATCAAATCTCATGTCTTATCTGTTTATTGTTTATTCCTTTTTACCATGGAGCCGGCAGTTCCCCGCAAACTCGAGATACAAAATTAATGATTTTATTTGTATTTCAAAATAGCGTCCTGATAAAATAGCAAAACGGACGCAACCATTTCCAAAAATGGTTGCGTCCGTCTCTTGAAATGGCCATGACCGTTCCGAAGGACAGTCGCCGTCTCTGCTCAACGTCCTCCAGCCGGAAGGTACTTCAGCCAGTAGTCCGTCATGGATTTGCGCAGATGAAGGGTCGTCCCTTCTCCTTCAAAGATTCCATGGGAACGCATCGGATAGGACAATTGATAGAATATCTTGCCGTGGCGGATCAGCTCGTTCACCAGCATTTCACAATTCTGGTAATGGACATTGTCGTCTCCTGTCCCATGGATCAGCAACAGGTTGCCCTTTAATCCGGCAGCATAAGTTATGGGAGAGCCCTTGCGATAGCCTTCCGGGTTGTTCTGCGGGGTATTCATGTACCGTTCCTGGTAAATGGTATCATAGAGGCGCTGGTCTGCCACGAACGCTATGGCGATGCCCGTGCTGAACACCTCGGGATAGCGGAACATGCAGTTCAATGTCTGGCTGCCGCCTCCGCTCCATCCGGTTATTCCGATACGTGACGCATCGAGGAATGGGTATTTTTTCACCAACGCTTGAATGCCTTGCGCCTGGTCGCGGCTTGCCAATGTGCCGACTTCCCCATAGATGCATTTGCGCCACTCGCGTCCTCTGGGCGCATTCGCCCCCCTATTCTCTATGCTTACCACGACATATCCCTGTTCCGCCAAATAGTGATGCCACAAACTGCCGCCTTGCCAGACATCTTGCACGGTTGAGCTGGCAGGTTCGCCATACACGTCAATGATGACCGGATACTTTTTGCCCGGGTCAAAATCAGACGGCTTTATCATCCATGCGTCCAATGTCCAGCCGTCAGATTCCGTTTTCACAAATTCCTTCGGTTGCAATCCTAACGCATCATATTGCGCTTTGGCTTTCGCATTGTCCGTGATCAACGACACGCGTTTGTGGGAAGGCAATGAAATCATTTCTATGACAGGAGGATTCTCCGAATTGCTGAAAGAATGCACCGCCCACTTGCCGGATGGGGAAATGGAATAACGGTGCTGTCCGGACTGGTCGGCGGGGCTGACACGTTTCACCTCCCCATTGCCAAAGAAATTCGCTTGGTACATGTATCGCTGGTTATAATTGTCCGGAGAAGCCATAAAGTACACAATGCCCTTCGAGACATCGGCCCCGACTTCTTCGATAAAATCAAAATCCCCCTTGGTCACCGGAAGGATTTCCTTCCCGTCACGGCTGATGCGATAAAGATGCCGCCAACCGTCGCGCTCGCTTTCCCAAGTAAAGTATGTGTTGCCCTTCAGCCAACGCACATGGTCGTTTGTGTCCAGCCAGGCGGCATCTTTGTCGGTAAAGATATTGACCGGCTTGCTTTCTCCGATTTTAGCCACCCATACATGGTTGGTGTTTTGGGCACGGTTCATTTGCTGGATGAACAGCTCGTTGCTTTCCGGGATGAATTCCATGCGGGGGATATAATTCTCACGGGCATCGCCGGGTATGTCAACCCAGGTCGTTGTCCCTCCACTTGCCGGGACATAGCCGACCTTGACTGCGGAATTGAGCGTACCTGCTTTGGGATACGGGAAACGTAAGATCTTGGGATAAAGGGAATCCACGTTATCGATTATGTCGAACCAGCCGGTACCTTTGGTATCACTCTGCCAATAGGCTATATAGCGGCTGTCCGGACTCCAGCGGAAACCATCCCTGCATGCGAATTCTTCTTCATAAACCCAATCGAATGTGCCGTTCACAATCTCCTCCGTTCCGTCGTGAGTCAGCTGCACCACCGAGCTGCCAGACAGGTCCTCCACATATATATTATTGCCTGACACATAAGCGACATGCGAACCATCCGGCGAAAATTTGGCGAACATCAGACTTGACTCCGGCAGTTTTTTGCCCAATTGGCGAAGTTTCTTGTCGGCCAACGACACCAACCAATAATCGCCTCTGGTATCATAGCGCCATACCCTTTTCGTATTGGTGTATATCAAAGCATAAGAATGATCGCTGTTAAAAAAGAAACTGCGTACCGGAATTGCCTTCCCCGTTTCAGGATTTATCAGTGCATCCGCCGGGATCAGGATCTGGCTTTCACCTCCTTTTGCCTTGCAAGCTACCACTTGCCATTGCCCGTCGCCATTCTTTTCTATCTTGGAATAGCTGTTGCCGTCTTCCAGCCAATCGACACTCCCCCCGCCTTCCGTATGAATCAAGGAAGCGTTTACCACATCTTCTATCTTCAATTCTTGTTGGGCTTGCACCCAAGGAGAAATACTTAAAAGGCAGATTGCTGCCTTTACCAAAGAGTTCTTCATGTTTTATTCATATTAAAATTTAGTGCGAAAGAAATAAAATGCGGAACAAGCCTCCCCGTCCCTGCATTTTACTTGCTGTATCCTTTTCCTTTTTATTTGGGCAAATGGAATACTCTGCTCAATTCTGCCATTTGTTCCTCGGACATGCCTTCCGGCACAAATCCCATGTTCATTGCCGCCTCATAAATAAGTGCGGCCTTGTTCATCACGTCCACTTGGTCAAACGCAGACATGATATCCGTATCCACGGCAAAAACCCCGTGCTTTTCCCACATGGCCACGTCATAATCTTCCAATTCCCGTATGGTGGCTTCGGCCAAAACGGTTGATCCCGGCAGAGCGTAGGGAATCATGCCTAAGCCTCTTGGGCAAAAAGCTTTCGATTCAGGCAACATGCTCCACAGTATCTTCGTCACAACATCTTTCTCCAAGAATTTAGGATTATGCGTCATTGCCACCAACTCAATCGGATGCGTATGCAATGAAGCCTTGTAGGGAGAACCCTTTTCTATCAGCCTGTTATGCACGGATAAATGGGCGGGCAATTCCGATGTAGGGAGGACGGGAGCATCGGCAACGATTTCATAATGTTCGCAATCGTCCAAGATTCGAATGACGGAACCATTCTCCATCGGCCTGCGGGCCAAATCCCGCATGCGGCGGTTTGTCCCCTTGCAATAGAAGTAACAGCCTTTTATAAAAGGGAGCTTTAGTCCTATCGGGGTCGGATCGGTGATGGCGGGCAACGCCCGGATTCCATCGTCCGCGAATTCGGTTATATTCAAAGTAATATTGCCCCCGTTGCGTTCCGCCCAACCTTTTTGCCAAAGATACCCGGCCACTTCCGCAGCTTTTTCCACTTCCTGCCTTAATCCAGGATGGTTATCCAATATTGATTTCATCTCAAGAAAATCTATAAATTATTTTGCAAGCAAAGATAAAAATAATTTGTTTATCCGAGAAAAAATTCCGAATATTGCCTGCCTAAATATAAAACAACAAGTATGGCAGAAGCATTAGTAATGGCACAAGGACTGACCAAAGAAGAAAAATATAAATCATTGATACCTCAAATCAAGTCTTTATTGGGCAACGAGCCCGACATGATTGCCAATATGGCAAATCTGTCCGCTGCCCTCAAGCAAGCTTTCGATTTCTTTTGGGTTGGATTCTATCGGGTCATTGGCAGCGAGCTTGTATTAGGCCCTTTTCAAGGCCCTGTCGCCTGCACGCGCATTCGTCCCGGACGAGGAGTGTGCGGAACGGCATGGAATGAGCAAAAGACGCTGATTGTGCCCGACGTGGATCAGTTCCCGGGCCATATAGCTTGCAATGCCGCTTCCCGTTCGGAGATTGTCATACCGGTTGAAAACAAAGAAGGAAATGTCGTGGGGGTATTAGATATTGACAGTAGCACACTCAACGCATTCGACGAAACAGACGCTCGCTATCTTAATGAAATGCTTCAGATTCTGGCGGACGTTTGACATATAAATCCAGTTGCGAGGATATTTCCATTATTAGAATTTATTAATAGCCATATTTTCCTTGCGCAAAGGGAAAAGCATACTTTTGCATTCCAAACAAATCCGAGAAGGAGGAAATGATGATAAAGACGTTTCGAATTATAAATTGGTTGCTTTTTGTGTGTCTCATGTGCGGAGCTTCCCAATATGCCTTTGGTCAATCCATCACATCGGCCTCTGGCATAGTTAAAGATTCCATAACAGGAGAGCCTTTATCGTATGTATCCGTATTGTTTAAGAATTCGACTATCGGAGCCATGACCGATGACAATGGAGGTTTTTCCTTACAAAACAACAATGGGTATTCTACAATCGTTGTCTCGTCTATGGGATATACAGACAAAGAAATCAAATTAATGCCCGGCAAGAAGAACGAAGGGTTGAACGTGCTGTTACGGCCGACATCCTATGAATTGGGCGAAGTAGTCATCAAGCCAAAACGGGAGAAGTATTCCCGGAAGGACAATCCCGCGGTCGAACTCATCAAGAAAGTGATTGAGCACAAAAATGACAACCGTATTGAATCAAAAGAAGAATACCAGGTTGAAACTTATGAAAAATTAAGCTTGGCCTTGGACAATTTCAACCCTAATCTGGACAAAAATAAATTTACGCGCAAGTTCAAGTTCATAAAGAATTACTTGGACACTTCCGAATTCAACGGGAAACCTATCCTGACTCTTTCCGTACGTGAAACGTTGGCTGACCTATATTACCGGAAAAAACCTAAAGCCGAGAAAATCATCACAAAAGCCAAACGAATGCAGGGAGTGGACAAAAGCCTTGATGAGGGCGGCATCAGTTCCAACTTGGATGAAATATTCCAAAGTGTCAATATATTCGACAATAATATCAATATCTTATTGAACCGGTTCGTCAGCCCGCTTTCCTCGACGCTGGCGGTTTCATACTACAAATATTATATCATGGATACGCTGGACATAAGCGGCACAAAATGCGTTGACCTGGCATTTGTCCCGGTCAACAGTGAAAGCTATGGATTTACCGGACGACTTTATGTTACTTTGGACGGGAACTATGCTTTGAAAAAGGTAACACTGAATGTCCCGTCGCATATCAACCTGAATTTTGTCGACAAACTCCGTATCGACCAAGAATACGCCCAAATGCCAGACAGCACCTGGGTGAAAGATTCAGAAAACACTTTTGTCAATTTTTATATAATAAATGGGACACAAGAGTTCTATGCCCACAACATTCGCAGCTACAACAACTATAAGTTTGAAATAGCCAAGAAAGATTCTATTTTCGGTCTGCTCGGAGAAAACCATCTTGCTCTATCAGCAACCAGCCAGCCAGACTCTTTTTGGGTCAACCATCGGCCTATCCCTCTTAAAGAGAAAGAGAGCGCGCTTGATGATCTGCTGGCGCAAATGAGGAAAGTGCCCGTGTTCAATGTGATTATCAAAACGGCAGAAATACTGATTTCCGGCTATATCTCGACAGACGACGACAACAAAAAAAGCAAATTTGACTTCGGGCCTATGAACACGACCTTCAGTTCAAATGAATTGGAAGGCTTCAGGATGCGTTTGGGAGGCATGACGACTGCCAACCTAAATCCTCATTGGTTCGCCAATGGATACGTGGCATATGGGGTCAGCGACAGGAAATTCAAATACAATGGGACGCTCACCTATTCATTCACCAAAAAGGATTATCATTCGGGGGAG
>CALBYC010000083.1 GCA_937890135.1 uncultured Parabacteroides sp.
ATTGGCTATGTAAACAAGATGGATCGTTCTGGCGCAAACTTCTTTGAAGTTGTCCGTCAGGTCAAGGATGTCTTAGGCGCTACACCATGTCCCATTCAGATTCCAATTGGAGCAGAAGAAAGCTTCAAAGGTGTTGTCGATTTGGTGCGAATGAAGGCTATCATCTGGCACGATGAAACAATGGGTGCAGAATATGAAGTGGATGATATCCCAGCAGAACTGCAAGCAGAAGCAGAGGAATGGAGAGACAAAATGCTTGAAACCTTGGCTGAATGCGATGATACGTTGATGGAAAAATATTTTGATGACCCGTCAACGATTACGGAGGATGAGATCAAAGCTGCTATCCGCAAAGGTACTTTGTCGATGCAGATCAACCCGATGATTTGTGGATCTTCATTCAAAAACAAAGGAGTTCAGACGTTGCTTGATGCAGTATGTGCCTATTTACCAAGTCCGGAAGATACTCCTGCTATTGAAGGAGTCGACCCTCGTGACCCGAGCGTAGTAGTCATCCGCAAACCTTTGTTTGAGGAGCCATTGACCGCTTTGGCGTTTAAGATCGCAACAGACCCTTATGTCGGCCGTTTGTGTTTCTTCCGTGTTTACTCAGGTTCGATGCAGGCAGGTTCATATGTCTTGAATACGCGTTCAGGTAAAAAAGAACGTATTTCCCGTTTGTTCCAAATGCACTCAAATAAACAAAACCCGATGGAAGTCATAGGTTGTGGTGACATAGGTGCCGGCGTAGGTTTCAAGGATATTCGTACGGGAGACACGCTATGTGACGAAAACCATCCGATCACTTTGGAATCCATGGAATTCCCAGATCCTGTCATCGGTATAGCAGTTGAGCCTAAGACTCAGAAGGATTTGGATAAGTTAGGAATGGGATTGGCAAAGTTGGCCGAAGAAGACCCGACTTTCCGTGTCCAAACCAATGAAGAAACAGGACAGACCGTCATCAGCGGTATGGGTGAGTTGCACTTGGACATCATCATTGACCGTTTGAAGCGTGAGTTCAAAGTCGAATGTAACCAAGGCAAACCTCAGGTAACTTACAAGGAAGCCATCACGAAACCCATCGAATTGCGTGAAGTTTATAAGAAACAGTCTGGTGGTCGTGGTAAATTTGCAGATATTATTGTCCGCATAGAACCAGCAGATGAAAACTTTGAAGGAGCCTTGCAGTTTGTTGACGAAGTGAAAGGCGGAAACATTCCTAAGGAATTCATTCCTTCTGTGCAGAAAGGATTTGAAAAGGCAATGAAGAATGGTGTTTTGGCCGGCTATCCTTTGGACAAGTTGAAAGTTACATTGGTTGATGGTTCATTCCACCCAGTTGACTCAGATCAGTTGTCATTCGAAATCGCGGCTATTCAGGCATTCAAGAATGCTTCAGAAAAGGCCGGTCCAGTTTTGATGGAACCGATTATGCAGATGGAAGTCGTTACCCCTGAAGAAAGCATGGGTGACGTGATTGGCGACTTGAACAAGCGCCGTGGTCAGGTGGAAGGTATGGAAACAAGCCGTACGGGCGCACGTATCGTCAAAGCGAAAGTTCCTTTGGCGGAGACATTTGGTTATGTGACCGCTTTGCGTACGATTACATCCGGTCGCGCTACATCATCAATGCAGTTCTCTCATTACGCTCAAGTATCTTCAGCAATCGCTAAGCAAGTATTAACTGAAGTTCAAGGACGTGCTGATTTGATCAAATAATAAAGAAACTTACATATATAAATATGAGCCAAAAGATCAGAATTAAATTAAAGTCCTACGATTATTCATTGGTGGATAAGTCAGCAGAGAAAATCGTAAAGACTGTAAAGGCTACGGGTGCAGTAGTTAGTGGTCCGATACCTCTGCCTACTCACAAACGTATCTTTACTGTGAACCGCTCTACATTCGTAAACAAAAAGTCTCGCGAGCAGTTCGAATTATCTTCTTACAAAAGATTAATTGACATCTATAGTTCAACAGCAAAAACGGTAGATGCGTTAATGAAGCTTGAATTGCCAAGCGGAGTAGAAGTTGAAATCAAAGTGTAATTTTTAATTATTAGTGAAATGCCAGGATTATTAGGAAAGAAAATCGGAATGACATCCGTTTTCAGTGCCGAGGGAAAGAATCTTCCATGCACTGTTATCGAAGTTGGTCCTTGTGTAGTTACACAGATTAAGACCTTGGATAAAGATGGCTATGAAGCTGTACAGTTGGGTTTTGAAGACAAAAAAGAAAAACACACGACGCAGCCTGAAATGGGTCACTTTAAAAAGGCCGGTGTGACTCCCAAGAGATACTTGGCTGAGTTCAAGAATTTTGAGACCGAGTACAAATTAGGCGACGTTATTACTGTCGATTACTTAGAGGATGCCGGTTTCGTTGATGTAGTAGGAACGTCCAAAGGTAAAGGCTTCCAAGGTGTAGTTAAACGCCACGGTTTTGGAGGTGTTGGTCAATCTACTCACGGTCAGCATAATCGTGCCCGCAAGCCAGGTTCTATTGGTGCTTGTTCTTACCCTGCAAAGGTGTTTAAAGGCATGCGCATGGGTGGCCAAATGGGAAATGAACGTGTGACTGTTCAGAACTTGCAGGTTATCAAAGTAATGCCGGAACATAATCTTTTATTGCTGAAAGGATCTGTTCCAGGCGCAAAAGGTTCAATCGTTTTAATTGAAAAGTAATGGAACTGAGCGTATTAAATATCAAAGGTGAAGATACCGGAAAGAAAGTGACTTTGAACGATGCTATCTTTGGCATTGAGCCTAATGACCATGCTATCTACTTGGATGTTAAACAGTATATGGCAAACAAGCGTCAAGGTACTCATAAGTCAAAGGAAAGAAGCGAAGTATCAGGAAGTACTCGTAAATTGATCCGCCAGAAAGGCGGTGGCGGAGCACGTCGTGGTGATATCAATTCCCCGTTATTGGTAGGCGGTGGTCGTGTGTTCGGTCCTAAACCAAGAGACTATAGTTTCAAATTGAACAAGAAGGTTAAGTCTCTTGCTCGTAAGTCAGCTTTGACTTATAAGGCAAAAAACAGTGCTATAGTAATTGTTGAAGACTTCAATTTTGAAGCCCCTAAGACTAAAGAATTTGTAACAATTGCTAAAAACCTGAAAGTGGCTGATAAAAAGCTATTGCTAGTTTTAGCAGAAAAGAATAATTTCGTATATTTGTCTGCTCGCAATTTACAGAAAACTAAGGTTATAACTGCTGATGATATCAATACATACAATGTGTTGGATGCAGCTAATTTGGTCTTGACTGAAAGTGCAGTCGCAGCTATTGATAAATTTTTTAAAGCCTGAGGAGTACAGAAAATGGGAATAATAATTAAACCAATAGTAACTGAGAAGCAAACAGCAATTACCGAGAAGTTCGCTAATCGTTATGGATTTCGTGTTTCTCCGTCCGCTAATAAATTGGAGATTAAAAAAGCTGTAGAAGAAATGTACAAAGTGTCGGTAGTTGATGTAAATACCATGAACTATTCCGGCAAAAGAAAAACCCGTTATACCAAATCCGGGATGATTAACGGTAAAGAGCCTGCTTTTAAGAAAGCAATCGTGACGTTGAAAGAAGGAGAAACAATTGATTTCTTTAGTAATATCTAAAAAAAGAAATGGGAATACGTAAATTAAAGCCCACAACACCGGGGCAGAGACACAAAGTTATTGGTGCATTTGATAAAATCACTGCAAGTACACCAGAAAAGTCTCTTGTAGTAGGTAAAAGAAGTACAGGTGGTCGTAACAACACCGGTAAGATGACAATGCGTTACATCGGTGGCGGTCACAAACAAAAGTACAGAATTATCGATTTCAAGAGAAACAAAGATGGCATTCCTGCAACAGTTAAGTCAATCGAGTATGATCCAAACCGTACTTCTCGCATTGCGTTGTTGTATTATGCCGATGGAGCCAAGAGCTATATCATCGCTCCAAACGGATTGGAAGTTGGCCAGACAGTGGTTTCAGGTAGCGATGCCGCTCCTGAAGTAGGAAATACTTTGCCTATGGCAAACATTCCTGTTGGTACAATTATTCACAACATTGAGCTTCGTCCGGGCCAGGGTGCTAAATTAGTGCGCTCGGCAGGTGCTTTCGCTCAGCTGACTTCAAAGGAAGGCGCTTATGCTATCATTAAGATGCCTTCAGGCGAAACCAGAAAGATTCTTGCCGCTTGTAAAGCTACAATCGGTGCAGTAGGTAATTCCGACCATGGTCTTGAAAAATCAGGTAAAGCCGGTCGTTCTAGGTGGCTTGGTCGTCGTCCGCACAATCGTGGTGTCGTAATGAACCCGGTTGATCACCCAATGGGTGGTGGTGAAGGACGTGCGTCAGGAGGTCATCCAAGATCACGCAATGGCTTATATGCTAAGGGCTTGAAGACAAGAGCTCCGAAGAAGCATTCTTCAAAATATATTATTGAAAGAAGAAAGAAATAATCTGATTAATTAAGTAAACTATGAGTCGTTCATTAAAAAAAGGCCCGTATATTAATGTTAAGCTTGAAAAGAAAGTTCTGGCTATGAATGAGTCAGGGAAAAAGGCTGTCATTAAAACATGGGCAAGAGCTTCAATGATTTCGCCTGATTTTGTAGGCCATACTATTGCAGTTCACAATGGAAATAAATTTATTCCTGTTTTTGTAACCGAGAATATGGTAGGTCATAAGTTGGGTGAGTTCTCACCAACTCGTACATTCCGTGGCCATGCCGGAAATAAGAAAAAATAATCGGTAAGCGGGAACCTAAAACAGAAAAAAAGAATCAAAAATGGGTGCTAGAAAAAGAATATCAGCTGAAAAAAGAAAAGAAGCCCTAAAAACCATGTATTTCGCAAGATTGCGAAATGTTCCAACTTCTCCTCGCAAGATGCGTTTGGTCGTTGACATGGTTCGCGGTATGGAAGTATATCGTGCGCTTGGTGTCTTGAAGTTTTCTAATAAGGAGGCTGCAGTAAGAGTAGAAAAATTGCTTCGTTCAGCAATTGCCAATTGGGAGCAGAAAAATGAACGTAAAGCAGAGGCTGGAGAATTATACATTTCTTTAATCAGCGTTGATTGCGCTACCACTTTGAAGAGAATGCGTCCAGCTCCTCAGGGAAGAGGTTACAGAATTCGCAAACGTTCGAACCATGTAACTCTGTTTGTTGATACACTTAGTAAAAACGATAGTCAAAATTAATTTGTAGATGGGACAAAAAGTTAATCCGATTAGTAATCGTTTAGGAATCATCCGCGGATGGGATTCCAATTGGTATGGCGGCAAGAATTACGGAGATACTTTATTAGAAGATAGCAAGATCCGTAAATACATGAATGCCCGTCTTGCTAAGGCTAGTGTATCTCGTATTGTGATTGAGCGTACTTTGAAGTTAATCACTATTACTGTATGTACGTCTCGTCCAGGCATTATTATTGGCAAGGGCGGCCAGGAGGTTGACAAGCTGAAAGAGGAGTTGAAGAAGATCACCGATAAGGATGTTCAAATTAACATCTTCGAAGTTAAGAGACCTGAACTGGACGCAGTGATTGTTGCCAACAACATTGCTCGTCAGTTAGAAGGTAAGATAGCTTATCGCCGTGCTATCAAGATGGCGATTGCCTCTACCATGAGAATGGGTGCGGAAGGTATCAAAATTCAGGTGTCCGGCCGTTTGAACGGTGCTGAAATGGCGCGTTCAGAAATGTACAAGGAAGGAAGAACGCCTTTGCATACATTCAGAGCAGACATTGACTATGCTTTGGCTGAAGCTTTGACCAAAGTAGGTTTGATTGGAGTAAAGGTTTGGATTTGTCGTGGTGAAGTTTACGGGAAGCGAGATTTAGCTCCGTCGTTCACTTCTCCTAAGGAATCAGGCCGACGCAATGAAAATGCTAATGGCAACAGAGAAAAAAACTTCAAGAGAAAGAAAGCTAATCGTTAAACATTAGAATTTAAGAAGAAATGTTACAACCTAAAAAAACCAAGTTCAGAAGGGTTCAAAAAGGGCGCGCCAAGGGAAATGCCCAGCGTGGCAACCAGTTGACCTTCGGTTCATTTGGTATAAAATCATTAGAGACTAAATGGATTACCGGTCGCCAGATCGAGGCTGCCCGTGTCGCTGTCACTCGTTATATGCAACGTCAGGGTCAGGTTTGGGTTAGAATATTCCCCGATAAGCCAATCACTAAGAAGCCTGCCGACGTACGTATGGGTAAAGGTAAAGGTAATCCTGAGGGATTCGTTGCCCCTGTTACGCCTGGCCGTATGATTTTCGAAATCGAAGGCGTTCCTTTTGATGTTGCCAAAGAAGCCTTGCGCTTGGGTGCCCAGAAGCTCCCGGTAACAACAAAGTTTGTTGTGAGACGTGATTATGATATGCAAAATCAAAATGCGTAATTTGTTATGAAGATTGCAGAAATTAGAGAATTAAGCACAGCGGAGTTGACTGAAAGAATTGGTGCCGAAGTGGCTGCTTACGAGCAGAAAGTTATCAACCATAGCATCACTCCAAGTGAAAACCCTGCTCAGATTAGGCAACAGCGCAGGACTATTGCGCGCATGAAGACAGAATTGCGCCAGAGAGAACTTAACAACAAATAATAGAGCCTGATGGAAACGAGAAATTTAAGAAAAGAAAGAACGGGCGTGGTTACAAGCAACAAGATGGATAAAAGCATCACAGTTGCTATTAAATGGAAGGAAAAACATCCCATTTATGGTAAGTTCGTGAATAAGACGAAGAAATATCATGCTCACGATGAAAAGAATGAATGCAACATTGGCGATACCGTTAGAATTATGGAAACTCGTCCTTTGAGCAAAACAAAAAGATGGAGATTAGTTCAAATAATCGAAAGGGCTAAGTAACATGATACAACAAGAATCAAGATTAGTAGTAGCCGATAACAGTGGAGCTAAAGAAGCTTTATGTATCCGGGTTTTGGGAGGTACGAGAAAGCGTTATGCCACTGTAGGTGATGTGATTGTAGTGGCGATTAAAAGCGTCATTTCATCCAGCGATATAAAGAAAGGTGCTGTTTCAAAAGCGATAATCGTCCGAACCAAGAAAGAAATCCGCCGTCAGGACGGGTCTTATATCCGTTTCGATGATAACGCCTGCGTATTGTTGAACGGAGCGGGTGATATTCGTGGAAGCCGTATTTTCGGTCCTGTGGCCAGAGAACTTCGTGCGACCAACATGAAGATTGTTTCACTTGCACCTGAAGTACTTTAATAGTTCAAATAATTAACGTAATGAGCAAGTTACATATCAAAAAAGGCGATATAGTTTTTGTTAATACTGGAGATGACAAAGGCAAACAAGGTCGTGTGCTGAAAGTTTTGGTAAAAGACAGTCGTGCCGTTGTCGAAGGTATTAATATTGTATCTAAGCATACTAAGCCGAGTGCAAAGAATCCTCAAGGAGGAATCGAGAAAAAAGAAGCTCCTATTCATATTTCTAACTTGAATGTTGTAGATCCTAAAACAGGCAAACCAACACGAATCGGTCGTAAACTCAATGAAGAAGGTGCTTTAGTGCGTTATTCAAAAAAATCAGGGGAGGAAATTAAGTAATGAGCAATACTGCCAGTCTTAAAAAAGAATATCAGGACAGAATTGTTCCTGCTTTAACGAAGGAGTTTGGTTACAAATCTATCATGCAGGTCCCTGTCTTGAAG
The DNA here is from genome assembly GCA_937890135.1 of uncultured Parabacteroides sp. Lineage (GTDB taxonomy): Bacteria > Bacteroidota > Bacteroidia > Bacteroidales > Tannerellaceae > Parabacteroides. The sequence continues at coordinate 7,677 of CALBYC010000083.1, forward strand.
AAGATCGTGATCAACCAAGGTTTGGGGATGGCTACAGCCGACAAGAAGATTATAGATGTCGCGATTGCAGAATTGACTGCCATCACGGGTCAAAAAGCTGTGGCAACCGTATCAAAGAAGGATATTTCAAACTTCAAGCTCCGTAAGAAGATGCCTATCGGCGTGATGGTCACTTTGCGCCGCGAGCAGATGTACGAGTTCCTTGAGAGATTAATCCGCATCGCTCTTCCTCGTATCCGTGACTTCAAGGGTATCGAAAGCAAGTTGGATGGTAGAGGTAATTAATATCGATAATATTACTAAAATATTAGGAATGAATATTACCTTTGTAACCTCTGCGAAAACCGATGAAGAAGGTTACGCACTGTTAAAAGAATTCGGTTTGCCTTTTAAAAATGCAAAAAAGACTAAATAGTTATGGCTAAGGAATCAATGAAAGCCCGCGAAGTGAAAAGAGCGAAGTTAGTTGCTAAATATGCAGCAAAAAGAGCTCAACTTAAAGCGGAAGGTAATTATGAAGCCTTGCAGGCTTTACCTAAGAATGCTTCACCTGTACGTTTACACAACCGTTGTAAAATCACAGGCCGTCCGAAGGGTTATATCCGCCAGTTCGGCATTTCCCGTATCCAATTGCGTGAGATGGCTTCTCAAGGTTTAATCCCCGGTATGAAGAAAGCAAGTTGGTAAGAGTGTTTTATTTTTAAATATTGTCCGGGTGTCCGGATCAATTTAATTTATCATTATATGACAGATCCTATTGCAGATTATTTGACAAGATTGCGTAACGCAATCAAAGCAAAGCACAGAGTTGTTGAAGTGCCAGCGTCAAATTTAAAGAAAGAGATCACGAAGATCCTTTTCGACAAGGGCTACATTCTTAATTTTAAGTTTGTAGAAGACGGTCCTCAAGGTACAATCAAAATTGCCTTGAAGTATGACTTAGTAAACAAAGTAAATGCAATCAAGAAACTTCAGAGAGTTTCTACTCCAGGTTTGCGTAAGTACACTGGCTATAAAGACATGCCGCGCGTATTGAACGGTTTGGGTATTGCAGTTCTTTCTACTTCTAAGGGTGTAATGACCGATAAGGAAGCTCGCGAGCTGAAAATCGGCGGTGAAGTTTTATGTTACATTTATTAATTAGGAGGATAAAAGAATGTCAAGAATAGGGAAATTACCAATTCATGTGCCGGCTGGTGTTACCGTTACTATCAAGGATAGTGTTGTTACAGTAAAAGGTCCTAAAGGTGAACTTGAACAAGCAGTGAATCCTGAAATCGATGTGACCATCGAGGATGGAACAATCCACCTGACTCGTCCTACGGATGACAAGAACCACCGTGCCCTGCACGGCTTGTATCGTGCTTTGATACACAATATGGTTGTCGGCGTTTCTGCTGGTTATAAGAAAGAGCTGGAACTTGTAGGTGTTGGTTACCGTGTGACTAACGCTGGTCAGGTGTTAGACTTGTCTTTAGGTTATACTCACAATATTTACATGCAATTGCCTAAAGAGGTTAAGGTTGAGACTAAAGCAGAGAGAAATAAGAACCCTCTGATTATCCTTGAGTCTGCTGATAAACAATTGTTGGGTCAGATTTGTGCGAAGATCCGTTCATTCCGTATGCCTGAACCTTATAAAGGAAAAGGTATCAAGTTTGTGGGTGAAGAAATTCGCAGAAAGTCTGGTAAGTCAGCAGGTAAGTAATCTACGTAAACTGAAATTATCATGACAACTAAGGAATTAAGAAGATTAAAAATAAAAACAAGCATCAGAGGAAAGATTTCAGGTACCGCTGAGCGTCCTCGCTTGTCTGTGTTTAGAAGTAACAAGCAAATCTATGCGCAGGTGATTGATGATACGATAGGGAAAACTTTGGCTTCAGCTTCTTCATTGAAATTGGAAGACAAAGGTACGAAGAAGGAAATAGCAGCTAAGGTTGGCGAATTGATTGCGAAAAAAGCACAAGAAGCCGGTGTTCAGACTGTCGTTTTTGACCGTAATGGCTATTTGTATCACGGGAGAGTTAAAGAATTGGCAGATGCTGCACGTAATGGCGGCCTTAAATTTTAATGGAAATGGCAAATAACAGAGTAAAATCAACCAACGACTTAGAGTTGAAGGATAGATTGGTAGCTATCAATCGTGTTACCAAGGTGACTAAAGGTGGTCGTACTTTTAGCTTTGCTGCCATCGTGGTAGTAGGCAACGAGGACGGCATCATTGGATGGGGTCTTGGTAAAGCTGGTGAAGTTACTACCGCTATTGCGAAGGGCGTAGAAGCTGCCAAGAAGAATTTGGTTCGTATTCCGGTTCATAAAGGTACTATTCCTCACGAACAATTAGCAAAATTCGGAGGTGCGCAAGTTTTGATTAAGCCTGCTTCCCATGGTACGGGAGTTAAAGCCGGTGGTGCCATGCGTGCGGTTTTGGAAAGCGTAGGCATAACTGACGTTTTGGCTAAATCCAAGGGCTCGTCCAACCCTCACAATTTAGTGAAGGCTACCATAGCAGCGTTAAGCGAACTGAGAAGCCCGTTGGAAATAGCCCAGAACAGGGGCATTTCTGTTGAAAAAGTATTTAGAGGTTAAGTTTAGGGAGGATATTTTATGGCGACTATAAAAATCAAACAGATTAAAAGTAGAATCAAATGCCCTAAGAACCAAAAAAGAACTTTGGATGCACTGGGTTTGAGAAAAATGAATCAAATTGTGGAACATGAAGCAACCCCTTCCATATTGGGAATGGTTGCCAAGGTTAAACATTTGGTGTCAGTCATTGAGTAATAACAGGAAAAAATAGTATACGATATGAATTTGTCAAGTTTAAAACCTGCTGCTGGTTCTGTCAAAACAAGAAAAAGAATCGGACGTGGTCCGGGATCTGGTTTAGGCGGAACTTCAACAAGAGGTCATAAAGGTGCAAAGTCAAGGTCTGGTTATAAGAGCAAGGTCGGTTTCGAAGGTGGCCAGATGCCTATCCAGAGACGTTTGCCTAAGTTTGGTTTCAAGAATATAAACCGTGTAGAGTATAAAGCTATCAACCTTTCTACTTTGCAGGAGTTGGCAGAAGCTCGTAACTTAACTAAGATCGGTATAGAAGAATTGATAGCTGCCGGCTTCGTTTCTTCTTCACAATTAGTAAAGATTCTTGGAAATGGCAGTTTGACTGCCAAATTGGAAGTTTCGGCTCATGCTTTCTCAAAGTCAGCAGAAGAAGCTATCCAGGCCGTTGGTGGAACTGTTGCTAAACTCTAACGTATGAGAGCTGTAGAAACAATAAAAAATATCTGGAAGATTGAGGATCTGAGAAATCGGATCCTCACTACTCTTCTTTTAGTGGTAATTTACCGCTTTGGGACTTTTGTGGTTCTTCCTGGTATTGATCCAAAGGCATTAACGGCATTGCATGAGCAGACACAAGGCGGCTTGATGGCATTGTTGGATATGTTTTCCGGTGGTGCCTTTTCCAATGCTTCTATATTCGCGTTGGGAATTATGCCCTACATATCGGCTTCCATTGTGATGCAGCTTTTGGCTATAGCGGTTCCTTCCTTTCAAAAACTACAGAGAGAAGGAGAAAGTGGTCATCGGAAGATAAACCAGTGGACGCGCTATTTGACGGTTGCTATTTTGTTGTTCCAGGGTCCGACCTATTTGGTGAACCTGAGTGTCCAGCTAAAAGCTGTCGGTGCCTCCCTTCCTTCGGGTATATGGTTTACAATATCTTCAGCAATCATACTTGCTGCGGGTAGTATGTTTATCTTGTGGTTAGGCGAGCGTATTACGGACAAAGGCGTGGGAAATGGCATTTCATTTATCATTTTGGTAGGTATCATAGCCCGTCTGCCGCATTCCTTGTTTCAGGAATTCATTTCCAGGACAAGTGAAAAGACCGGTGGTTTGGTCATGTTCCTCTTCGAAATGCTGTTCTTGTTATTGGTAACTGCAGGTGCAATACTGCTTGTTCAAGGAACTCGAAAGGTTCCCGTTCAGTATGCTAAGCGGATTGTAGGAAACAAACAATATGGTGGGGCTCGGCAATATATCCCATTGAAAGTAAATGCCGCCAATGTGATGCCGATCATCTTCGCTCAGGCGATTATGTTTATTCCTATATCCATTGTTGGTTTTTCCACGACCGGTGAGAATTCGAGTTTCTGGGCTGCATTTATGGATAATACAGGATTTTGGTACAATTTCGTGTTTGCCGTTTTGATTATCCTGTTTACCTATTTTTATACAGCTATAACAATCAATCCGACTCAGATGTCCGACGATTTGAAGCGAAACAATGGTTTTATCCCCGGGATTAAACCAGGTAAGCAAACCAAAGATTATTTGGATACCATCATGGACCGCATTACTTTGCCGGGCGCTTTATTCTTGGCGGTAGTGGCCATCATGCCTGCTTTCGCAAGATTGGCGGGTGTGAGCATGGCGTTCTCACAGTTCTTTGGTGGAACATCATTGTTGATTTTGGTCGGTGTGGTGTTGGACACTTTGCAGCAAGTGGAAAGCCATTTGTTGATGCATCATTATGACGGTTTATTGAAATCTGGTAGAATTAAAGGCCGTTCAGGCGCTGTTGGAGCTTACTAATTGATGATTTATTTAAAGACAGATGAAGAAATCGAGTTGATGCGTAATGCGAATCAGCTAGTGGGTAAAACCTTGGCAGAAATCGCCAAGTATATCGCGCCGGGTGTTTCCACGTTGAAACTCGATCAAGTGGCCGAAGAATTCATTCGAGATAATGGAGCGATTCCGGCTTTTTTGGGATATGGCGGTTTCCCGAATTCAATATGTACCTCTGTCAACGAACAGGTGGTTCATGGAATCCCCTCGGACAAGACCATATTGAAAGAAGGGGATATCATATCGGTCGACTGTGGTACAGTTTTGGAAGGTTTTGTCGGCGACTCGGCATACACGTTTTGCGTAGGCGATGTCGACCCGTCGGTGAAAAAACTTCTGGACACGACGAAAGAATCCCTATACTTGGGTATTCAGGCAGCTGTTGAAGGACGACGTTTGGGCGATATCAGCCATGCTATCCAAACTTATTGCGAGGCTCACAATTACTCGGTAGTGCGCGAATTGGTTGGGCACGGGATAGGCAGGAAAATGCATGAGGAACCCGAGGTCCCCAATTACGGACGTCGTGGCTGTGGCCCTTTGTTGAAAAGCGGGATGTGCATTTGCATTGAACCCATGATTAACATGGGAAGCAAGAACGTCACGTTCGAGCGTGACGGGTGGACGGTCCGGACGAAAGACCGTAAATGCTCTGCTCATTTCGAGCATTGCATAGCCATTCGCAAAGATGGTCCGCAAATATTATCTTCATTTGATTTTTTGGAGTCTGTAATAAATAAAAACTAAAATAATATTTATGGCTAAACAGTCAGCAATTGAACAAGATGGCGTAATCGTCGAGGCATTGTCTAACGCAATGTTCCGAGTGGAATTGGAGAATGGACATGAAATAACGGCCCATATCTCGGGAAAGATGAGAATGCATTACATCAAAATCCTTCCCGGGGACAAGGTCCGTGTTGAAATGTCCCCGTATGATCTATCAAAAGGTAGAATTGCTTTTAGATATAAATAAAAAAACAACTAGATATGAAAGTAAGAGCATCTTTGAAAAAGCGCACCCCGGATTGCATAATCGTTAGAAGGAAGGGTCGTTTATATGTAATTAACAAGAAAAACCCGAAGTATAAAGTACGTCAGGGATAATTTTATTATTTTTGCAAAATAATTGAAATAAGAATATGGCAATAAGAATAGTTGGCGTTGACTTGCCACAAAATAAAAGAGGTGAAGTTGCATTGACCTATATTTATGGTATAGGTCGTAGTGCTGCTAACACCATTTTAGCTAAAGCAGGCATTGATCGTGATATCAAAGTACAGGACTGGACAGATGATCAGGCCGCTAAGGTTCGTGAAATTATCGGTACTGAGTACAAAGTGGAAGGTGACCTCCGTTCGGAAGTGCAGCTGAACATCAAACGTCTGATGGACATCGGTTGCTACAGAGGCATCCGTCATCGTTTGGGTTTACCTCTTCGAGGTCAGAAAACAAAGAATAACTCGCGTACTCGCAAGGGTAAGAAGAAAACTGTTGCAAACAAGAAAAAAGCTACTAAATAATAAGAGTTGAGATATGGCAAAAAAAACAGTCGCAGCGAAGAAGAGAAACGTAAAAGTTGACGCATTGGGTCAAGCTCACATTCATTCTTCTTTTAATAACATTATCGTATCTCTTGCCAACAGCGAAGGACAGGTCATTAGCTGGTCTTCAGCAGGTAAGATGGGGTTCAGAAGCTCTAAAAAGAATACTCCCTATGCAGCTCAAATGGCAGCTCAGGATTGTGCCAAGGTAGCTTATGATCTGGGTTTACGTAAAGTGAAAGTGTACGTTAAAGGACCGGGCAACGGCCGCGAGTCTGCTATCAGGACAATCCACGGAGCAGGCATCGAAGTGACTGAGATCATCGACGTCACTCCATTGCCACATAACGGTTGCCGCCCTCCTAAAAAGAGAAGAGTTTGATATAATCTTAGTTTCTTGAATTTTGAATCCGGAATTGTGAATAGATTGCATAAAGACCTTATCCTCTCTGTAATCGCGGCTGCACGGTTCCAGATTCCATAGAACATTTAAAACAATAACAAAATGGCTAGATATACTGGACCTAAAACAAGAATTGCCCGTAAATTCGGTGAAGCTATCTTTGGAGCGGATAAAGTTCTTTCGAAAAAGAATTATCCTCCCGGACAGCATGGAAATTCTCGCAAAAGAAAAACTTCTGAATATGGTATTCAGCTTCGTGAGAAGCAAAAAGCAAAATATACTTACGGTGTATTGGAAAAACAGTTTAGGAACTTGTTCGCTAAGGCTTCTCGTTCTAAGGGTATTACCGGTGAAGTCCTGCTTCAGCTTTTGGAAAGCCGCTTGGACAACGTCGTTTATCGTTTAGGCATTGCTCCTACGCGTGCCGCAGCGCGTCAGCTGGTGTCACACCGCCATATCACCGTGAATGGACAGGTGGTGAACATTCCGTCTTATTCCGTTAAGGCAGGACAGATTGTCAGCGTGCGTGAGAAATCTAAATCTTTGGAAGTGGTTGCCGACGCTTTGGCTGGCTTCAACCACAGCAAATATCCATGGATTGAGTGGGATCAGCCTTCTTTGAGCGGTAAGTTGCTGCATTTGCCTGAAAGAGCGGACATCCCTGAAAATATTAAAGAGCAGTTGATCGTAGAATTGTATTCTAAATAATAATTGATTCCATGGCGATATTAGCATTTCAAAAACCCGATAAAGTATTAATGTTGGAAGCGGACGACCATTTTGGAAAGTTTGAGTTTCGTCCGTTGGAACCTGGCTATGGCATTACCATTGGCAATGCTTTGCGCCGTATTCTCTTGTCTTCGCTCGAAGGGTTTGCTATTACGTCTATCAAAATCGATGGGGTGGATCATGAATTTGATACGATCCCGGGTGTGATTGAAGACGTGACGAACATCATCCTCAATCTGAAGCAAGTTCGTTTCAAACGTATCGTCGAAGACTTGGAGAGTGAAAAAGTAAGTATTAATGTTTCGGGTTCGGAAGTGTTCAAAGCCGGTGATATAGGTAAACAGTTGTCAGGATTTGACGTCCTCAATCCTGATTTGACTATTTGTCATTTGGATCCGAACGCAAGTTTCCAGATTGAATTGACTATTAACAAAGGTCGGGGGTATGTGCCGGCGGACGAGAACCGTAAGCCGGACGATGACGTGCATGTAATTGCAATCGATTCCATCTACACTCCGATTCGCAACGTTAAATATACAATCGAGAACTTCCGTGTTGAGCAGAAGACGGACTACGAAAAGTTGGTTCTTGAAATAGCCACCGATGGTTCGATTCATCCGAAGGAGGCTTTGAAGGAGGCTGCCAAGATTCTTATTCATCACTTCATGTTGTTCTCTGACGAGAAGATTGCCATCGAGACTGTTGACAATGATGGCAATGAGGAGTTCGATGAAGAGGTTCTTCATATGCGTCAACTGCTGAAGACGAAGCTGTCTGATATGGATTTGTCTGTTCGAGCTTTGAACTGCTTGAAGGCTGCTGATGTTGAAACCTTGGGTGAATTGGTTAAGTTCAATAAGAACGACTTGCTCAAGTTCCGTAACTTTGGTAAGAAATCCCTCACGGAATTGGATGAGCTGCTTGAAAGGCTTAACCTTTCATTCGGTATGGATATCTCAAAATATAAATTAGATAAAGAGTAAGTATAACGATGAGACATAACAAGAAAATCAATCATTTAGGTCGTACAAACACTCACCGTAATGCGATGCTTTCAAATATGGCTTGTTCTCTGATTAAGCATAAGAGAATTTTCACTACGACAGCTAAAGCTAAAGCACTTCGCAAGTTTGTAGAACCATTAATCACAAAGTCAAAGTTGGATACGACGCACTCGAGACGTGTGGTATTTAGCACTTTGCAGAACAAATATGCGGTAACCGAATTGTTCAAGGAAATCTCCCAGAAGATTGCCGACCGTCCAGGTGGTTATTTGCGTATTATCAAGACCGGTAATCGTTTAGGTGACAACGCTGCTATGTGTTTCATCGAGTTCGTTGATTATAACGAAAACATGATGAAGGAATCCGCAGCCAAGAAAACTACGCGTACGCGCCGTTCTCGCAAGAAATCTGCTCCAGCTGATGCTTCTGCAGCTGAAACTCCCGCTGCCGAAGCTCCGGCGGTTGAAGGAAATCCTGCTGAATAATATTTTATTCCTTCATATCAGGAGGTGTATCCCAATCCGGGTACATCTCCTTTTTTTATACCCTTTCCCCTGCACTCCTTCTTCTAATGGCGAGCGCCTTCGCCTCCTGAGGCGAATTTTCCCCTTATGAATTCGTGTAACGGCCGTTGTCCCTCTCCGCAACGCTCGCACCCGTTGCGAACAACGGATGCCATGAAATTTCCCCGTGATAAAATCCATGAAAATAACCTTCGTAAATCCTTTGCGCTTTTTCTTAAAAACTATACTTTTGCCTATTAGTCCGAACTATATCTCTTTTCGTGGCGAGGACTGGAAGAAAACTGTGTATTAGAAGGAAATTGTTCATGAAAAAATATAAAGTAATCATCAGCGGGGGAGGCACCGGAGGGCATATATTCCCCGCCATATCCATAGCGAATACCCTGAAAGAACGAATCCCCGACGTGGATATTTTGTTTGTCGGGGCGAGTGACCGTATGGAAATGGAAAAAGTACCGGCTGCGGGATACCCGATAGTCGGTTTGCCGGTAAAAGGGTTCGACCGTGCGCACCTGCTGAACAATGTCAAAGTC
>CALBYC010000084.1 GCA_937890135.1 uncultured Parabacteroides sp.
CGGAAAATAAAGGCCACGTCATCTACCAGGGCTGTGATGACTCATTTATGCGGGAAGTACGGATGGAAGACAAACAACGGGTACGTGAAAGGTATGCCCTTCCCGAACGCTATATATTGAATGTGGGGAGCATTGAAGAACGAAAGAACATATTGCTGGCTATTAAGGCACTGAATGAATTGCCCGAAGAGATTCATTTGGTCATTGTGGGGCGAAAAACGCAATATACAGAAAATGCCATAGATTATATAAAAAGCCATTCATTGGAAAAACGCGTGCATTTTCGTCATCACGTCACCTTCGACGATTTGCCTTCCATCTATCAGTGCGCAAAACTTTTTGTATATCCGTCCAAGTATGAAGGATTTGGCATTCCTATCATTGAAGCCATGCATTCCGGGATTCCTGTGATAGCAGCAACAGGCTCATGCCTGGAAGAGGCAGGAGGGCCAGGCTCCTGTTATGTATCACCCGACGACGAACAGGAAATGGCTGACGCCATTCGCAGTATATGGTATGACCCGGACTTGCAGCAGCGCATGATAGAGCAAGGCAAGCAGTATGTCTCTTGTTTTTCCGCAGAAAAACAAGCTGCACAAATGATGGAACTTTATCAGACCCTGATTAAATGCAACAGCAAATGATGAGATTAGTTATCAACCCAGCATACCTAAAGTACAAAGAGGAATTCCAATCCATCCCCGAATGGATGGCGAACGGCAAAGGAGAAAGCATACACGAAGGCAGAAACTCGGTCAGACGTTTCCTCATTCAAGGCCAAGCATTTATGGTGAAGCGCTTCAAACGTGTCAATTGGATACAGAGCATCGCTTATTCTTTTTTCCGCAAGACGAAAGCCGAACGCGCGTTTCTATATGCGCAAGCCTATAGGGAAAGAGGCATAGATACTCCGCAAGAGGTGGCATTCATTGAAATCCGCAACGCTTGCGGATGGTTTCGAGATGGTTTTTTTATTTCTCGGGTATCTCCCAAACCTCCAGTCTTTCCTTTATTGGAATCCTGTGATACCTATGACACCCAATTGGTGGACGATTTGGCAAAGATGGTTGTCCGAATGCACTGGGCAGGAATATTAAATAAGGATTTGAATTTGGGGAATTTCCTTTACAGCAAAGAGGATGGCCGGTATCATTTCACCATGGTCGACATAAACAGGACAAAGCTGAAAGATAGCCTGCCGGACAGGATCACACGGTTGAACAATCTTTGTACGATTACCTGCAAACAGGATTTATTCCGATTATTGTTGAAGTCCTATCTTGATATCACGGAGAATGAAGCTGGCTCAAAGGAAATGTTAATTAATATAGGAATGGAATGCTGGAGAAAACGGATAAAACGGCTTCAGCGCCAAAAGGCATACAAATCAATCATAAGAGGTTTTAAATTAAGAAAAATATGATACCCAAAATCATACATTACTGCTGGTTAAGCAAGGAGCCTTATCCTGCAAAGATAAGAATGTGCATGAACAGCTGGCGCAAGGTCATGCCAGACTACACAATCAAGCATTGGAGTCTGGAGAATTTCAATCTCTCGGCTGCCCCATTATATGTGCAGGAGGCTGTAAAGGCGAAGAAATGGGCTTTTGCTGCTGATTACATTCGTATGTATGCACTATACAATGAAGGGGGCATATACTTGGATTCCGACGTAAAGGCCTTGAAAAGTTTCGATCCTTTTCTCTGCCATAAATTTTTCTCGTCCATGGAATACCATCCAAGCCAAATCGAACGCACGGGGGCACTGCTTCACATAGACGAAAAGGGCAATCGGACTGATGACACATACATTTCGGGAATACAAATGCAGGCAGCAGTGATGGGGGCAGAACCGGGTACTCAATTTATCGGGGAAGTATTGGAATGGTACGATCATCATCGTTTCACCTCCCGGGATGGAGAGTTAAAGGTAGATGTCATCGCACCGTTTGTCTACGCACGGATAGCAGAGCGATATGGTTTTCGTTATTTAGACAAAGACCAAGACCTGAAAGACAACATGAAAATCTACCGTTCGGAGATTTTTGCAGGTAACGCACATGAAGCCACACCGGCATCGTATGCCATTCACTATTGCGCCCATAGCTGGCACCCAACCATAAAGGAGAAAATGAATAAACTATTAAAAAAGATTTTCAGATGAAAAAGCGGGCTGCCTTCAGCAAGAAAGCAGCCCGTTATCTTTATAAGCCCTCCCATTTCGGGAAAGGCTTACCCGTATTGCTTTTATTAGTTACCCGGATGGATAGCTCCTGTAGGACAAACTTCAGCGCAAGTTCCACAATCTGCACAGATTTCAGGGTTGATGCTATATTTGTCACCCTCTGAAATTGCTCCTACTGGACATTCGTCAATACATGTCCCACAAGCAATACAATCATCGCTAATTACGTAAGCCATTTTCTTTAAACGTTTAAATTGTTAACCATTAGTAAGTGCAAATGTACAGTTTTATTCGTATAAAAAAAATATCTTTGGAAATATTTTTTGAAGCCACCTAATTATTTTTACTTTTGCAATAAAAATAGATTTCTAACGTTCTAAGATTGTACACTTATAAATACAAGTAGAATTGAAACATATATATATAGCCATAGGTCTTCTGCTGTCGTTGCCTTTCGGGCTTTTCGCACAACAGGAAAAGGTCAAGAATCAACCCTATGTCGACAATAAATTATTCCATTTGGGTTTTCACGTTGGATTACATGCGCAAGACATGATTTTGACTCATTCGGGAGCTGACACCCATGGTGAAGTGTGGTTTGCAGAAATCCCCTCCTACTCGCCGGGGTTCAGTGTGGGCGTAATCGGCGACTTGTATATGAACCCTTATTTCAATCTGCGTTTCACTCCGACTATCAATTTCGGGGACAAGAAATTTGTTTTTAAGGAACAAGAGAGTGGTGAAGAGTTCCACACGTCCGTGCGTTCCAGTTATTTGACATTCCCTTTAGCCATCAAGTACTCCGCTTTGAGGTTGAACAATTTCCGTCCTTACCTGATTGGAGGCATCTACGGCGCATTTGATTTAGGGAGGAAACGGGGTAACCCCATCCTGCTGAAAGGGACGGATTTCGGACTGGAATTCGGTTTGGGATGCAATGTCTACCTGCCGTTTTTCCGCCTATGCCCCGAATTGAAATTCAGTTTCGGATTAGTGGATCTATTGGAAAAAGACCGTTCAGACCTGCAAGGGCAAGAGATTATAAAATATCCGGACGCTCTTTCCAAAGCGACCTCGCGCATGGTAACGCTCACTTTCAATTTCGAATAAACAATTCTATATAAATGTAAGCTGCTGGCGATGCCATCAGCACACTGTCAAAACGGTCTAACATCCCACCATGGCCTGGTAATATATTGCCCGAGTCCTTCACTCCCAATGTCCTTTTCAGCAATGATTCGGTCAAGTCGCCCCACGTCGCAAACAAAACGATTATGGCAGATAAAACAAGCCAGTGCAAACGGCTAACCTGCGGCTCGAAACAAGCCACGGCTTGCGAACCGAGCAGGACTATCACAAAACCGCCCCAGAAACCCTCCCATGATTTCTTGGGAGATATGCGTTCGAACAGTTTGTGCCTGCCCAGCAAAGAGCCAACCAGGAAAGCTCCGGTATCGTTAAGCCATACAAATATAAATATAGCCAAAACCAGCCATGGAGCGTATTCCGAAGACGGCATGGCATCGACCCGCCCAAGGGCCAAATAATTCATCAACGAGAACGAGCCGGCACAATAGATTTGGGGAAAGAAGCCAAACGCCCAATTATGGATGGGGTTCGGGGACTTGGCGTATAGCTCACGAATAAGGGTATACATGATAAATATTATGTAAGGAAGAAACACTGTTCCTCCGGTTAATCCACTCGCATCCAAGAAACATGCCCAAAACAGATAGGCTCCTGCCACAGTGCTTACTATACGTGTCAAGGTTGCATCCTGATAATGCTTCAACAGACCATATAATTCCCACAAAGATAGTGCGGTAATCAAGCTAAAAAGGATAGCGAACGTGTATGCACCGCACAAAATGGCACTTACTAAAATGCCTACGAATATCAGCCCCGTCAGGGTGCGTTTAATGAAATTATTCAAAACAATACGATTTATGCTCGTCCCAAAGGGCGTGTACAATTACTTACTTGGCGGCAAATTTACAAAAAAACATGTAATAGCCTGCAACAAATCACCCAAAGTTGCAGGCAAAGCATTTCCCTACCATGCCTCCATAAAGTTGAAAAATTGGTCTCACCATCTCTCACCCGTAACTTTCAGAAAGATAAAGCACTACCGAACAGACTGTTACGCTCGGTGAGAGATGGGTGAGAGATACGGGAAAAGATGAGAGATACCTATCTAATATACTATGTATCAGCTCGTTTTGGTCTCACCTGCCTTTCATCATAACAAGATATGGAAGCCCGGCATTTGGGTAATATTTCCGCAAATGCGGCCGGACAGCTATTGGGCATAGCGAAATAATGGATGCGGCCTTTCCCAAAAAAGGTTGCATCCTCCTTGGGAAATGGTAGTAACCTTTTGGCACATCCTCCGGCATGAAACGCCCAATATATGCCGTTAAATTTCTTTTTCTGAATATCTTTCCTTACTTTTGCATGACGATAAGACAGAGAGAGGGACGGACATCCCTGTGCGATGCCCTCTTGCAATCATCTCAAACGTATAAATTTAACGAAACAAAACAATGAATAAAGGCTACTGCGTTATCATGGCAGGAGGGATCGGTTCCCGTTTTTGGCCGCTAAGCCGTTCTGCCAAACCGAAGCAATTCATAGATGCGTTAGGCATCGGGAAAACGTTCATCCAAATGACTTACGAGCGGTTCGCACGTTTCATCCCGGATGAAAATTTCCTGGTCGTGACCGGGGAAGCCTACAAAAGTTTGGTTTTGGAACAATTGCCCATGCTGAAGGAAGAGCAGGTATTGACGGAGCCTTGCCGGCGCAACACCGCTCCCTGCATCGCTTATGCCACGTTCCGGATAGCGAAAGATGACCCGGAAGCTGTCATGATAGTGACGCCTTCAGACCATTATATCCAACAAGAGGACCGTTTTGAGGAAGTCATGCGGCACGCCCTCGCCCATGCAAGAACCCATCCGGACTTGGTGACGGTGGGGATTCGCCCCACCTACCCTGCCACCGGCTACGGATATATCCAAAAAGAGGACACGGGCGAGCTTATCTCACCTGTCATGGCGTTCAAGGAAAAGCCCGACTTGAAAACGGCTGTCGGCTTCCTGAACGCAGGGAGTTTCGTTTGGAACTCAGGCATGTTTGTCTGGTCCGTCGCTGCCATCCGGCACGCTTTGGAATCATTCGTCCCCGATATAGCCCGGACATTCGACGGGCTGGCCCCGTATTACCACACGGACGAAGAGCCGGCTCGGGTCAATGCCGCCTACGAGACTTGCCAAAGCATCTCCATCGACTACGCCGTCATGGAGAAAGCCAAGAACTCAGTCGTGATAGACGGGGATTTCGGGTGGAGCGACATCGGGACATGGGGGTCGCTGTACGAGCATTTGGACAAAGACAGCTCGTTGAACGCACGGATTGGCGGTGACGTACTATATTTCGACACTCGCAACACGCTGGCCAAAGAGGAGCTACCCGGCAAATTATTGGTATTGGCGGGACTGGACGACTATGTCGTGGCAGACACGAAAGACGTGCTGCTGGTATGCCCCAAAAAAGAGGAAGCCGAGTTGAAACAGCTGATCGAAACCGTCTTAAAAAAAAGAAGCGACATACGATAAAAAAAGCCCTTGGCATTAGGTAATTACCCCGTTAAGATGTAATTTTGCATTGTGAATAGACTTAAAAAAAGAATACGAAAGCTAACATTAATAATTAAGAAATAATTAAGAAAAATGAATCTGTTATCCACTCTTCTGCTTCATTCTGAAAAAAACATCATAAGCAGAAAATCAAACATCATTGGCCAAGCAATGGCGCTTCTATTGCTAATGTCACTATTTTCTTGCAAAACGGCAAAGGATGTTGTTTATCTTCAAGATGTAGTCCCATACAAAGCCACAGAAATCGAGCAGAAGTTCGAAGTCCTTATCCATGAGGATGACTTGCTTGGTATTTTAGTCAACAGCAAAGACAAAGAGTTGGTGGTTCCCTTTAACTTGCCCATGGTTTCCTATCAAATCGGTGCAGATTCTTACGGCCAGCAACGATTATTAGGATATTTGGTCGACGTGAATGGCGACATCGATTTCCCGGTCTTGGGGAAAATCCATGTGGTCGGGCTTTCCCGGTTGCAACTGACAGAGCTGATAAAAAAACGATTAGTGGAAGAAGACTTGGTCAAAGACCCTGTCGTCACGATTCAATTCCTGAATTACAAAGTATCTGTCATGGGGGAAGTATCCCGCCCCGGTTCTTTTTCTATATCCGGAGACCGAATTACCTTGTTGGAAGCGCTGAGTATGGCTGGAGACTTGACCATCTATGGTAGACGTGACCGGGTGGCTGTCATCCGAGAAAAAGACGGCAAACGCACCGTGTTGTTCCATGATTTGCGCTCGTCGGACATCTTCAGCTCGCCTTGCTATTATTTACAGCAAAACGACATCGTGTATGTCGAGCCTAACCGTACCAAGTCCCAACAGAGCGGAATCAACCAAAACAATTCCGCAAGCGTATGGTTGTCTGCAGTATCCGTCTTGGCGGCTGTAGCCTCCTTAATTGCCACATTATCCAACAAATAACCCAATCGACTGTCATGGAGCAACAAGAAAACAACAAGAACATCGAGCAAGAAGAACAGGAATTGAACATTCTTGACCTTGTTAAGATTGCCTGGGCCAACTGGTATTGGTTCGTAATATCCATAGTGTTATGCCTTTCTATTGCCTTCGTATATCTCAAGTGGGCACCTAAAGTGTACACACGCACCGCATCAGTCTTGATCAAGGACGACAAAAAAGGAGGCGGATTCTCCGAGGCCAATGCGTTCGGGGATTTAGGCATCACGATGGGTTCGCGGAATGTGGACAACGAGGTATTGGTATTCAAGGCGAATCGTCTGATGGAAATGGTTGTCAAACGTCTTCACCTGGACATCAACTATTCCATCAAAGAAGGATTACGCACCGTCGACTTATACACGCAATCCCCTATCAACTTGACTTTCCCTGAAGCAGAAGGAGAGCAAGTCTTTTCATTAAAGGCGACCCCGCTGGATGACAAGAAAGTGCTTTTGCATGATTTCAAAATAGCAAATACGGAAGGGAAGTTGGTAGAGGCAGGCAAGCCGATGGAGGTCTTGCTGGGCGATTCGGTCGACACACCGGTAGGACCATTGAAAATAGAAGCATCGTTGGACTATTCCGAACGCTACTGGAACAAGGACATTTCCATCAACAAAAGAGCAGCTTCCGCCGTGACGAACGCTTACCAAGCAGCATTGAACGCCTCTTTGGCCTCGAAGACATCTACCATCATCAACTTGACGCTTCAAGACCGGTCCATTCCCCGAGCCGACGATGTGCTGAACACGTTGATAGCCGTATACAAAGAAGATGTCATCAACGACAAGAACCAAGTGGCGGTCAACACGTCCAACTTCATCGCAGAACGTTTGCTCATCATAGAAAAGGAATTGGGCAGCGTGGACGCGAACATCGAATCGTTTAAACGGGAAAACCAATTGACGGACATCACATCCGAAACTGGAATGTACCTGCAGAACACGAGCCAATACAACCAAGAGAGCCTTTCGCTGCAAAGCCAATTGCAGTTGGCCAAGTATATCAAGGAATACCTGATAGACCCATCACACAATGCAGATTTGATTCCGGCAAACACGGGGGTGGATGTCAACGTGGAAAGCGACATTTCCGAATATAATACCATGTTGTTGAAACGCGACAAGCTGATTAGCAACAGCAGTAGCAAAAACCCGGTCATTCAGGATTTGAACAACTCCTTGAATGCGATGCGCCAAACAATCATCCGTTCCATTGACAACTTGATTGTCGGCCTGAACGTGAAAATCAACAATGTGCAGAACCAGGCAGCCCAGACATCACGCCGAATATCGGCCGTACCTGCCCAGCAAAAATATGTCCTTTCCGTGGAACGCCAGCAGAAAATCAAAGAGGAACTTTACCTCTATTTGTTGAACAAGCGCGAGGAAAATGCGTTGACACAGGCCATCACGGAAAGTAACGCCCGAATCATTGACCCTGCCGGCGGAAGCAATCTTCCTGTTGCGCCAAAGTCTGCCGTCATTTTGCTGATGGCTCTCGTGCTTGGTGGCGGCATCCCTGCCGGTATCTTTTGGCTCATGTTCACCTTGGACACAAAAGTCCGTTCCCGCAAAGATCTGGAAAAAGTCATAACAATCCCGTTCCTTGGTGAAGTTCCGGACAAGGAGAGGAAAGACAAAAGAGAGGTGGTGGTACATGCAAGCAGTAGGGATTCCGTTTCGGAAGCCTTCCGCATCATCCGCACCAATATGGAGTTCATGCGTGTCAAATCCAAAAACATGCAAGTAATCATGATGACTTCCATGAACCCGGGCGCAGGAAAGACTTTCATCACGATCAACTTGTCCGTAACGCTTGCATTGGCCCATAAGAAGGTCGTCATGGTGGACTTGGATATCCGTAAAGGGCTATTGTCCGAACGTACGGGACATGGCTCGCAAATACCGAAAGGCATGACCAACTATTTGTCCGGTAACGTGGAAGACATAAACGAAATCATCACGAAGAATGCCTTCTGCGAGGGTTTGGATGTCATCAAGTCCGGGCCTGTTCCCCCAAACCCGGCCGAATTGCTACTAAGCGACCGATTGGACAAATTGGTAGATGAATTGCGCAAGACGTATGACTATATTATTCTGGACAATGTGCCAGCGATGCTTGTGGCGGATGCCACTATCGTGAACAGGTTGGCGGATTTGACCATCTACGTCGTACGCGCAGGTGTGATGGATAAACGCCAATTGCCCGAATTGGAACGTCTCTACCGCGAGAACAAATTCAACAACCTGTCCCTGATCCTCAACGGCACAGACTATCACCATGGCTATGGCTACGGTTATGGTTACGGCTATGGTTACGGTTACGGCTATGGTTACGGAAACGACCAAAAGAAGAGAAAAAATAAAAATGAGGGGGGGGGGGGAAATTAACCTCTCACATATAACTTCTGGCTCTAAACATGTTTAAATTTTTAAGAAAGAACATAGATGATACCTCCTTATTGCAAGGAGCGACCGATGTCCACTCCCACTTGTTGTCGGGAGTGGACGATGGTTTCCCTGATTACGAATCGTCGCAAGAAGCCGTTGACCATTTGGAGGGACTGGGGATAAAACATATTGTCCTTACGCCTCATGTCATGGAGGACTTGACACTCAACCGTGCCGACTACCTGAAAGGCCGTTTTCAAGAATTCGAATCAAAAATCCATACATCCATACAATTCCATTTGGCAGCAGAATACATGATGGACGCAGCCTTCGAGGATCGCCTAAATGAGGAAATTTTAGGATTAGACAATGAACACATTTTGGTTGAGACTTCCTACCTGTCCGCTCCCCCAAACCTCTATGACTTGCTTTATCAAATCACGTTGAAAGGATATGTACCCGTGATTGCCCACCCGGAAAGATATGTCTACATGAGCGATGAAGAGATAAACCATCTTAGAAAAGACTTGGGCTGCGAACTGCAAATGAATATGATGTCTTTGGCGGGCATATATGGCAGAGGCGCAAGCAAACGTTCACTCAACTTCCTGCGTGACGGCTGGTATACTTATATTGGAAGTGACATTCACCAATTGTCACCTTTCATCCATGCTTTGAAACAAATCAAACTTGGCAGCAAAGAGCAGAAAGCCATCCGACAATTATTTGAAAACAACCAACAACTCTTCTAGGAGGTATCATCCATCCATAATCGGATTTACTATAATAAAACCAGAGCAAGATTGGCATATTTAGAGAAATATTATACTTTTGCATCTAATATGTTTTTTCGATATAAACCCTAAACATAAAATTGATATGGACACACAAGATGATTTTATTTATGATGACGTAGAATCAATGAAGTTCATCAAGAATTATCTTCCTCAAGAATTGAAAGAGAAATTCAGCGATGACGACATTTACTATATTGTCGACTTGATATATGACTTCTACAACAGCAAAGGATTCATGGATGAAAATGGAGACGACGACAGTGAGATAGAAATTGATGAAGAAGAGTTGACGAGCTACGTAATAAAAAATGCGAAGAAAGACGGCGTAGGCAAGTTCCTGCCCGAAGAAATCCAGTTTATCATTCAGGGAGAACTGGAGTATTGCGATTCTTTAAATATGTTTGACTAAAATACAAGGAGGGACAATGAAAAGTATAAAGGTATTGACAGCTTTGCTGCTTTCCGTAACATTAACATTCTCAAGTTGCGGTTCATGGAATAATACACAGAAAGGTGCGGCTATCGGCGTAGGCGGTGGCGCAGCCGTAGGTGCAGGAGTCGGGGCGATTGCCGGAAACACAGCCTTAGGCTCAATCATAGGTGCCGCAGTGGGTGGTACGGCAGGAGCTTTGATTGGAAAGAAAATGGACAAGCAAAAGAAAGAATTGGAGGCCACGTTGCCCGAAGAAACAACAGTTGAAAAGATAAACAACGGGGAGGCACTTAAAGTAACCTTTGATTCAGGAATCTTGTTTGCAACAAACTCAAGTACACTCAGCGACGCATCAAAAACCGCATTGCGCAATTTGGCCAATAGTTTGAACCAAAATCCGGATACGGACATCAAGATCATTGGTCACACGGATAATACGGGGAAAGTGGATTACAACCAAACACTTTCAGAAAAAAGAGCTAAAAGCGTATACGATTATTTGATGGTTGACCAAGGGGTCAGTAGCAAACGTATGACATACGAAGGGAAAGGCATCCACGAACCTGTCGCAGACAACAGCACTGCGGAAGGACGAGCTTTGAATCGTCGTGTGGAAATCTTGATTCTGCCGAACGCCCAAATGGTACAAGACGCTCAAAACGGAACATTGAAATAACAATTGTTTGCATTTCCATCATAAAAAAAGCTGCTCTGTATTTATTTACAGCACAGCTTTTTTTTATGGCGGAAATATAACGAGGAATCATCAATCACAAAACTTCCCCCATCATTTACTATCAATCAATCGGCAACCTTGTCATTCTCAACCTTCTATATGAAACAATTCCTACCACGATAACGATCAAAAAAGCAAGAACCAAATAAGAGAAAACAGTCCCGACTTGATCATTCTCTCCATAAGAGTGCATTCCGCTCAAAAAATAATTTACGCCCAAAAATGTCATCAACACAGAGCTGAAGGCTATTACGGACAAGAAATTAAACGACCATGTAGAATACCAACTGCGGACTAAACGAAGATGTTCTACGATTGCATATACAATGACTGTAACAAGTGCCCAAGTTTCTTTGGGGTCCCATCCCCAATATCTTCCCCATGACTCGTTTGCCCAAACAGCACCTAAGAAAGTACCTACCGTCATCAAAGCCAGTCCGATTAAAAGAGACATCTCGTTTACTACTGTCAATTCTTTTATCCTCCGATTCAGGCTTGCGAAATTCTCATTCCCTACCAAACTCATCACAACCATGTTCGTGAAGCCAAGCAAGCAACTTATTCCAAAGAATCCATACGCAGCCACAATCACTGCTACATGAAACATAAGCCATGGGGATTTCAAGACAGGAACCAAAGGACTTATTTGGGGATCCATCCAACTCAAACCTGAAACAAACAAAATGATTCCGCTAAACAAAGTAGCCAAAGCCATCGTTATCGGGCTCTTCCGCATAAACAACAAACCACCAAAGGTAGTTGCCCATGCCACATATACCATCGTCTCGTATGAATTACTCCACGGGGCATAACCAGCTATATACCACCGGACGCCCAAGCCATAAGTCTGAAACAAAAATACGGCAATCGCAGCAAAAGTCAATATCTTGGTCAAATATCTCAAAGATGGATATGGATTGAACAAACCGGCAAAAGTAAACAGCAACAATAATCCGCCAAAAATGAGATAACCTATCTTGCACAAACGGAATATATCCATCTTATTATATGTTATTTCCACTTGCATTTTTCTGGGGCTGATATCCAAGTCCTTGCATTTAGACTGTTGGTATTTGGCTATCATGGCTAAAACTTCATCCGCCTTTCTCCAATCATTACTTTTCAATGCCGATTGGACTTCATTTATGTACCAGACAAATATCTTAGAAACAAAAGAAAACTCCTCTCCGGTAAAAACAGACAAATCATCACCCGGGGCATACCAACGATGCGACGGATCTCCTTCTTTCGGGAATATCTTGACTAATTGATAATGCAGCAAAAGATGTAATATATTCGCTTGTTCGTCTAATTTCATCATATCTTTATCGAATTTTGTCCTTTGGTCAGGCATTTTGCCATAAGCTTCTTTTACTTTCTGCTGCAATCTATAATTCCCAAAAGAATCGAACAATTGAATGTAACTACATGCCTTTTCTGGCAAACCATAATAAGATGCGATTTCTTTGTTCGAATATGTTATCAATGGAATACGCATCCACATGTCAGGCATAGCGAACAAACTGAGCAAGAATTGATCGGAATTAAGTTTCCCGAAATGCTCCTTCTTATGTAATTTTCGTAATACCTCCGAAGAAAATGTATTCATTGGAATCATCCGCCCACTCTCTGACTGAACAGGAAGCATCGCAAAACGGGCGGCATGGTCCGGGCTAATGGCCAGTTGCTGCAATACCGTTTCCATTTTCATCGCAGGGGCTTTTACCTCTTTGGCTTGAGCATCCATTGACACCAAAGAAGTCATGAACAATGCTCCAATCAGAATACTTTTTCCTCGCATTTCTCCCAAGCTGCGGCTCAATGTCCGGAAACGTGAATTACGCCCAAACAATGAAAAAAGGAAACCTATCAGCAAAAAGAAGTAGCCGGCATACGTGATATTCCGCCCCACCACATCACGATTGACAGATAAAACCGTACCTTTCTCATCGGCATCGAATGAAGCTTGAAAAAAACGATATCCTTTCACATCCAACACATTATTCATGTAAATCAAAGCTCCATAACTTTTCCCATTCTCATGAACTACGACATCGCTTTCAAAAGATGAAGGACTTTCTGAACCAGGATAACGAGCCATGGTAAAACGTATCAGCTCTATCTCAAAAGGCAATTTATGGTAAACTGTTCTATCCCCAATATGTATGGATATCTGGTCGCTCCGTTCCCCTTCTCGAATGTGCATCAATCCTTCTTCACTGAATAAATGGGAATAGAAAGCTCCTGCCAATATAATGATAAAAGAGAAATGAATCATCAAAACACCCCAGCGCCTTTGCCGGATGTAATGCTTCCGATGTTCGATTGCCAAGAAATTCAAAACCATCAGGAACTGCAACAAAATGAATATCGGAGAATAATACACCAAACTTTTAGCTAAATCAGTGCCTCCGTATTTCTCTATAAATGTTGCCATACCCAAACCCAATGCGTAAACAAGCAGCATGACGATGCTTGTCTTATAAGATGAGAGCCATTGCATTCTTGAAATGTCCATTTGTCAATTGTTAATTATTAATCGTTTCATAAATCATGTTTCAAAGATACTTTTTTAATAGAAATAACCAATAGGTATTCCGATATTTCTCATTCGGAACAAGCCCAACGCAAATGCTTTGCATTATAAATGGTGAATGCAAAAAAATATGCCTATCTTTGCCTATGCAACTAACAATCAAGAAAGAAGTATGAATCTACATTTTTATAAAATTTTGGCCGGATGCCACATCGCAGCCGCATTCTTTTTTACAGGGTGCGCACATTCTTCCAAACAATCTACTGAAATTTTGACTTATACCAACCCTCTGCCTGTACAATTCGGCGATCCTTACATACTATTGGCTTCTGACAGCACCTATTACATGTATGGCACGGGCGGTGGAGCAAAAGATGGCTTCTGCGCATACTCCTCTACCGATATGGTCAATTGGAAATCATTAGGACAAGTGTACCATGGAAATACGGCTGCTTCGTGGGGGATAGCCAACTTTTGGGCACCTGAAGTATATGAGCGCAATGGGAAATTCTACATGTTGTTCAGTGCCGACTGGAAGGTCAATCCGACAAACGAGCAAGAGAACTTCAGGATTGGAGTTGCCGTGGCAGAAAAGCCATCCGGACCATTCATGGATCTTTCAGACAAACCTTTGTTCGACCCCGGGTATCCTGCCATCGATGGCAACCTGTTGACAGACGAGGATGGAAAGACTTACCTCTACTATTCACGCTGCTGCTATAAACATCCTGTGGATAGTGAAATCGCAGAGCAAGCTAAAAAAGAAGGGAAATTTGAAGAAATAGAAGAAAGTTGGATCTACGGCGTAGAAGTAAAACCCGACCTTTCCGAGATTATCGGTGAGCCAGTGCTCATCCTGCGACCTCCTGTCCTTTTGAACGACCGGCAATCTGAATGGGAAAGCCGTTCCGTAACAACCGGAGAGGTGAATCGTCGTTGGAGCGAAGGACCTTATGCCTTCAAAAAAGGAGATACTTATTACCTTATGTACTCTGCCAACTACTTCGGAGGGAAAAACTATGCAGTTGGCTATGCTACATCTAAAAGCCCACTGGGTCCATTCGAGAAATCCGCTGATAACCCCGTTTTGGAAAAAAACATCGAGAAGGGCGGCATTGTAAGCGGTACGGGGCACAACAGCATGACATGGTCAAAAGATGGAAAACAGATGTACTGCGTTTATCATGCACGTACCGAGAAAACGGGAGATGAACGTGTGGTCTTTATCGACAAAATGGAGATTGACAAAGACGGACATCTGCACGTTGAAGGTCCCACGACAACTCCACAGCCGATAAGATAAATGAAATGAACTCCAAATAATAAAATGAAGGGAGCAGAATCCACCCGATGAACTTATAATAGGTGATTCTGCTCCCTTTTTGCACCAAGTATTTTATAAATTCTTTTCATTCCTTGAAACAGATACTTTCGCATCCAAGCCAACAACTGTCAAAAGAACACCGCCGGACAAGATTGGACAATTAATCTTCATCTTCATCATCTTCCGAGTCGAAATCAAAATCAAAATCAAATTCATCTCCTGACCCATAGAAGTCAGTACCCGTAAATTGCTCCAAGTCACGCCTGTCTTTTTTCGTCGGTCTCCCCAATCCTTTCGCCCTATTCACAAATCCGGATATGCGATTCATCTCTAAAATCTCATATTGTTCGGGAGGGGTCACGTTTTCCATATATTGAGGGACCAACTTCGCTCCCATCCTGTTTTCTGCCAAGTCCAAGACTTTGAAAGAAAATGTCACTGGTGGTTTACGGACTTGGATTACATCGCCGACTTTCACCATCCGCGACGGCTTCACCGTAACTCCTCCCACCATCACACGACCTTTCTTACACGCATCTGCAGCCACACTTCGAGTTTTGAATATACGTGTCGCCCACATCCATTTATCAATGCGAACCTCGTTCATTTTACAGATTATTTGTTGTTATATTGATTCATAGTCCATTGCACGCCTGACAAACAGAAACTTTTTATCATATCAACTGCTTTGTCTAATTTTTCAGGCATCTGATTTAACTCTTCCTGAGGAAAATGGCCCAATACAAAATCTATTTGTCCTCCTTTAGGAAAGTCATTTCCCAAGCCAAAGCGTAAACGGGCATAATTTTGAGTATTCAACATCTGAGCGATATTCTTCAGTCCATTATGCCCAGCGTCACTGCCCTTGGGTTTCAAGCGCAAAGTGCCAAATGGCAATGCCAAGTCATCCACGACCACAAGCAAGTTCTCTACCGGGATATTCTCTTTTTGCAACCAATAGCGTACCGCATTGCCGCTCAGGTTCATGAACGTATTGGGTTTCAAGACTACCAATTCACAATTCTTTACTCTCATACGAGCCACCGCACCATAACGCTCTTCAGAAAAAGAAGCACCGGCATTCTCAACCAAATGGTTTACTACTCGGAATCCTATATTATGACGCGTCCCTAAATATTCCGCACCTATATTTCCTAATCCTGTTATCAAGTATTTCATATTCGTTTGAACGGACTAATTAAATATACAAAAAGGAGGACGTATTCTCTCGAAAGACGTCCTCCTCTCTTAAACCTTAATTATGAAATTTCTTATTGCTCAATTATTAAGCTTTAGCTTGAGCTCCACGAGCGGCACGAGTCAACTGAACAGCGCAAACTACAGCGTTCTTTGCGTTCATGATTTCCAAGCCATCAAAGTGGATAGCTCCGACTTGTATAGTCTTGCCTAATCCCAGATGGTCTACATTTACAACCAATTTTTCAGGGATTTCCGTATAAACTGCTTTAACTTTCAGCTTTCTCATCTGCAATTGCAATTTACCACCGGCCTTAACACCTTCAGCATGACCATCCAATACGACAGGGACTTCCATTACGATTGGTTTTTCAGCTGAAACTTCCAAGAAGTCGAAATGCAAAATTTCATCTGTAACCGGATGGAACTGGATGTCTTTCATGACAACCATTTTCTTTTCACCATCGATAGTCAATTCCACAGCGTAAATTTCGGGCGTATAAACCAATTTTCTTACAGCGGCTTTCGTTACAGTGAAATGGATAACTTCTTTGCCACCATATAATACAGCTGGGATTTCTTCATTCTTACGAAGAGCCTTCAATGCTCTTTTCTGGTCTGCAGGAGTTGCAGCAATTTCTCTTTTCTTTCCTTCTAATTGAAATGTTTTCATCTTTTTAAATTGATGTGTTACTCAAAATTAGTAATTAATCACTATGTTTCCTAATTCCCCATCACACGGAGAGGTGAAAAACGATGCAAATATAGTACAATTTCCTTATTACATCAAACAAATGGGATGTTTTTTCAAAATTT
>CALBYC010000085.1 GCA_937890135.1 uncultured Parabacteroides sp.
TCGGAGAAGCTCGGTTACCCCGTCCTGATGAGGGTGACCACCCGCATGGCGCATTCGCGCGCAGGCGTGGAGACCAAGCCCATGGTCGGGCAGAATGCGTTGCACTGCCCCGAAGATGGCAAGCGGCGCTACATCTTGCTGCCCGCCCTGGCGCGCCAGCGTTTCAAGAAACTGATAGCCGCGCAGGAACGCTTCGAGGCTGCTTCCGAGTCGTCCCCCTACAATGCCTATTACGACGCGCCGGACCGCTCTTTGGGCATCCTGACCACCGGCATCGCGTTCAATTACCTCTCCGAGAACTGCCCCGGCGGATTCCGGCATCCGGTATTGAAGATATGCCAGTACCCGGTGCCCGTGTCCAAAATCCGGAAATTGGCAGAAGCGTGTGACGAGATACTGGTGCTGGAAGAGGGGTATCCAATCGTGGAACAACAGCTGAAGGGCCTTCTGGGCAATGGGCCGAAGGTGCACGGGCGTTTGGACGGCACGCTGCCCCGGGACGGGGAACTGACCCCGGACAGCGTGGGCAAGGCGTTGGGCCTCTCCATCACCGAATATTACGCGAAGCCGGAAATAGTGGAACAGCGTCCCCCCGCATTGTGCCAGGGCTGCGGCCACAGGGACATGTACCAGGCGTTGAACGAAGTGGTGGCGGAATATCCGTCGGCCAAGGTGTTCGGCGACATCGGTTGCTACACGCTGGGCGCATTGCCCCCTTTCTGGGCCATCGACTCCTGCATAGACATGGGAGCCTCCATCACGATGGCGAAAGGAGCGGCGGATGCCGGCGTATATCCCGCCCTGTCGGTCATAGGCGACTCCACCTTCACCCATTCCGGCATGACCGGACTGCTGGACTGCGTGAACGAGCAGACTCCCATCACGATTGTCATATCCGACAATGAAACGACGGCCATGACCGGTGGGCAGGATTCGGCGGGGACAGGACGCCTGGAGGCCATCTGCGCCGGCATAGGGGTCGATCCCGCCCATATCCGCGTGATGGTGCCCCTGAAGAAAAACTACGAGGAGATGAAGGCCATCATCCGGGAGGAAATCGAGTACAAGGGAGTGTCGGTGCTGATACCCCGCCGTGAATGCATACAAACATTAACCAGAAAGAAAAAAGCAAGCAAGAAATGAAAACGGATATCATATTGTCAGGCGTAGGCGGCCAGGGCATATTGTCCATTGCCGCGGCGATAGGCGAAGCCGCCTTGGAAGAAGGTTTGTACATGAAGCAGGCGGAAGTGCATGGCATGAGCCAGCGGGGAGGCGACGTGCAGTCCAACCTGCGGTTGTCCGACAGCCCGATCGCCTCCGACCTGATTCCCTTGGGTCATGCGGACCTCATCATCTCGCTGGAGCCGATGGAAGGGCTGCGTTATCTGCCCTACTTGAGCAAGGAAGGGTGGCTGGTGACCAACTCCAAGCCGTTCGTCAACATACCGAATTACCCGACCCCCGATGCCATCGAGGCGGAGCTGGCTAAGCTCCCGCACAAGGTGGTGTTCGACGTGGAAGAGATAGCCAAGGACGCCGGTTCGGCACGTGCTGCCAACATCGTGCTGCTCGGTGCGTCCGCTCCTTTCCTGGGCATCGAATATGCCAAGATTGAGGCGGGCGTGCGCCGTATCTTCGCGCGGAAAGGGGAAGAGGTGGTGGCCATGAACCTGAAGGCCCTGAAGGCCGGGTATGACGTGGCGCAAGGCAACGCGAAATAGAAAGACACGAGAACGGCCCTGGAAGGATGGGACGTTTCGTTTCACCTTCCAGGGCGGTTTTTTGTCCCCGTCGTGCCTCTTACACCAGCAGGAAGTCGAGCTGCTTGCGCTCCAGGTTGGCCTGCGCCACCTTGATGGTGACAGGGTCTCCCAGCCGGTACCGGCGCTTTTTCCTGCGTCCGATGATGCAATAGTTCTTCTCGTCGAACTCGTAATAGTCATCGTCCAAGTCCCTCATGGGCACCATGCCCTCGCATTTGTTGTCGTTCAGCTCGACATACAATCCCCATTCGGTGACGCCCGATATGACCCCGTCGAACACCTGCCCCAGTTTGTCGCTCATGAACTCGACCTGCTTGTACTTGATGGAAGCCCTTTCGGCGTTGGCCGCCACCTGCTCCATGGACGAGCAATGCTCGCAGAGGTTCTCGTATTTCTTCTTGACGGCGCTTTTGCCGCCCGCCATGTAACGTTCCAGCAAGCGGTGCACCATCATGTCCGGGTAACGGCGGATGGGAGAGGTGAAATGCGTGTAATAGTCGAACGCCAATCCGTAATGGCCGATGTTGTCGGTCGAGTACTTGGCTTTCTGCATGGCTCGGATGGCCACCGTCTCTATCAGGTTCTCCTCCGGCTTGCCTTGCACCTGGTCCAGCAGGTGGTTGATGCCTTTGGATATTTCCGTCTTTTTCCCGTCGCTCTTCAGCCTGTATCCGAACCTCCGGATGAAGGTGGCGAAGTTCTCCATCTTTTCGGGGTCGGGCACCTCGTGTATGCGGTAGACGAATGTTTTTTTTGCCTTCCCTTTAGGAGGGCGTCCCACCAGCTCGGCGACCGTCTTGTTGGCAAGCAGCATGAACTCCTCGATCAGTTTGTTCGCGTCCTTTGACACCTTGAAATACACCCGGAGCGGTTTCCCGTTCTCGTCGATTTCGAACTTGACCTCGTAACGGTCGAAATTGATGGCGCCGTGCCTGAACCGCTTCTCGCGCAGCTTCTTGGCCAGCTCGTTCAGGGCCAGGATCGCCTCCTTGCAGTCGCCTTCCCCTTTCTCTATGACCTCCTGCGCCTCCTCGTAGGCGAACCTCCTGTCGCTCTTGATGACCGTCCGGCATATGCGCGAGCGGACCACCTCGGCGTCCTTGTCCAGCTCGAAGATGGCGGAGAAGCAGAGTTTCTCCTCGTTGGGGCGCAAGGAGCAGATCTGGTTGCATAACCTTTCCGGCAGCATCGGGATGGTGCGGTCCACCAGGTAAACGGACGTGGCCCTCGACTCGGCTTCCCTGTCGATCACGCTTTCCGGCTTGACGTAGTGCGTCACGTCCGCGATGTGCACGCCTACTTCCCAATTGCCATTGTCCAGCAGCCGTGCTGACAAGGCGTCGTCGAAGTCCTTGGCGTCCTTCGGGTCGATGGTGAACGTCAATACGTCCCGGAAGTCCTCGCGTTTCGCGATTTCGTCGGCGGGAATCTCGTCCGGGATGCGTTTCGCCGCTTTTTCCACGTTCTCCGGGTACTTGTAAGGCAAGCCGAACTCGGCCAGTATCGAATGCATTTCAGCCGTGTTGTCCCCCGCCATGCCCAGGATGTCGACGACTTCGCCGATCGGGTTCTTGGCATTGTCCGGCCATTCGACGATGCGGACGATCGCCTTGTCCCCCGTCTTGCCGCCTTTCAGCTTCTCCTTCGGGATGAATATGTCGTTGGCCAGCGTCTTGTTTTCCGTGACCAGGAAGGCGAAGCCGCGGGTGACCTGCAATTTCCCGACGAACACCCTTTCCTTGGACTCCAGCACCTCGATCACTTCCCCTTCCGGCTCCGCGTTCTTCCTCCGCGCGAACAACTGCACTTTCACCCGGTCGCCGTCCATGGCGTGGGCGGAATTGCGTTCGGCGATGAAGATGGGAGTCCCCCCCTCGTCGGGGATGAAAGAATTCTTCCCGTTGCTGCGGCGGACAAAGACACCCTCGGCAATCGTCCCGAGGTTGTTCAGCCGGTACCGCCCGCGGTCCACCTCCTTCAGGAACCCCCCTGCGGCCATGCTTTCCAGCATGTCCGCCACTTGCAGCTTCTGCACGTTGTTGTCTATGCCGATGAGCTTGCATACCTGCTTGTAGTTGAGCGGGAGAGCGGGCGACGACTCGAATGTCGAGACGATACGGTGCATGATTGCCTCCTTTTTCAAGCGCGTGCTTCTTGACCTCTTGCCGCCTGCTTTCTTCTTATCCTTTTTCTTGTCATTTTTCTTTACCATATACATTTCCTCCTGTTCATGAAGAAGCTTTTCGGGACCGTCAGCCTCTTCCTTCACAAATGTACTTAAAAAACATCGAGCGATTCCTTTTTCTGCCATAAAAATGCCTTGCAATTATGATTTTTTTTGTGTATGTTTGTCCATCCAATCATTAAATGACAGAATTATGAATTTCAGCGAACAATGTTACCATATATTCGAGCAAGCCACGCAGGCCTACCATGCGACTGACTCGGTGGACGCGGCGGTCAAGAACCCGTATCCGGTCAAGAGCATCGAGTTCTACCTCTATTTGAAGAACTGGATAGACGCCGTGCAATGGCACTTGGAGGATATCATCCGTAATCCGCAGATCGACCCTGTCGAGGCGCTTGCCATCAAACGCCGCATAGACAAGTCCAACCAGGACCGCACGGACTTGGTGGAGCTGATCGACAGCTTCTTCCTGGACAAGTACAAGCATGTCAAGGTGCTGGAGGACGCGACCATCAACACCGAAAGCCCCGCATGGGCGATCGACCGCCTCTCCATCCTGGAATTGAAAATCTACCACATGCGGCAGGAGGTCGGGCGTGCCGACGCTTCCGACGTGCACCGGAGCAAGTGCCGGAACAAATTGAACGTGCTGCTGGAGCAAAGGAAAGATTTGTCGGCGGCCCTCGACCAGCTGTTGCTGGACATACGTGCAGGACGCAAGTACATGAAGGTGTACAAGCAGATGAAAATGTACAACGACCCTGCCCTGAATCCTGTCCTGTACGGCAAAAACGGATAAGCGCATGGCCCATTTCTTAGTAATCCGCCTTTCCGCCATCGGCGACGTGGCGATGACCGTCCCGGTGATCTACTCTGCCGCCTTTTCCAATCCGGGCGACCGCTTCACCGTCCTGACGCAAGCCTTTTTGCTCCCCCTTTTCCGGAACGCCCCGGGGAACGTCGAGGCGGTGGGCATCAACACGCGGACGACGGAGAAGAAACTATGCGGACTGTTGAAATTCGGATGGGCCTTGTCCCATTATCCCTTCGATGCCGTCCTGGACCTGCACGACGTGCTGCGCACCAAGATATTGCGCTCGTTCTTCAAGATGAAGGCGAAGCCCGTCTATGTCGTGGACAAGGCGAGAAAGGCGAGGAAGGCGTTGACCCGGAGGGAGGACAAGGTGCTGGTCCCGCTCCGGCCCGTGATGGAACGCTACGCCGACGTGTTCAGGCAGGCGGGGCTGGACTATGCCGACAGGTTCACCACGCTGTTCTGGAACGAGAAAGCGGACGACCGCTTCATGGACGCGCTGGGGGGCAAGGGCGACCCCCTGTGGGTGGGGATCGCCCCCTTTGCCAAGCATAAGGGGAAGACCTATGACCTGCGGCAGATGGAGGAGGTGGTGCGCCTGCTTTCCGGCAGGCGCGGCACGCACGTCTTCTTGCTGGGCGGCAAGGGCGAGGAAGAAAAGAAACTGTCGGAATGGGCGGCGAGGTACGACCATGTGGAATGCGTGGCGGGGCGTTTCTCGCTGGACCGTGAACTGATGCTGATAAGCCGTCTGAGGCTCTTGATATGCATGGATTCGGCGAACATGCACTTCGCCTCGTTGGTGCGGACTCCTGTGCTTTCCATCTGGGGCGCCACGCACCCTTATGCCGGCTTTTATGGCTACCGGCAGCCGTTGTCAAACGCTGTCCAGCTGCCTTTGCCGTGCCGTCCCTGCTCCGTGTTCGGCGAGAAGCCGTGCTACCGGGGGGACTGGGCGTGCATGGAGCGGATCACTCCGGGCATGATCATGGACAAGGTGGACGAAATATTGGAGGAGAAGAGATGAATAGCCGTTTCGTGTCCCTGTTGCTGCTGTTCCTTTCCGCCCTTTCCTGCCTCCGCGCTTACGGCGGCGACTGGACGGAAAACAGGGAACTCCTCGTCTATTCCCCCCGTTATTTCGGCCCGAACGCTTTCCCCTGCCCTGAACTGATGGGCGGGAAGCTGCCGGGCAAATGGGAAGTCGAGCTGGGGGGGAGCTTCCACACGATGGATGGCGACCAGACCAAGGACTTGTCCGCCCGCCTCTACGTCCCCTTTGCCGGAGGGAAAGCCGGGATATGCGTCAGCGGGGTGCTTCAGGAATGGTACAAGACCTCGGAGGCGGTCCGGGACGAAAGGCATGCCGTGGAAGTCTCTTCGCCCATCCCCTGCTTCGGGGACGTGCTCGTCAACTGCTATTACCAGCTGCTGGAGAGCGAGAAATGGGCGGACATCATCGTCAGCGCCAACATAAAGACGGCGAGCGGGGGGCGTTTGTGCGACGCCCGTTACACCGACGCGGCGTCCTACTGGTTCGATGCCAACATCGGGAGGGACCTGTGGCGCGGCGCGGCGGGGGACGCGTCCGTCCGCTTGGACGTGCTGGCGGGTTTCTATTGCTGGATGACGAACGACATGAGCCACCGGCAAAACGATGCGGTCTCTTACGGGATCGGTCTCAGCGGTTGCTGGAAACGGGTGCGGGCAAAATGCGACGTGGCCGGGTTCAAAGGATACCTCCGTAACGGCGACCGCCCGCTGCTTGTCCGGGCGAGACTGGAATACGACATAAAGGACAACGTGATATCCTTCCGTTACAAGACGGGGCTGCGCGACTACCTCTACGATAGTTACTCGCTGGCTTATATCCGTCGCTTCTGAAACTTAAAAGACAATTGCCATGGAACAAGAATTGCCCAAGTTCGACCTGCCGGAAGATTTCGTCTCCGGGGTGCTGAACGACTCATTGATATTGACGCTTTACATGCGTTACCCCTGCCGGATAAAGGCGGAGATGTTCGTGCTGCTGAAACGGGGGACGGTCGACGCGTCCGTCAACCTGGTCGACTACCATCTGACGGACGGCACGCTTGCCGTCATTTTGCCCGGAAGCATCTTGCAAATCAACAAGGTCGAAGGGGACATCGAGGTCTATTATGCCGGTTTCTCTTCGGATTTCCTCCGTTCCATCACCCCCGTCAAGTCCATCCTGGACATCAGCCACGCCATCCGGCAAAACCCGGTGGCCGTTTTGAACGGGGACGTCGCTTCGCTGGCGAAGGACTATTATTTGCTGGTCAACCGGACCCATGCCCTGTTCGGGCCGGACAACCGTGACCTGCTCCGCCCCATGTACGCCACGTTGCTGCAGGCGTTGGGCGGGCTGTACCTCAAAAGGAAAGTGAACAAGGAGAACCTGGGTCCCGGGGAGAGAATCTGCCAGGACTTCGGGCAGCTGGTGCTGGACCACTACGCAAAGGAGAAGAACGTGGCGTTCTACGCTTCCAAGCTGGGCATCACCCCCGCCTATCTGAGCACCATCGTCAAGCAGGTGACGGGACGTACCTGCCTGGACATCATATCGAACATGGTCATCATGGACGCCAAGGCGCAATTGAAATCAACGAACCTGCCCATCTACCAGATAGCCGACTCGTTGAATTTCAACAACGTCTCGTTCTTCGGGAAGTATTTCAAGCGCCATGTCGGGGTAAGCCCGCTGGAATACCGCAACATGACGGACGACGAATGACGCCTATTCGTCCAGCCAGGCCTGGATTTGCCCGATGATTTGCTTCTTGGTCTCCTCGGGCATGTTGCCGATGCGCGAGCGGTGGTTTCCCCGCGGCTGGAAATAGACCTGTTCGTTCTTCTTCCCCGGGAACACGGGTACGTGCGTTGCGCTCCACGGGTCAACTTCCCCGTAGATGAATATCATCTTCGGGTCGTTCTCTTCCAGGAATTTCAGCACCTTGTGGTAGAGGGTCGGGTCGAAAGTGATCTTGCCCGCCAGTTCCTCCGGCAGCATGACGCGTTCCAGGTACCCTTTGGTCGATTTTATGTGCAGGTATTTCTTGAAGGGCTTGGTGTCGTAGCCGTAATACCCCAGTTCTTTTGCCGCCTGCACGTTGAAAGGCTCGGTGTCCTGGCCGGTCGAGAAATACTGCGGGTCGCTGATCTGCATCCAGTGCTCGAACAACGTCTTGTCGTCGGACTTGGGGGAAGGTATCGTGCTCACGGGCGTGCCCCACTGCCAAATGGCAAACGGGTATTCCAGCACGCTCAGGTCATAAATGTCCTCGACCGGCACCCGGAATCGGTACCCCTTTTCTTCCACGTACCGCTTGAACATCGGGAAGATGGAATCCCGGCGTTTCAATATTTCCAGCTGGAAGTCCTCGATGTGCTTGCGTTCGGACTTCGTGCCGACCTTGGTCAGGAAAACCTCGTGCCGCCCGTCTTCCACGCCCCTGTTCCAGGGAGCGACGTACGGGACGGAGAAATCCACGTCGTCGGGGAAGAAGGCGCGGTAGAGCGTGGTCGTCTGCCCGCCCTTGCTGATGCCCGTGCTGATCCATTTCCCGGTGTAGATCTGTTTGAACGTCTCGGTCACGTGGTGCAGGTCGTAGGCGGAGTTCTCGGCCGTCAGGTAGTCCCAGTTCTTCGGCTCCGGGCAGGATTCCAGGAAATAGCGGTATTCTACGAAGACGACATTGGTGTTGAACAGCTTCGACAGCTCCTCCTGGTACTTGTCCCTCAAGGCGTACTTGCCCCCGTAGCCTTCCGTCACCAGGACGGTCGGCCGGTCGAAACCGACGTGGCACACGACTATCCTTTGTCCGA
Source organism: uncultured Parabacteroides sp. (assembly GCA_937890135.1). Classification (GTDB taxonomy): domain Bacteria; phylum Bacteroidota; class Bacteroidia; order Bacteroidales; family Tannerellaceae; genus Parabacteroides. Next base: position 8,615 of record CALBYC010000085.1, read on the forward strand.
AGGAGCCGACGGCCGTGTCTTTCGGGTTGACCCACTGCTTCAGCTTCATTACATACTTTTCCGGATATATGTCCGTTTCCAACTCCTGAATCTGGCTGACGCCCTTCAGCTTTTCCAGTTTGTCTTTCAGCTCGCCGGCTTGTACGGATACAAACAGCAAGGAGAAACAAAACAACAGCAACAAACCAATTTTTCTGTTCATGGTAAATCTGTCCTATAATTTTTAAAGATAATAAATATAAGCGGGTGAAGTTGAACCCGCTTCCCATGGCAAATATAGCGTTTTTTTGTTTCCCTGTTGAGAAGATCGCGGAATAAAATGTGCCACCCGCTTTTCGGAATAATCCTTTATTCCTATCTTTGCTTCGTTAAAGTAAAAAAATGTCAGGAACGGGCCTGCCCCTCTTTCCCGGCTTGGCGGGGACGGCGGGGCGGGACAAAAACAGATTGTCATGAAACATCAGTTAGGAATAATCCTTTTGCTTGCCGCCTGCACGTGCGGCACCTGGGCGCAAAACGGGAGCGGAGCCATCCATCTGAGGGACATCACGGATGGGAAGTATCATCAACAAACCAATGTGGGGGAAATGCGTTCCTTGCCGGACGGCGAGCACTATACGGCCATCAACCCTGCCCGCACGATGATCGTGAAATATTCTTACCGCACGGGCGCCCCGGTAGACACGTTGTTCAACGTGGCGACGGCGAGGGAATGCGCTTTCGACAAGTTCGATCGTTACGACATCAGCTCGACCGGGCACCATATCCTGCTCTACTGCGACGTGGAGCCGATCTACCGCCGTTCTTACCGCGCGAACGTGTTTGACTACGATGTCCGCAGGAATTACGTGAAGGCGCTGAGCGAGACGCCCGGGAAGCAAATGATCCCGACCTTCTCGCCCGACGGCCGCATGTGCGCTTATGTGAAAAACAACAACATCTGGATACGCAAGTTCGATTATGACACCGAGATACAAATCACCCGGGACGGCGAGCCGAACAAGGTCCTGAACGGGGTGACGGACTGGGTGTATGAAGAGGAGTTCGGGTGCACGAGCCTGATGGCATGGTCTCCCGACAGCGAAATCCTGGCGTTTGTCCGTTCCGACGAGTCGCAAGTGCCGGAATATTCCATGCAAGTGTACGGCGACGGGACCTACCCTTCCTACTACACCTACAAATATCCGAAACCCGGCGAGAAGAACTCTTCCGTGTCCGTGAAAGCCTACAACCTCTCTTCCAAGGACACGAAGACGCTGGACATCCCCATGGATGCCGACGGCTACATCCCACGCATCACTTTCACGACGCAGCCCGGGCAGTTGGCGGTCATGACCCTGAACCGCAACCAGAACAGGTTCGACATGTTCTACGTCAACCCGAAAAGCGGAGTCTCCAAGCTGGTCTTGAAAGAAGAGAACAAATGCTATGTGGATTCCGAGTGGCTCAATTCCATCCATTTCATGGCCGGCGGCTTCACCTACGTGAGCGAGCGGGACGGCTATTCGCACGTCTACCTCTATTCCCCTACGGGCGTGATGCAGCGTCAGGTGACGAAAGGGAACTGGGACGTGACCCGGCTGATCGGCTATGACGAACAGACCAAAACGACCTATTACGAGTCGGCGGAGGAAAGCCCCCTGCGCCGTTCGGTGTACAAGATAGACGCGAAAGGAGTCAAGACGAAGTTGTCCAAGCAGGAGGGGACGAACAGCGCCTCGTTCAGTGCCAACTATGCCTATTACGTCAACCGCTTCTCGAACGCGAGCACCCCGATGAGGATCACGGTAAACGAGACGAGAAAGAACCAGACGCTCCGCACCTTGGAAGACAACCAAGCCCTGGCGAAACGGCTGGCCTCCGTCTCTTATTCCCCGAAAGAGTTCTTTACGCTGACGACGGCATCCGGTTATGAGCTGAACGCATGGATGGTGAAGCCCGTCGACTTCGACAAAAACAAGAAATATCCGGTGATGATGACCCAGTACAGCGGCCCTAATTCCCAGCAGGTACTGGACCAGTTCGGATTGGACTGGGAGCAATACCTGGCGTCGAAGGGCATCATCGTCGTTTGCGTGGACGGACGCGGGACCGGAGCGAGGGGAGAGGCTTTCCGCAAGTCCACGTACCTGAAAATGGGTTTGCTCGAATCGCAAGACCAGGTGGAAGCCGCGCAAGCGTTGGCCAAATTGCCTTACATCGACGGCAGCAGGATGGCCATCTGGGGATGGAGCTTCGGCGGATACAACACGCTGATGGCCCTGACCGTGGGAAAGGGCACCTTCAAGGTCGGCATAGCGGTCGCGCCCCCGACCGACTGGAGGTACTACGACACGGTCTACACGGAACGCTTCATGCGCACCCCGCAGGAGAATGAGAAAGGATATGCGGAAACGTCGCCCCTGCGCCGGGTGAAGGAGATGCAGGGCAAGTTGCTGCTGATACACGGTTCGGCCGACGACAACGTGCACTTCTCGCAGAGCATGCAATACGCCGAGGCGCTGGTGCAAGCCAACAAGCAGTTCGACATGCATGTCTACAAAGACCGAAATCATGGCATATACGGAGGCAACACCCGCTATCATTTATATACGAAGATGTCTAATTATCTGCTCGAAAACTTATAAGCATGGCGGAACACGTAAAGAAACCCGACTGGCTGAAGATCCGGCTTCGCGGGAACGACCAATTCACGCAGACGAAACGGATCGTGGAGTCCCATTGCCTGCATACGATATGTACCAGCGGCAAATGCCCGAACATGGGGGAATGCTGGAGCAGGGGGACTGCCACGTTCATGATAGGAGGGGAAATCTGCACGCGCTCGTGCCGCTTCTGCAACACGCTGACAGGCAAACCGCTCCCGCTGGACGAGAACGAACCGGGACATGTGGCGGAGAGCATCCGGCTGATGCGGCTCAAACATGCGGTGGTCACCTCCGTGGACAGGGACGACCTCCCGGACTTGGGGGCTTCGCATTGGGCCGGCACGATCATGCGTATCAAGGAGGTGAACCCCGGGACGACACTGGAAGTCCTGATCCCCGATTTCCAAGGACGCATGGACTTGGTAGACCGGGTAGTGGCGGCCGGACCGGAAATCGTTTCGCATAACATGGAAACCGTGCGGCGCATCACGCCGGGAGTCCGCAGCGCTGCCCGCTACGACACCAGCCTCGCCGTGCTCAAGCGCATAGCCGGGCAGAACGCGGTGGCGAAGACGGGCATCATGGTCGGCCTGGGTGAAACCGAGGAGGAGGTCTTCCAATTGATGGACGACGTGCTGGAAACGGGCGCGTCCGTCCTCACCATCGGGCAATACCTCCAGCCATCCCGTAAAAACATCCCGGTGTCCGAGTATGTCCATCCGGACCAGTTCGAGAAGTACCGGCAGGCGGCGTTGGCGAAAGGGTTCAAGCATGTGGAGAGCGCACCGCTGGTACGCTCGTCCTACCATGCCGAGAAACATGTATAGGCGGGAAGGCCCGCATCGGGCATCGCGTCCCGGGGAGGAGTGAACATTTCTTGTCCGTCCATTGTTTTATGTTTAGTTTAGATTTAAGTAAGGCATCGTGGTATGAATAGGATAAAGAAAGGGTGGGAGAATCCCGCGTTTGGCATCCTCCCGATATTCATGTTTTTGCTTTTGGACGGATTTTTCCCATATATGCAGGCCTACTTGGCATCGGCGGCGTGCTGCCTTGTTTCCCTCGTTGCCCTGCGCGTGCTGAAGAAGGAACGCATCTATTCATTCCTGCTGCTGCCTGCGACCATGACGTTTGCCCTCTACGCCTTGACCGTCTTCCTGGTGCCGCGGAAGGAGATGTTCGTCTTGTATACCCCCGTCGTCGTGGAAATCCTTTTGGTCGTCAGCTTGATTTACCTCCATTCCCTGAAAAAGCAGGTGTACCGCTACATCCGCAACTCGGGCGGCCCGGCATACATGAGAGCCTATTTCCTGACATCGCTCAATGAGTTCTTCTTTGTCGCTTATGTCTTCCAGAACCTGTTCACCTTGCATGTCTTCATGGTCATGCTGTACAGCATCATGCCCGAACCGCACGGCGCACGGTTGGACCGTTTCGTTTATCGTGACGCGGGGCTGCTCATCTGCATGTTCGTCCTGGTTTACGAACAAATCCGTCTGTTGATGGTCCGGGGCAGGTTGAAGAAAGAGATGTGGCTCCCCGTGTTGAACGAACAAGGTTCCGTGATAGGATGCATAGCCTATTCCGTGAGCAGGATGCTGCCCAAGCGATATTTCCACCCGATAGTGAGGGTGGCCATCGTGTGTGACGGGATGCTTTATCTGACCAAGCGAGGGGCGTATTGCTGCGTGTCATCGTCGGCGCTCGACTACCCGATCAGCAAATACGTGCTGTTCCGGCAAAGCATAGACCGGGCGGTGCGCGACGCGTTGGCTCCTTTGTCCTGCAATGCCGGCGTGGCCGGCCCGCGTTTGCTCATACGTTATGTCTTCGAGAACAAGCAGGTGAAGCACCAGGTCTCCCTGTTTGTCGTTTGCGTGCGCGACGCGAAGGCCGTAGAGCAGAATATCGGGCAGCAAGGGAAATTCTGGACAGTCCAGCAGATAGAGGAAAACATCGGGGACGGCGTGTTTTCCGAGTACATGGAGAATGAGTTCCCTTATTTGAAGAGCACCATCCTTCGGGCTGAGAATTACACTTGCGGAGAAAGTCCCGTGAAATGAAGGCGGGGATTGCTCAGCGTCTCCCCAGCTCGATGACTTCCAGATCTCTGACCTTGTCCTTGTCTATGCAGAAACGCACCAACGTCCGCACTTGCTGTATCCCGCTCTTCCCGGCAGCCCCGGGATTGACGACCAGGGTCTTCAGGGTCGGGTCGAACATGACTTTCAGCAAGTGCGAGTGGCCGCAGACGAACAGCTGAGGGCGGGTCAGGAAAAGCTCCTTCCGTATCTCCGGATTGTAGCGTCCCGGGTATCCGCCGATGTGAGTCATCATCACGTTCACCTCCTCTATCCTGAAATGCGCGATCTTGGGGCATTCCAGCCGTATTTCCTCCCCGTCGATGTTGCCATATACGGCTCTCAGCGGCTTTATCGCTTTCAGCTTGTCCAGAAGCTGGACAGACCCTATGTCTCCGGCGTGCCATATTTCATCGCATTCCCCGAAGTATTTCACGTACTTCTCGTCCCAGAACCCGTGGGTGTCCGACAAAAGACCTATTTTCCTCATGATTCTTTTTTTTCTCGGGCAAAAGTAACTATATTTACCCGCCCAATCGAATATATCATGGAAAAAGCATATCAATATTTCAAGCGAGACATCAGCTGGCTGTCGTTCAACTACCGGATCCTGATGGAGGCGGAAGACGACACGCTCCCTGTCTATGAGCGCATCAAGTTCCTGTCGATTTATTCCTCCAACATGGAAGAGTTCTATGAAATCCGCGTGGCGGAGCACCGGGGTGTCGTGATGAAGAAAAACTACATAGAAGAGAGCACGGAAGAAGCCGAAGCCACCCTGGCTGCCATTACCGAGGAAGTGAACCGGCAGCAAAAGGAATACCACCGGGTGTTCCACCAGGAGATACTGCCCGAGCTGGAACGGCAGAACATACATCTCTACCAAGACTGCCGTCCCGAGCCATTCCATGAGGAATACGTCAGGAATTTCTTCAACGAGGAGGTATTCCCCTTTTTGGCGCCGGTCGTGATTCAGAAAGATGACATCCGCACGTTCATCCGTGACCGCCGCCTCTACCTGGTGATCCGCATGCAGAAAAAGAAGGCGGGTCCGGAAGATACGCCGGCAGCACGCCATGCTTCCCAATATGTGCTGATGAAAATACCTTATTCCAAAGTGCCGCGGTTCATCGAGCTGCCCAAGCATGAGGGGAAATCCTACCTCATGTTCATCGACGATGTCATACGCGCCAACTTGGATTCCGTCTTCATCGGGTATGACATCGAGTCCTGCTACAATATCAAGATATCCAGGGACGCGGACATTTATCTCGAAGATGAGAGCAGCAGCACCATCGTCGAGAACATCCGCAAGAAACTGAAGAAGCGCAAGATAGGAGCGTTGAGCCGCTTCATGTATGACATGGACATGCCCAAGGATTTCCTGGGTTTCCTGTGCGGTGCGTTTTCCATAGCGCAGGAAGACTTGGTGATGGGCGGACGTTACAACAACCTTCAGGATTTGGCCCGATTGCCGAACCCGGGAAGCGAACGGCTCGAATGGAAAGTCCCCGCCCCGATGCGTGTCCCCTATCTGGACCAGGTGGGCTCCATGATACAGGCGGTGAGGGAACGGGATGTGTTCCTCCATTTCCCGTACGAATCGTTTGATTACCTGATCCGCCTTTTGATGGAAGCCGCATTCGACCCGATGGTGGACGAAATCAAAATCACGCAATACCGCGTGGCGGAAAATTCCGCAGTCATTAACACGCTGATCAGCGCGGCGCAGAACGGGAAGAAAGTGACCGTGTTCGTCGAGTTGAAAGCCCGCTTCGACGAGGAGAACAACATGAGCAGCTCCGAGAGGATGAAACAGGCCGGCATACGGATCATATATAGCATACCGGGACTGAAAGTGCACGCCAAGGTGGCCCTCGTCCTGTGCAGGGATGCTGGGAACGGCGGGGAAAAGAAAGACATCGCTTATTTGAGCACCGGCAATTTCAACGAGAAGACAGCCCGCATCTATTCGGACATGGCGCTGCTCACTTCCGACACCGCCATCGTTCAGGACATCGGCAACGTGTTCGCTCTCTTGGAAGGCAAGCTCGAAGCTCCCACGTTCACCCATCTGCTCGTGGCCCGTTTCAATATGGTCCCGGAAATCGACCGGATGATTGAACGGGAAATAGAGCACGTCCGTGCGGGACGGAAGGGGAGGATTATCCTGAAGATGAACGGACTCCATGACACGCACATGATAGACAGCCTTTACCGTGCCAGCGAATGCGGAGTGGAGATAGACTTGATAGTCCGTGGGATTTGCTGCCTGGTGCCCGACCGGCCTTACAGCCGCAACATACGTATCACCCGCCTCGTGGACATGTTTCTGGAACATTCGCGCGTCTGGTATTTCCAGAACGGCGGCCGGGAGGAGGTCTACCTCTCTTCCGCCGACTGGATGAGGCGGAACCTGAGCAGGCGAATCGAGACGGCTTTCCCGATATTGGACGCTTCCATCCGCCGGATGATCATTGACATCTTGCATATCCAATTGAAGGACAACGTGAAGGCTTGCTGGATCGACGACCAACTGCGCAACATACCGAAAAGGGACGATAACCCGGAGAAGGTCAGGGCGCAGCTGGCGATATTCGACTATCTGCGGAAGAAGAAAGACAAGCCGCTTTGATGCCATAAGGATTGGCAGGCGGCCAAGAAGAAAGTTTATGACATTTTTTTTAACCGGCGAGGAGGAATCCCCGCATAAAACGATTCATTATGAATTTAGGAATTGCACTCTGGGCAATATTAATAGTAGCCCTGTTCGGCGGAGTCAGCGCGTTGAGATTCATCGGCCTTTCGCTACTGCTTGCGTTAGTCCTCTCCTGGGTTATGGATTCAAACAAGAAGCAAAAAAAGAAAAACAAATAAGGCATGAATGCGTTTTGGGGGAAATAATTTTTGCGGGAAAGACAGAAAGTTATACCTTTGCAGCGGTTTTGCGAATGCGAAAAAGCGGCAAGGCCCGGGACAATGAAAAGAAATGTTTAATTATTCAGACTTGGAAAGGAGGCTGTTCATTCTATTTATAAATTATAAAAGAGAAAAAGGAAAAGAATTATTGATGTAAAGTTTGGCTGGTAGCGAAACTATCAGTAATTTTGCAGCTCATTTTGAAGAAAAGTATTAATTAAACAAAAACAATAAACTAAAAATCATGATCGTAGTTCCATTAAAAGAAGGCGAAAACATCGAAAAAGCGCTGAAGAAATTTAAAAGAAAGTTCGAAAAGACTGGCATCGTAAAAGAATTGAGAAACCGTCAGGCTTTCGAGAAACCGTCTGTCACGAAAAGAAAGCGGATGATGCGCGCAATCTATGTGCAGCATTTGCAGCAAGCAGAAGAGTAATTTTTTTACCGAAAAACTTGCTTTTTCAAAATCTATTTCCTACATTCGCTGTATGAAACAAACACAGCGGAAATGGTGGTCGACGATTTTATAAATTACTTACGCTATGAGCGCAACTATTCGGAATGTACGGTGGTTGCGTACCGGAAGGACTTGTTGCAGTTCATGGCGTACCTGAAAGAGACGGACGCCACCATACGGTTTCCGGAAGACGTGGATGCGGACTTGATAAGGCGCTGGGAAGTGGCATTGATGGATGGCATTTCCGCTGTGTCGGTAAATCGCAAGCTTAGCTCTTTGAAGTCCTTTTTTAAATACCTGATGAGGCGGAAAGGAATTCCCGCCGATCCGACGCGGCTGGTGAAAGGTCCGAAAACGA
>CALBYC010000086.1 GCA_937890135.1 uncultured Parabacteroides sp.
TCGTCATTCCATCCTATGGCTTCATCGTATTTGCTTTGCTGGAGAGTCACTCCGGCTTGAAGGGAAAACCATTTGGTGAACATGGCTTTTCCTTCCAGGTTTAATCCGAAGACTTTTGCTCCGTAAGCATTGTAACGTTCTTGCACGGTATTTCCCTGAGAGTCCGGCTTGTCGAGCTGCCGGAGTGCAAACACATTATTTAAATCTGTATAGAACCCTTCGACCAGCAGATTCGTCTGTATGTCGCCGAATTTGTGGTAAAGGTCTGCAGACAAGCTCAAGCTGTTAGAACGTTCTTCTTTTAGATTGTCTGCAAGTATGGTGACCAAACGTTCACCTCCGACAACGCCTACATGCAAGTCTTCGTCGAATGCTTGAGGTGCACGGAATCCTCCCGCATAGCTTATACGCAAGTTGATATCTTCTGTCGGATTGAAGCGAAGGTTGGCACGTGGGCTAAAGATTACATGGTCGACCATGTTGTGTTTGTCTAGTCTGCCGCCGATCAGGAAACTCCATTGTTTGTTTTTCCACTCATTTTGGAAAAACAAACTTCCGATGCGGACTTTCTGCAGGAAATTGCGATTATAACCGATGATGACATCATTCAGTCCGTCATAATTATATTCAGCACCTAATGTCAGGTCGGAAGGCATGAATAATAATTTGTCGAACGTATGTACATATTGCGTCCCGAAAATATACGTAAAGTCATGTGTCGTGCCATAGGCTTTTCCAGCAGCTTCGATGTCTTCAGGAGTGCCTTCTCCTATACCGCCATAGTAACTCTTGCGTGCCGTTGCTTGGAATGAGAAGTAGGCGCTGAGGCGATTCTTCTCGTTGGGAGAAAAATAATCGTAATTCAAGCCTCCGCCCTGAATGTTGTGTTCGACTTGCTCGGCAATGTTCGCTTCATGCGCTACATGACCTAACATATTGCCCCCGCGCCTGAACTCTTGTATGCTGTGGTATTGGGCTGTAAGTTTGGAGTATGCGTTCAGTTTAAAAAACGAGTTGAGTCCGATCGTTTGGTTGTGCACAACGGGCAATTCGCTATAACCGTCTCCGTCATAGTCAAAAGCTTGCCTGTATCGGTTTTGCCCGTAGGCGTAGAATCCTGCTTTGTTGTCGTCGGTTACCAAGGAGACATTTGCCGATGTCGCATTCTCAAATGAATTTTTCCCTCCTATGGACATGAAATTATGTCCGACTTCCGCCGAGTTACGCGTAGGTTCTTTCGTGATGACATTGATGGTTCCACCTATGGCGGAAGCTCCGAACAAGGCAGAGCCTCCACCACGGACCACTTCTACCCGGTCTATCATGTTGGCTGGTATCTGCTCAAGGCCGTACACGCCGTTCAATGCCGAGAAGACGGGACGTGAATCTATTAGTATTTGCGAATAATGCCCGTCCAATCCGTTGATGCGCACTTGGGTGAAACCGCAATTTTGGCAATTGTCTTCCGTCCTGACTCCTGGTTGGAAGTTCAACCCCTGGGCAAGGCATACGGCCTGAGTGGTTTCAAATAATTTTGAATTGATGACATTGACCAAGTTGGGGGCGAGCTTTCGTTGAGTCTCGCTACGGTTGGCCGATACGACTACTTCGTCGAGTGCCACGTCGTCTTCCGTTAACTCGAAGTTCAATTCATGGGTGGTGTTCGCTTTTACTTCTATTTCCTTTTGTACTGTCTGATACCCGATCGATTTTACTTCTATGGAAAGCGTGCCAATTGGCAGGTTCTTTAGGAAATAGTGTCCGGAAGCATCGGTAACGGTTCCGATTGTTGTCCCTTTTACCAAGATGGAAATGTAGGGGAGGTGCTCTCCGCTTCGTTTGTCTATCACATGCCCGTAAATGTTGGCATCGGTATCGCCGTGTTGGGTTACGCTGGCTTGAGCCAATAACGGTAAAAGCATCGCACATAGCACGAAAAGCGCAAATCTCGTTTTAGTTCTCATTTGCTTAAATGTTTTATGAATTATGAATAATTGTTCTTAAAAGCTCCAAGCTGCCATCATGGAAAAATTGCGTCCGGGTTCAGGTACGCCTATCAAACGATAGTAGCTGGTATGATTGTAATATTTCTTTCCAAGTAGATTGTCGCAACGTAGCACCAGGCGTAAGTCGTTTCTCCCTACATGGAAATTTTTGCCCATGTATGCGTTCAACAATTGGTATCCCGGAGTCGGTTCTTCGGGAGGTACGACCTCATTTTGGCTTCCTACGATTTCGCATTCTATGGCTGCAAATCCGCCTTTTGACGGCTCGTCCGCCGGCAAGGTGTAACGCAGCTCTGTAGAAACCGACCAAGGGGTGGAGAAGGGCAGCGAATAACCTTTCTTTTCCCCGCTCAGCTGGCGGGCGTATAAATACTCTCCTTTGATGTTCATTTCCAACGAACGGTGCAACTGGCAAGTGAAAGAAGCTTCCAGTCCCCAGCGCAGCACACGGCTTTGCGTATAATAATAGAGCTGCAGCCCCTCGGTGTATTCAGACGTGGGGTTGAGGTAGATATAATTCGGGAAATAATTCACGTAGGGCGCAACCCATGCGGAAATCATTTTGTGATTGTACGTTATGCCGGCATCCATCTGGTAGGATTCTTCAGGCTTTAAATCGGCATTTCCTTTTTCATAGCGGAAAATATTGTAGTTTATGCCATCCGTTCCTAACTCTTTCGCTATGGGCATGCGGAAACTTTTGCCTATGTTTGCCTTCAGCATGAAATCATGGATACGGCGGTTTATCCCGACCGACCAAGTGAGGCTGTTGTACAGCTTATGTATGTTTGCCGAACGCTCGATATATGATGAATCTCCATCGGAAACGGGTGTCTTGTACCAGTCTTTATAGCTCTTTATATCAATGCACCCATGGTCATAACGTATGCCGGCGTTTACAATGAGGTCTTCATCTATTATGAAACGGTCGGACACGTATGCCCCGAATTGAAGCGATTGGAAATCCGGCAGGACGAACCCCCAGCCGCCTCGCCGGTTGTCCTGATACTCGACATGCACGCCTGCATGGACGGTGTTGCTCTCGATCATTTGCAACGCATGCATATTTGCCGACAGCGTGTTCTTGTTGAAGCTGCGTTCCAACGTGTTGTGCGGTGCTGGCATGTATCCGTGCGACACGGGTTCGGAGAACTCTTTCTGGCGGTTGTTCTGCCAGCCGACGTTCCCTTCTGCTTTTCCTCCCTTCCAACGCCACTCGGAATGGTTGGAGACGAACAGATGGTTCACCTGATGATAAGGCAAGTCGATGTCTCGTCTGGAATGGTCGTAGTCGATGTCTGACATGCGTACCTCAAGTCCATGCGCATTTGCGAAGAATCCGCTTCGGGTATTCACGCATGAAACCCGTAAAGATGTATTCCAACGTTCCCCTTCATAGCCGAGTGCGACGCTGCCGTCGTTTTCATGCCCCGCGGTATTGCGCAAGCGACGTTTATGCAGTTTTATATAATATGAATAATATTGTATGCTGTCTGCGGGTATGCGGTAGTCGGCATACCAAATGGAAGTGGCGTTTATTTTATACCAGAAACGTCCCTTCCTCCCCGCTATGCGCCCGGCCGCACCTATCGACTCGTTGTTGCTGTGTGTGAACAGGTTCATGCCTCCTTCCATGCGTTTCCGGGGTGCGGCGTTGCTTTGCAAATTGACGACCCCGCCAATCGCATCCGACCCGTAGGCTATCGCCGCCGGGCCTTTTATGACTTCCGCCCTGTCAATGGCGTACTGGTCTATTTCAAGCCCGTGGTCGTCTCCCCATTGCTGCCCTTCGTGCTTGATCCCGTTTTCTGCCACGACCACGCGGTTGAATCCAAATCCGCGTATGATCGGTTTGGATGCCCCCGAACCGATGGCCATGGCTTTAACGCCAGGCTGCTTTGCCAGGCTTTGCATGAGTGAATTGCTGAAATGTTCTTCTATGTATTGCTTCCCGATGTTGATGGCGTTGAGCGACGAGCGCATCAACCCCGTTTTGCGGCTATTTCCTTCCACCTCTACCTCGTTGAGGGTAATGCTTCCCTGTATCCTATGCGACAAGCTGTCTGCGGCCATGGCGTTTGTGCTGACCGAAGGAATGAGCAAGGCTTGGCCTTCCGCTTTTTCGGGCATGTGGCAGAGAAGGATGAAAAGAAAAAGCGCTGTTGCGACATTCTTTTCCATCTTGTATGAATATGATTAAGTGAACCAATGGACGAACTCCGTTGCCGCAAAGGATACGACCTCTTTTCCAAAAGGATGCGACCTTTTTCTGGAAAGGTTACTACCTCTTTCTGGAAAGGCTGCGGCCGTTTGCCCGTGGGCATAATGTCCTTATTACGGTCCTTCCGGATGCAATTTCAGGATGTATGTAGCCTGCTTTTGGGATGGCCGGACAACCTCATTTCGCAATGTGGGTTCGTTGTTGATATGAAACGCAGGTTAGATGATGCGGGAAGCGGGAGGCGCACGCAGGGAGATTGTCCGCACACAGGTTCCCTTGTGGTCAAGGCATGGCCTGACAATGAAGAGAAGGATAACTTGTGCGCAACAAGAAAAATGGTATGTCGGAGTCTCGAGGAAAGGAGACAGAAGGAAATGGCAAATGGGACAGGAATCGCACCCGTCCCCTTCGTGTGAATGCTCTTGGTCGCCGGCATGGGAAACCGCAGTCTCCTCACACTCGTGGAAGTGCGTCGCTTTCACGATGCTAATCGGCATCAAGACCATCAACAAGATCCATGCGATAATGATTCTATTTTTCTTTATCCCTTTCATCGTCTTATTCCGGTGCAAAAGTAATCATATCGGGATGAAATGAAACAATGTTGCATATTATTTTTTTGTTAAATATTCATATCAATTTATTTTGAGTTAAATTTGCCATGGAATTTTATAGGGTAAAAGATGAATGCGACAGACATATTAAAAGAAAAGAATTTGAAGAAGAGCATTCAGCGCATCGCAGTCATAGATGCGTTGCAAAAGGGGAAGCGGCCTCTTACGGAGGAAGAGATAAAAGAGGAAATGGGGGAATTATATGACCGCATTACGTTTTACCGGACCATGCAGGCCCTTGTGGGTGCAGGGATAGTACACCGTATCGTGGTCGATAAGACGATGGTCGAATATGCCTTGAACGGAGAAGCGGGAAAAAACGCCCATGTCCATTTTTATTGCAGGGTATGCCATGCAGTCACCTGTTTGGAGGATATACCGGCCTATCACTATCATTTACCCGACGAATACAGCGTGGAAGAGTGCGAGGTCGTGATAAAAGGGGTATGTCCCGATTGCAGGAATAACCCGGCATTTCCTGCGAAAAATTGAAGTAAACAAGAAGATTAAAAACATTTTTTTTGTTTCTTTGTGCATAAAACGATTATGTCCTGAAAGTATTAATTGAACAGCAATAAATGAATAAGCGTATGAAACTGAAAGTTATCCTTTTATCCGGTGTTGTCTCGTTGGGACTTCCAGCTGTTGCTTCCCCGACAGACAACCATGGAGTTAGTGAACCGATAAAGGAAGTGCCTTTTACCCAGGTACATTTGAATGACAATTTTTGGGCACCGAGGATTGAAATTAACCGCACGGTCTCCATTCCTTCCGCATTCCATCAGTGCGAAATCAATGGCCGATTCGATAATTTCGCCCTTGCCGCCGGCATGATAAAAGGAGAGCACAAAGGCGATTTCTCTTTTGACGACACGGATCCGTATAAAGTGATAGAAGGGGCCAGCTATTCTTTGGCTTCCCATTATGACAAAAAGCTGGACAATTATCTGGACAGCGTGATTCATATCATATCGAAAGCGCAAGAGCCGGATGGCTATTTGACTACCTGTGTCACCAACAAATGCACACGTTTGTCCGGATGGTGGGGGACGCATCGTTGGGAGAAAATCAACAGCCATGAATTATATAACAGCGGGCATCTTTATGAGGCCGCCGTGGCACATTATAAGGCGACCGGCAAACGCACGCTGTTGAACGTGGCCATCAAGAATGCCGATTTGGTCTGCAAGACGTTTGGCCCTGCCGAGGGGCAGATTCATCGCCCGTCCGGACATCCTATCATCGAAATGGCCCTCTGCAAACTATACAACGTGACGGGAGATGAGAAGTATTTGCGGACTGCGCGCTATTTCGTGGAAGAGACAGGTCGTTGCACGGACGGTCATCGGCCGAGTGAATACTCCCAAGACCATATGCCTATCTTGCAACAAGACGAAATTGTCGGACATGCCGTTCGTGCCGGCTATCTGTTTTCGGGCGTTGCGGATGTCGCTTCGTTGACGCACGACACGGCTTACCAGAAAGCATTGGCGCGTATTTGGGAGAATATGGCTTCCAAGAAATTGTTTATCACGGGAGGAATCGGTTCCCGTCCGCAGGGTGAGGGGTTTGGCCCGAATTACGAATTGAACAACATGACGGCCTATTGCGAAACTTGTGCGGCGATAGCCAATGTCTATTGGAATTACAGGATGTTCCTTTATTCCGGTGAATCCAAATATGCCGATGTCTATGAACGTGCCTTGTATAACGGCGTCATTTCGGGCGTGTCGTTGAGCGGTGACCGTTTCTTTTATGACAATCCGTTGGAATCTATGGGGCAGCATAACCGCGAGGCTTGGTTCGGTTGTGCTTGCTGCCCGGGGAACATTACGCGGTTCATGGCCTCTGTGCCGAATTATATGTATGCATCCCAGGGCAAGGATATTTATGTGAACTTGTATATCCAAGGCAAAGCGGACATCGATGCGGAAGGGAACAAAGTCTCTATCGAGCAGACGACCGATTACCCATGGGACGGAAAAGTTTCCTTGGCAGTCAATCCCAAAAGAAGCAAGGAGTTTACCATCAAGCTACGTATCCCCGAGTGGGTGCAGGACAAGCCGGTCCCCACGGATTTGTATGCATACACAACACCGGCAAAACCTTATGCCGTCAAAGTGAACGGGAAAGCCATAGAAACGGCATCTTTACTTGACAAGGGCTATGTCTGCATACACCGCAAATGGAAGAAAGGCGACCAGGTGGAGCTGAGCTTGCCTATGGAAGTTCGGACGATACGTGCCAATGACAATGCCGTGGATGACCGTGGCAAATTGGCGTATGAACGCGGACCGGTCATTTTCTGTCTGGAAGGACAAGACCAGCCGGATAAGAGCGTCTTTGATAAATATATCCAAGAAAACACACCAGTAAAGG
>CALBYC010000087.1 GCA_937890135.1 uncultured Parabacteroides sp.
TGCCCCGAAGTTGCACAATTCCATCGCTTCTGTGAAACTAAGCCGGTCAATGACGTATGCGGAACTTATGACACGTGGATCTGCTGTCATGAAGCCATCGACATCTGTCCATATTTCCAAAATGGATGCATCCAATGCCGTCGCTAAGATAGAGGCTGTATAATCGGAACCTCCTCTTCCCAAATTGGTGACTTCCCCGTTCTCCTTACTGCTCGAGATAAACCCCGGAACCAAGGCCACTTTGGGAAGGACGCTGAATGTTTCTTTGATTAACTTGTTCGTGAGTTCAAAGTCTACTATGTGACGATTGAACTGTTTGACTGTCTTTATGAATTTGCGTGAATCATATAACTGTGCGCCGCGGATGACATTTGACACGATGAGAGAGGAAAGCCTTTCGCCATAACTTACTATCGCGTCGGACGTTTTTGGGGACAGGTCATTGATGAGGAAGACACCTCTGAATATATTTCCCAATTCATCCAGAAGCCCCATTACTCGGATCTGTACGTTCCTGCGCGTTTCTTTGTCAGGTATGACCCCTTCGATGACATCTAAATGGCGAGCAATGATGCCGGACAATTCCTTTTCGTAGGCTATGTCTCCTTTGGCTGCTAAGGCGGAAGTTTGCAACAGTTTGTCTGTTATACCTCCCAATGCGGAAACGACTACTATGACGGGTTCGTCAATCGCTTCTACAATTTTTTTTACATTTAATATACTTTCAACGGTACCAACTGATGTACCCCCAAACTTTAATACTTTCATTTTTTATCAGGTGTAAATATAATGGGACATATAGATGAAAATAACCTATAAAGGTTACTTGAACAAATGATGTAGAAAAATATAGGCCAGCTTATCCTATCGAATAGGATTACCTTGATTCGTTTTAAACAATAACCCCCCGAGGGGCATCAATGCCCATGTATGATACGTGTTGAATATCGTCATTGTTCTAATTTATTATTTTGCGCTTGCAATATTACAGAATCCTTCATTATTATCAAAGATAATCTTTGACTTTTTTGTGCGGATGCTTACCTTTGCTGCGGTTGGGACATTTAAGAAAATTACTTTAATGTTTCAGACGGCATTATTTACTTGACATTGTGTTGAATTTATAGGCATATTGGTTATTTTGTGTTAAATTACGGCTGTGTATATTTATTATTGAATAATTAATACTACTTTTATCGCATGTTTCGTAACTATGCTGGTTAAAAGATAAAGAACAGCAGAAAACTTAACATAAATACCATTAACACGAACGGAAAAATGAGTCATAATTCGCATTCGGAAAAGAAACGGAATTTTTTTAAAAGCAAGTCCTTTATTTTATTAGCTGGACTAAGTATAGGAGCAAGCTTAATGGTCGGGGTGTATCAGACATCCGTCTATTTTTCTTCTGATGATTCATGTATGATGTGCCACGTGCATCCTCATGTGTATGATAGTTGGAAGTTGTCGAAACATGTCAATAATGGAAGCGGAGTCAAGACGCATTGCGTTGCGTGCCACCTCCCTCCACAGTCTCATACGTGGGATTATTATACGGCAAAGATGAAATTAGGCTTGAAAGACGCATGGTCATATATGACGAAAGATAGCGCTGATTTCAATTGGGAACAAAAATCGGAGTTGGAACATGCGGTTAAGTATATACCTAACGAATCTTGTAAGGAGTGTCATCAGAATCTTTTCCCGGAAGGAATAAGTAGTGATGGGGTGACTGCTCACCTTTATTATGATGAGAATGAGAAAAAACTGGATTTGCAATGCATCAGCTGCCATTTGGACGCTGGTCACTACAATCCGAATTACTCTCATGCAAAGATGTCGGGTGTGCCGGGCGCAGAGGTCAGTTTAGGAACGCCTGTAGATACAAGTTTGTTTTTTAAGACGGCTACTCCCATTACTTCGTTTGCTAATTATACGGAACAGATACCAGGTACAGTGATTTCGTTCAATATGGTTGCCGTACCGGGCGGTAAGTTTGAAATGGGTAGTCCTGAGAATGAACCGTTCCGTCAACCAGATGAAACATTGCATGAAGTAACCGTAAGCTCGTTCTTTATGTCGGAAGTGGAAGTGACATGGGATCAATATTGGGCATTTTTTGCAAACACCATGAGTGAAGGGCGTACTCCTCCTGAGGAAGTATATGCAAACAACAGCAATCCGGATGTGGATGCAATATCCGGTCCGACTCCACCTTTTGGTTTCCCAGACCAAGGTTGGGGAAGCGGTCAGCGTCCTGCTATCACCATGACGCACTATGCGGCGGAAACTTTCTGCCAATGGCTTTCAAAGAAAACCGGCAAGAAATATCGTCTCCCGACCGAAGCCGAATGGGAATATGCTGCCCGCGGTGGAACTGAAACTCCGTATTTCTTCGCAGGTAATCCAAAAGACTTCTCGGATCAAGGCTTTTGGCGTAAATTCTTTGATGCTAAGACTGACAGCATAGCTTACTATGTGATTTATGCTAAAAACAGCCAAAATAGGACTCAAGAACCGGCTTCTGTCAAAGCTAATCCTTTTGGATTGAAGAATATGCTGGGCAATGTCATGGAATATTGTGCCGATAAATATGATCCGGAAGCATATAAGAATACTGCGAATGCGACTGATCCGCTCGTGACAAAAGGTGAAGAGTGGGTGGTAAGAGGCGGAAACTATACTTCTGATGCAGCGGAAGTGCGTTGCGCGGCACGTGCTCATACCGACCATGCAGCGTGGTTGAAAACAGACCCGCAACAGCCGAAAAGTATCTGGTGGTACTCTGACATCAAAGGCATTGGTTTCCGTGTGGTATGCGAATATAATAAATAACTTAAACATATATTGCTGACAAATTAAACAAGTATTATGAAAAAGGGTAATATAAGCAGAAGGTCATTTTTGAAGAGTTCAGCTATGGCCGGCGCTTTGAGCGCAATTGGTGGCGGTTCTGCCGCAACAGTATTAACATCTTGTGGTGGTGGAGAAGCGAAATCCAGTGCTAACAAACCATTGAAAGAGCCAGGTTCTTATTATATTCCTGAATTGCCGGATAAGGCAACTGATGGAAAAGAATTGAAAGCCGGGGTCATTGGTTGTGGTGGACGTGGTTCAGGTGCTGCATTTAATTTCTTGGATGCCGCAAACGGTGTTACTATCACTGCTTTGGCCGATACATTCCAAGAAAGAGTAGATGCTTTGGCTGATAAATTAAAGAGCGAAAAGAACATTGATATTCCTGCTGACAAGCGTTTCGTAGGTTTGGATGCATACAAGCAAGTGATTGACAGCGGCGTTGATGTTGTGATTGTTGCCACTCCGCCGTTGTTCCGTCCCGTACACTTCCAGTATGCTGTTGAAAAGAACAAGCACTGCTTCTTGGAAAAACCTATTTGTGTAGACCCTGCTGGTTATCGTATCATCATGGCTACTGCAAAGCAGGCACAAGCAAAGAATTTGTGCGTTGTAACAGGTACTCAGCGTCATCACCAGCGTTCTTATGTTGAATCATATAAGAAAGTGATGGAAGGTATGATTGGTGAAATCACTGGCGGTATCGTTTATTGGAACCAGCCTATGTTGTGGTATCGCGAGCGTCAGCCGGGTTGGAGCGATTGCGAATGGATGATCAAAGACTGGGTAAACTGGAAATGGTTGTCTGGAGACCATATCGTTGAACAGCACGTTCACAATATTGATGTCTTCACTTGGTTCTCAGGTTTGAAACCTGTTAAGGCTGTCGGTTTTGGTTCTCGTCAGCGCCGTTTGACTGGTGACCAGTACGATAACTTCAGTGTTGACTTTACGATGGAAAATGGCATCCACATGCATAGTATGTGTCGTCAGATTGACGGTTGTGCTACTAATGTCAGTGAATTTATCCAAGGTACGAAAGGCTCTTGGGACAGCTCTACATTTGAAATCAAGGATTTGGCTGGTAATGTTCTGTGGAAAAAGAAAAAACAGATTACCAACAAACGAATCCTTATGTATTGGAACATGTGAACTGGATTAATACGATTCGTGCTGGTAAGTTGATTGAGCAGGCTTCTGAAACTGCTGTAGCTAACATGGCTGCCATCATGGGTCGTGAATCTGCATATACCGGTGCTGAAACAACTTGGGATGGCATGACTGCAGCTCAGTTGGATTACACTCCGAAAGACTTGAACTTAGGTAAGATGGATATGAGCACATTTGTTGTTCCTGTTCCTGGTAAGCCTGTTGATAAAAAATGATGAGTATGACCCTCAATAGAAGAAATTTCTTAAAAGCAGGTTTGTCTGGTGCTGCGATGGCAGTAGGTGGCTCAACCATTGCTTCTTGTTCCGGCAAGCCGGCAGTGGAGGAGGCAACAGAAGCTGCTGCTAAAGTTACTGGCATACCTTATTCTCCTGATGCTCAGTTGAACATATCTTTGCAGGAAGGTGTCGCTCCAGGTGAAACATTAGCTGAAAAGCTGGATTTCATGGAACAGAATGGTGTCGTAGGATTGGAACCAGGAGGCCGAGGTTTGGGTAATCGAGTAAAAGAGTTCAAGGAAGCATTGTCTGGCAGGAACATTAAGATTTCTGCTATTTGTGCAGGTTTCCAAGGCTTTATTCTTTCTACCGATCCGGCGATTCGTAAGTTATGCATGGACACGATGAAGGAAATCTTGGTTGCCGCTGGCGAATTGCAATCTACGGGCGTGATCATTGTTCCTGCATTTAATAATCAGGTGCCGGTTATGCCTCATACACAAGAAACACGTGACTTCTTGTGTGAACAGTATAACATAATGGGTAACTTCGCTCATGAACATGGCACGACGGTGATTTTCGAGCCATTGAACAGGAAAGAAGCTTTCTACCTGCGTCAGGTCGGTGATGCTGCTGCCATTTGCCGTGACATCAATAATCCTGGTGTTCGTTGCATGGGCGACTTTTGGCATATGTCGGAGGAGAATTCATTTATGGGTGCATTCATCTCCGCTGGCAAATATTTGCAACACGTGCATATAGCAAGCTTGAAGCGTCGCAGCATGCCTGGAGAAGATGGTGAGGCTGATAACTATGTGGATGGATTCAAGGGTTTAAAGGTCATTGGGTATAATAAGTATATAAGCTTTGAATGTGGCTGCCAAAGTGAGGATCGCAAGGCTGCCGTAGTCAATGCGCTGAACTTGATTCGTAAACAATGGGAAGAGGCTTAATATGTCTTTGATACAACCCAATATGGCAATGAGTGAAGTGGTGGAAGCACACACTTCACTCATTCCTGTTATTAACCGGTTGGGGATACGTTTGGGTTTGAAAGATAAATCGGTGCGCGAAGTCTGTCAAGGCTATGGGTTGGATGCCGATTTTGTATTGATTATTATAAACACTTTTTTGAATGAGGAATATTTTCCTGAGAAGAGATTGAAAACTTTCCACCTTTCTCTTATCATTGATTACCTCGACAAGACAAATCAATATTATTTGATGTATCAGATTCCCAATGTGTCTCGTCATTTGGAGTTGTTCATTAAGCATAGCACTCACGATAATCCAACTTTGAAATTGATAGGGAGGTTCTTTCAGAATTTTAAAGAGCAATTAACTGCTCAGATTCAATATGACGAACAAGTTTGGTTTCCATATTGTATCTCCTCCATGGAGAATAATCTGCCAAGTGCGTCACAAAATGCCCGCCTTGACTTAAAGACTGAGGATAATACGGAAGCTTTGTTGGCTGATTTAAAAAGTATTATGATCAAGCATTTGTCGGGGAATTATAATGAGAACCTTTGTTATGCTGTCTTATTTGCGATTTCCACTTTAGAAAAAGATATGAAACAACATAATCGGATTCGAGAACGCATATTAAAGCCAATGGTGCTGAAAGTAGGCAAATGAATAAAAGAAGGGGTTAATGTCGGTACGTCAAAATAAAATGATTGCAGTGGTGTTGTCCGATACACTTTCATGCTTAGGATTGCAAAACCTTTTCGATAATTATTTTCCGGAAATGGAAGTGCGTTTTTTTGCTTCATTCAAGGAACTGCCTCAAAAACTCCAGAGTGATTCATTTGCATATTATTTTACCGATGCAGATACGTTTGCCATGCATCTGGATTACTTTTTGACAAGACGGAATAAGACGGTCTTGTTGAACTCGAATAAAGATGTAGCTTCATTACCGGCAAACATGGTTTCGACAAGGCTACCTCTCGAACAAATGATAGAGCAATTTGAACGCTGCCTTCGTATAGACGAAACAGTCGTTTCGCAACCTGAAAAAGGCAAGGGGTTGTCTGAACGAGAAATCAATGTATTGAGGCAAATAGTAAAAGGATTTACCAACAGGGAGATTGCCGACCATTTGAATATTAGCCTTAATACAGTTCTTTCACACCGTAAGAACATAACTGCCAAATTAGGCATAAAAACCGTTTCTGGTTTGACCTTTTATGCTATGATGAATGGCATTGTCTCTTTGGATGAGATAAATATGTGAGGATTTCAAGAACAAATGTTTATGATTTATGTCAAGAAAATGTTATATGATTGAAAATAATTAATTTGTTTTATTGATTGTTTTTACGTTATGATTATTTTTGTGCTGTAAAACATAACTCCGGAACACGGAGGAAGTGAAAAGATTGTTAGGTTGATGTTTTAAGGAGTTAAAGCATAAATGAAGCCAAAAGCAAAAGGTTTAGGTTAATATGTAAATTTAAAGGATTGAAGATTCAAGTAGGTTTTGTTTGATAAGGATTTTTTATTAGGTTTGTAGTTTTAGTGTTTAGGTTTTGAATTTTAATTTCTCAGGTTTTGAATCTTCTTTCTTTAGTGTGGAGTATTGAATGTGTGTAGTTTAATGGCTGTTTCTAATGATGTAGAAGCAAGATTCAGATAATCGAAGTTTTTCGATTACTCTGAATCACCGTTGAGATGGGAAAGGCTTAATTAGTAGTTTTTAAAGAAAGAAGCACATCTCAAGGAAATTATCTAATATTATTATTCTCCCTATGATGTGACTTTCATGTGTTTTTATTGTCGTGCTATTATTTCCCAATTATCAAATATCTGGATTTGCCAGTTCGACTTTAATCGGTTCGATGTTGTTTTCAGCTCCAGGATAACCGATGTTTTGGTTTATTACGCCTCCAGTGTTCCGTTCAGCGGTTCCGCCCCTGCACGTTCACGAACAACGTTCATCATGGCTGTTTCGTTAGCAGCATCGCCTTTCCAGTAATAACATTCAGCCATCATCAAATAGACTTCGGCCGAACGGTGGATATACCAAGGGGTTTCGCCTCCTTGGAGGTCTTGAGTCTTCGTTGGATCCGGCACGAACAGTTTGTAGTGCGGCCACATATACCAACAGCGGATGGAGTCGGCAACAGTATCTGTCAATTTTAGGATTGGCGTTTAGTATGTAATTAGCTATATCATTTACATGATTAGCGTCACCCGAACCAATACCTGATAATTGTTTTCAGAATAAATAAGTCTCGTCGTAAAGAAACGCTTGGCTATTTTGCATGAAAGAAAAACTATTTGCGGGAACTTAATAGGATTTACGGAAAAATCGGGTGTTATCTTTTTCAAGAATGATTGCATCCGATGAGAGAAATGGCCGTGACGATTCCGGGAAACGGTTGCGTCCGTTTCCCAAAGCGTGGGAGAGTTTCGGGTTGAGAGCCGGCCCCGGTGAGACCAAAACAAGCTGTGGCATAGCCCGTTAAGGGGTCATCTCTCACCTTTCCCGGCATCTCTCACCCATCTCTCACCGGAAGTAACGTTCGGAGCATCAGCAAGTTGAGTGGCGGAAATTGGCGGGTGAGAGATGGTGAGACCAGTTTTTCAACTTCATGGAGGGGGAGGAGGAATACAAAAAGGTGGAATGAAGGAGGGGAATGGGAAGGAAATGAAAAAATATTCCCGCTTAACCTCCTGTGCCACAGCCGTGAATGGAAAACAATGCGGAAATTTTCAAA
>CALBYC010000088.1 GCA_937890135.1 uncultured Parabacteroides sp.
TCTCGGAATGTGAAAAATTAAGACAATGTGACTAAGTCCGGTTTGTCCCGTTATCCTTGGATGCAAACCGGATTTGCCTACAGTTTCATCTCCATGTATAGGTTGCAGCGGCTGTAAGCTGGATGGTAGTCGTCCACTTTCCTGAACCCCAATTTGTTGTAAAGCCTTACTGACGCTTCTAATTTGGTATTCGCTTCTAAAAAAAGCTTGCCAATGCCCTTTTCCCGAGCGTAGTCGACAAGTGCCTTGCCTAATTTATAACCAATGCCTTGCCCTTGGGCTGTTGGAGAAACGGCCATCTTCGCCAATTCGTATTGCTCGGATTCCGCATGGTATACCAAAGCGCAGCAACCTATGGCTTTGTTTTCGGATATGGCAAAAAATATTTCTCCTCCTTTTTCTATTATCTCGCTTTCGGGGTTGCCTAACAACTTGTAGTCACATGCTTCTAAGCGGAAATACCGCTCTATCCATCCCCTGTTAAGGGAGATGAATGAGTCGCGGTATTCAGGATGCCATGTCGTGATTGTAACCTGATCACTCATGTCGAGTTAGATTTTAGCTAATGCCTGATCCAAGTCAGCAATCAAATCATCTATATGTTCTGTACCGATAGATAAACGTACAGTGCCCGGAGTAATGTCTTGTTCTTTCAACTCTTCCGCATTCAATTGTGAATGGGTTGTGCTGGCTGGGTGGATAACCAAGGATTTGACATCGGCAACGTTTGCCAGCAGGGAAAAGATTTCAAGACTGTCGATGAACCGGAATGCCTCTTCCTGCCCCCCTTCGATTTCAAAGGTAAAGATGGAACCTGCTCCATTTGGAAAGTATCTTTGATACAGGGCATGATCTGGATGGTTGGGCAATGACGGATGGTTAACTCGTTTCACCTTCGGATGATTCTTCAAGTATTCAACCACCTTCAAGGCATTCTCGACATGTCTTTCTACACGCAGAGAGAGCGTCTCTAACCCTTGTAACAGAATGAATGCATTGAACGGGCTGATGGTTGCACCTGTGTCACGAAGCAGGATGGCGCGGATACGAGTGACATATGCCGCTGGTCCAGCAGCATCGACAAAGCGTACGCCATGGTAACTTGGATCCGGTTCTGTCAGTTGAGGGAATTTGCCAGACGCTTTCCAGTCAAATTTGCCGGAATCTACAATCACACCTCCCAGAGAAGAACCATGGCCACCGATGAATTTAGTCGCCGAGTGGACAACGATGTCTGCTCCGTGTTCAATCGGACGAATCAAATAAGGAGTACCGAACGTGTTATCAATGATCAAAGGAATCTTGTGTTTGTGGGCAATTTCTGCCACAGCTTCTATGTCGATGATGTTTGAATTAGGGTTGCCCAATGTTTCAATGAACACAGCCTTTGTATTTTCCTGTATTGCTTTCTCGAAGTTGGAGAGGTCGCTCGGGTCGACAAAAGTTGTAGTCACTCCGTATGTCGGCAATGTGTGGGCCAATAGATTGTAAGTCCCACCATAGATGGTTTTTGCTGCTACGATATGGTCGCCTTCCCGGGTTATATTTTGGAATGCATAAGTGATGGCTGCTGCACCGGATGCGACGGCCAATCCAGCTACGCCACCTTCCAAAGCGGCTACGCGCTGTTCAAAAACCCCCTGAGTTGAATTAGTCAGACGACCATAAATGTTTCCAGGGTCTTGTAACCCAAACCTTGCTGCAGCATGTGCGGAATTATGAAATACATAAGATGTCGTTTGGTAAATAGGTACTGCACGTGCATCGGTTGCTGGATCTGCATGTTCTTGTCCTACGTGAAGTTGTAATGTCTCGAAATGTAAATTCTTTGTTGCCATAATACTATTCTTTTTTAATTAAACTTTCTGTTTGTTTTCTGAAACTGGAGGAATTGCTTCCCTTCTGTATCTGTTGTAAAGATAAGGGTGTAAAGTTATATCTTCCAAATATTTTCACCAATTAAGATAATATGCCTATATTTGCTACCTGTAAAAGAACAAATGGCAGGAAAAGGTGTTTTGGATAATAGTTTAGCAGAATAATTTTCTATGGGAACGAATGCAGAAAAATTAGACAACGTGGATTTGCTTATTCTCCGTACGCTTCAGGAGAATGCCCGTCTGACAACGAAAGAACTTGCCGCAAGGGTAAACCTCTCATCGACCCCGGTTTTTGAGCGATTGCGCCGCTTGGAGAATAGTGGTTATATCAAGAAATACATTGCTGTGTTAGATGCGGAAAAACTGAATCAAGGTTTTGTCGTTTTTTGTAATGTGAAATTGAGGCGCATGAATCGAGACATCGCTGCTGACTTTTCCCGGGTGATTCATGATATTCCGGAAGTGACCGAGTGTTATAACATATCGGGAAGTTTTGATTATTTGCTGAAGATTCATGCTCCGAATATGAAATACTATCAGGAGTTTATCTTGAATGTCTTAGGGACGATAGATAGCTTGGGTTCGATTGAAAGCACTTTCGTGATGGACGAGGTGAAACATAATTACGGCATTCATATATAAATGTAAGAGCTGATAGGTGAAAACTCGCTTTTTTGCCGTACATTTGTATAAACAATCAATTGGAACTGTATGGATTTTGGATTTGTAAAGGTAGCGGCAGCCACGCCTCGTGTGCAGGTCGCTGATTGTATTTATAATATTGCTCAGATAGAAAAGATGATGCGCAGAGCAGCCGACAAAGGAGTGCAAGTTATGGCTTTCCCGGAATTGTCTGTTACTGCATATACCTGTATGGATTTGTTTTTTCAGGAGGTGCTGCTGAGGGATGCTGAAAAGGCATTGCTTATGTTGGTGGAAAATACGGCGGATTTGCCTTTGATGGCATTTGTCGGTGTGCCGTTACGAGCAAACAATCGGCTGATCAATGCTGCTGTCGCTATCCAGCGGGGGGAAATTATAGGTGTTGTCCCAAAGACTTATTTGCCCAATTATAAAGAATTCCAAGAAAAGAGGTGGTTTACATCAGCAAACGATTTGCAAGATGATTTGATACAGATAGGAGATGAGGCTTATCCGATGCAAAAACGGATTTTGTTTTGCGCACCCGGGTGTACGGTAGGTGTTGAGATATGCGAGGATTTATGGATGCCGGTCCCGCCCAGTTCGGAGCTTTCTATGTTAGGGGCGGATATTATCTTCAATTTGTCAGCCAGTAACGAGTTGATAGGGAAACATGCATATAGGAAACAGCTGGTGGCACAGCAATCCGCCCGTTGTATTTGCGGGTATGTATATGCCTCTTCCGGATTTGGCGAATCTACGACCGATTTAGTATTTTCTGGTAGTTCCATGATAGCAGAAAACGGAACTCTATTGGCAGAGTCAGAACGTTTCTCCTTGGAAGAACAATTGGTCGTTTCTGAAATAGATGTGGAATATTTAAGGCATGACAGGATGGTTTCTAATAATTTCCCATCAGGAATGGACCAGGTGAATACGGAACGGGGATTCCAACTCGAGTACGAGCTGCCGCAATACACTCGTAAGGAGGTGAATGCTTTGATGCGTCCGGTAAATCCGTATCCTTTCACTCCGGAAGGGAAGGCCTTGGATGATCGTTGCGAAGAGATATTCCAAATACAAATGGGAGGATTGGCAAAAAGACTGCTGCATACTCATGCGCAGACTGCAGTAGTCGGCATATCGGGCGGATTAGATTCCACCTTGGCGCTATTGGTTACTGTTATGACATTTGACATGCTTAAACTTCCGCGCAAACGGATTATCGGCATCACAATGCCTGGTTTTGGAACGACGGGTCGAACCTATCACAATTCAGTGAACCTTATTCAGTCATTGGGTGTTACTTTAAGGGAAATTTCAATAAAAGTAGCTTGCTTGCAACATTTTCATGATATAGGCCAGGATGCTTCCGTACATGATGTCACATATGAAAATTCGCAAGCGCGTGAGCGTACACAATTGTTGATGGACGTGGCCAACCGTGAAAATGGTTTGGTTATTGGTACGGGTGATTTGTCGGAATTGGCATTAGGGTGGGCAACGTACAATGGCGATCATATGTCCATGTATGGAGTGAATGCAAGCATTCCCAAAACATTGGTCAAATATATGGTAGAATGGGTAGCGAATAACCGTGTGGATGAATTGTCTCGGGCGACGTTGCTTGATATTATTGATACACCTATCAGTCCGGAGTTAATTCCTGCCGATGAACATGGCAACATCAAACAAAAAACAGAGGACTTGGTAGGGCCGTACGAACTGCATGATTTCTTTTTGTACCATTTTGTCCGTTTTGGTGCTGCACCGGCCAAGATTTATTATCTCGCACAGCTTGCCTTTGGTGAAGCCTATCCGAAAGATGTAATCCGCAAATGGCTGTATATATTCTTCCGCCGCTTTTTCCAGCAGCAATTCAAACGCAGTTGCCTGCCTGACGGACCTAAAGTGGGTAGCATCAGCTTTTCTCCACGTGGGGACTGGCGCATGCCGAGTGATGCTGCTTCTGCTTTGTGGCTAAAAGAGATTGAAAAATTGGGATAGTCCGAGGTGATTTAAGAAATATTCTATTCTACGTTATAGATTCATATATATTAATACCTTTGCATTACTTTAAGAGTGTGTTTAATACATAAAGATTTGATTTATGGCAAAAATGACGAAAGAGGATGCTTTGCGCTATCATGCGGAAGGCAAGCCCGGAAAGATTGAGGTTGTCCCGACAAAACCGTATAGTACACAAGCCGATTTGTCTTTGGCGTATTCACCCGGTGTGGCAGAACCTTGCCTGGAAATCGAGAAAAATCCATTGGACGCTTATAAATACACAGCGAAAGGGAACTTGGTTGCTGTGATTTCTAACGGAACGGCTGTTTTAGGCTTGGGGGATATAGGTGCCATGGCAGGGAAACCGGTTATGGAAGGAAAAGGATTATTGTTTAAGATTTTTGCCGGAATTGATGTTTTTGACATTGAGGTTGATGAAAAAGACCCGCAGAAATTCATTGAGACGGTCAAGGCAATAGCTC
>CALBYC010000089.1 GCA_937890135.1 uncultured Parabacteroides sp.
TGAGTTTTAAGAATAAAATTAGCCATGACACAGTTCATCTGACACTCCCGTATCGCCATGACGTTGCCAAAGCTGAATTTTGTGACCTTAATCATAACTACAACATTGATTTCTTAAGTTGTTCTATAATCTGTTGGCTCGTCACATTGCCAAGACCTACCGACTTGATGAAATCGGCATTTGGCAAATCCTGCATAATGGCAGTACAAAAGTCATCAACATCCGCTTTTAAAGTGTCGGGCAATTCATATCTACTTGTTGGTGTAAGCATAGCTGCGAGACGAAATACATCTTTCTTGTGTTTCGCAATATGCTTGTTATCCACACTTTCGCCATTGGCTTTTCTTCGGCTCAAATCCAAGAAAGCTTTACTTTTCAAGCAGATAAGGCTCTCGATGTTGGCAATATGCACATCGTCTTCGGATAAGCTATGCTCTATCGTAAAACGATAATAGTCTTCGTCCATGAGTATTGCCGACAAACTTGAAAGGTCTTCATACACTGGAATCGGTGTGATACGAGCTTCCTCTGGGAAATTCATTAAGCCAAGACTACGAGAGAAGAGTTCTATTTGATACGGAAAAACAGAATTGGCAGGCCTCGTGAAGCGAAAATATTCATGTTTTGGTTCTACATTCCCATTAACTCCCTTATTACGCTGCTCATAATTGCCCTTCTTTACAAACTCCCAGAATTTTGCGACAAACTCAGCAGACAAAGCTTCAATTATCAAGATGATGTCTATATCCTTTGTTGCACGAGGCACTTGAGCATACAAATCCTCATAAATTTCGCATGCCGTACCACCGATTATAACGTAATTGTCTTCAAAGCCTTTGAAAAACTGCTTGAATGTTTCTATTCCTCTTGCCATGGCATTTCATTAATTAATCGTTCCAACTCTATTTGTATTCGCTCATCTTCATTGTCTTTCAATGAAAGATAAAGAGATAATTTATCAACTATTCCTGTAGAACTCAACATTCGTGGATTATACTTCCACACCTGTATCTCGTTTTGTCCGAATTGCTTGTCTGTTACAATGTTCAAAGCTTTAAAGTCTTTTTTCGAGATCGCATAGCATTGCCTTGATTCATCATTAAGCATAGTATAGGAAGCCAAGGCATTCACTCCACTTATCATTTGACCTCCAATAAGAACATCTGTATAATAAGACTGTTCTATTGGAGAGACTAACATTGGCAAAGCCTTGTTCCAAAGCTCACGGTTGCTTAACTCAATATGTACAGTCTTGGTCTTAGCACCTTCCAACTTTATCAAGTCTTTTGAAACAAGCCAACGCAAAGATTTGTTCACTGTCGCATAAGAAACGTTAAACTTATCACCCAGCCCATAACTATTTGTCCCAACAATTGAGCCTGTTTGCAAGTGGTAAAGCAATAAGCATTGGGCAAAAGGAGGAATATTTTCCTTCAGATCAGCCACAACCTTCCTGTCAGGCTTAATGTCAAGCAAAAGGGCTGGCAGAAACATTTGTTTGCCGGGAATAACAAAGTTGACTTTTTGCGTCATCAACCTTATCTTATTATAAGACGAGATACATGGAGTTATTAATATGACAACAAGTTTTGCTTGTCTATGTATAATATCCAACAGTTTCTTCATTTGTGCTGGTGGCAC
This sequence comes from uncultured Parabacteroides sp., assembly GCA_937890135.1. Taxonomy (GTDB): domain Bacteria; phylum Bacteroidota; class Bacteroidia; order Bacteroidales; family Tannerellaceae; genus Parabacteroides. The sequence continues at coordinate 1,642 of CALBYC010000089.1, forward strand.
GGAATCGCCATCCTTTATGTAAGCCGCCAAAACGTATTGTCCCAACATGCGCCCTTCATAAAATGAGAAGTTGGAAGATACGTTCATTGGAAGCCTCTCCAACAAATCTTTATTTGCAGATTCTAAAACTACATCTTCACCCAAGGTCTTGTCGAAGTATGCAGCAGTTTCATTTATGTAATATCTAATATTGCACATAATAAAACGACTAATATTATGTGCAAAGTTAGTGATTATATTCTGAATATCAATAATAATTAAGGAATGAATAAGATATAAATCACATTCTATTCCAGATAATATCGTCCCTTTGCGTCCCAATAAATATAAGCGTCCGCAACGCAAGTGTTAGAGCGTCCTTGGTTCAGTGCTGCCATATCGTAGGTGAATTCATCAGAGGTTACTATGTTTTAGAGAAACGGCCGTGACTGTTCAAGAGGATGGTCGCATACGTTTTTGGATGCCATTGTGGTTGAAGATGGAATATTTAACTATGTTGGTGTCCGATTACAAAAGAAGATGGATACTAAACAAGAAAGAAGGATTGTCGGGAATGAAAAAAATAATTAATTTTGCCTATGACTGATACATGAAAAGCAGAATATGGAAAAGATTAAATTGTTATACATTCAATTTGAAAATGAACTTCAGGCCAATGAGATAGAATTGCTTCGAGGGGCTGTGCTGAGCAAATTAGGAGATGCTCCGGTATTATTCCATAACCATGTTGGTGAGAAGTTCCGTTATGGATATCCGTTGATTCAATACAAGCGGATTCGGAAGAAAGCTGCGATTGTTTGTGCCGGGGAAGGGGTCGAGGCGGTAGGTTCGTTGTTTGCCGCTTGTGATTTCCATTTCCGTTTAGGAAATAAAGACGTTCAGATGGCAATTGAATCGGTTAAGGCAAAGCAGGCGCTGATGCAAGTCTGGAATGCGGAGTTTACTTATCAGCTAAGCCGCTGGATGCCGTTAAATGAAGAAAACTATGCGGCGTATCAAGGCTTGGAAGGCCTTATGGAACGTTGTGAGTTCTTGCAGAAAAAGCTGACAGGGAATATCCTGTCCATGGCGAAAGGATTGGGCGTACATTTGGAAGGGCGGATAATATGTAAGATTGCGGATGTGATAGATTCTTACAAGGTGAATTATAAGGGAGTGCGTATTATGGCATTTAACATAACTTTCAAAACAAATGTTTCTTTGCCCGAATATTTGGGCTTGGGCAAAGGAGTAAGCTTAGGAAACGGAATTTTATTCAAAAAAACAGATAAAAAAACATAAATGTCAAGATTTCTTCATATCTTTGGGCATTAACTCTAAGTCTAAAGACATGGAAACGACAAGGGAACAAATCTATTTGGCAGCTCTCCTGCATGACATAGGGAAGTTTTATCAACGTGCGGACAGCGGGAGTGTTCATTCCAGCAAATACTTGAAAGAGCATGGACGTGAAGAGTCCACCTTTTGCCCGTTGATGCCGGGTAGCAACAAATATACCCACAAACATGTATTGTGGACGGCCCAATTCATTGAGGACTTTGCCTCAGTATTTAAAAACTTGCTTCAGACGACCCGCTCGGAAGAGAACTTGTTAGATTTGGCTGCAAAACACCATTTGAGAAAGGAGCAATTGTCAAAATACGAGGCAATCATCAAAGAAGCGGATTGCCTTTCTTCAGGCATGGACAGGGATTCTGACGAGGCATTGAAAGATGCCGTGGATGAACAGGAAATCGGCTGGGATGCCTTCAAGAAAAAACGGATGATTCCGATCATGGAAACGATTCATTCGGATTCCAAGCAAAAGGAATGGCATCATCTTCCCGTCCGGGCCTTGGAACTTTCAAAGCACGTATTCCCGCGGGAAAGTTTTGAAGGAACCCCAGATTATGCAGGGTTATGGGAAAAATTCAAGGGGGAATTCAAGTTCATTCAGGCGAACACTTACCATGCATTTTCAGAAACATTATTGAACCTGCTTCTGAAATATACAAGTTGCATTCCTGCAAGTACGATTAACTTTCCGGATGTCTCGTTATATGACCATTTAAAGACAACGGCAGCGTTGGCTATATGCCTTTATGATTTTGAACAAGAAGGTAAACAAGAAGGCAATCCTTTCTTGTTGATAGGTGCAGATTTAAGTGGCATCCAAGCATATATATACCAAATCGTTTCAAAGTACGCTGGCAAGAACCTGAAAGGACGCTCGTTCTATTTGCGCATGCTTGCCGATGCTGTGGTACGTTATTTGCTCGAAAAATTGAGATTGTACCAAGCGAACGTGGTATATAATTCGGGTGGAGGCTTTTACATTCTGGCCCCTAACACTTCTTATGTCAAAGAACAATTGGAAAAAGCCATAGAGGAGATAGAAGAACATTTCTTTGCCGAGCATTCAACCGGCCTTTTCGTAGCCATAGACAGCATTGAATTGTCCCGGGATGCACTGTTGCATAAGAATGGTGAGAATTTGGGGCAGGTGTGGGGCAAATTATTTGAAAAACGGGATCGGAAGAAGGCTGCCAAGTTTGCCAAAATCATCGAACGTGACTATGCTTCCTTTTTTGAACCCTTGTTGTGCGGAGGCGAGACGGAAAGGGATACCATCACAGGAGAGGAGTTCCTGTCGAAAGAGAAAGTAATAGTAAAAAACGGGTTGTCCTTGAAAGAAGTGACAAACCAACAAATAGAAATAGGGAAAAAGCTTCGTGAGACGAATCGAATCGTAATCAAGGCTGGCCAACCATTGCCGTACTGGAAAGATAATGTCCATATTGAACCAGCCCGCTTAGGATT
>CALBYC010000090.1 GCA_937890135.1 uncultured Parabacteroides sp.
CGCAGCCGTTCCGGGGATCGCTCGCCGCCGTTCCGGGGAACGGATACGGCCGTTCCGGGGAAAGGTCGTGAACAAAAACCGGGATCACCATTACGGTTTTCCCGGCTAAAATAAAGTCCTGTTTAAATCAAATGCGCCATTAATAGCCAAGCAATGGAGAACTGTAGGGTTTTATTAATGCCATAAGTGGAAGTCCTTGCGAACTTATTCCTCTACTGGTTCGCCAAATAAAGTCGCAGATGAAGCTTTATAAATTTTCACCTTGATAAACTGACCTATGTGATAATTCTTCTTGTCGAAAATGACCACCTTGTTTTGGCTTGTCCTTCCGTACAGCTGCTCCCTCGAACGCTTTGAAAAGCCTTCAATCAACACTTCAAAAGTTTTTCCGATATCTTTCAGATTGCTTGCCTCCGACAATTTATTCTGTAAGTCAATCATGCCTTGCAAACGAGCCACTTTCACCTCTTCGGGCACATCATCCTTCAAATGCTTAGCCGCATAAGTCCCGGGACGTTCGGAATATTTAAATAAGTAAGCACTATCATATCCGACCTCGCGCATCAAAGACAAAGTCTCCTGATAATCCTCCTCCGTCTCGGAATGAAAACCACAGAACAAATCCGTAGAGATAGCGCAATCGGGCAAAATTCGCCGGATAGCAGCGATACGATCCAAATACCATTCCCTCGTGTACTTCCTGTTCATGACCTTAAGAATCCTTGTACTTCCCGATTGGGCGGGCAAATGTATATACTGGCAAATATTAGGGTATTTGGCTATCACATGGAGGGTTTCATCGCTCATGTCTTTGGGATGAGAGGTGACGAACCGTATGCGCATATCTGGAGCAGCCAATGCGACCTTTTCCAACAAAAGGGGGAAATTCACCTTTTCTCCGTCTTTTTCGAAAAGGTAAGAATTGACATTCTGTCCCAACAGCGTGACCTCTTTGAACTTCTTTGCACGCATGTCTTGAATCTCGTTCAATATGCTCTCCACATCCCTGCTCCTTTCTCTACCACGCGTATAGGGCACGATGCAATATGTGCAGAAATTATTGCAGCCCCTCATTATAGAGACAAAACCAGAAATATGCACTCCGGGCAATTTTAAAGGCATGACATCTTTGTAGGTTTCTTGCATGGACAACTCAACATTGATTGCATCGGCTCCCTGTTCCGCCGCACCAATCAGATTGGGCAAATCCATATAGGAATCCGGCCCCGCCACTAAATTCACGCCATGATGCTTGAGCAAATCATCTTTCACCCGCTCAGCCATGCACCCAAGTACCCCAACAAGCAAATGCTTTCTCTTTTTCCTCAAAGATTGGAAATATTGCAGTCTACTATAAATCTTTTGTTCCGCATTATCCCTGACAGAACAAGTATTCACAAAAATAGCATCCGCCTCCTCAATGCACTCAGTCATTTCATATCCAGCCATCTGCATGACTGAAGCGACCACCTCGCTGTCAGAAACATTCATCTGGCAGCCATACGTTTCCATAAATAATTTTTTTTCTGAAAGAACTGCAGATTTTAAGTCCGCAGCATCAACTGTTTTATCCATAACTATTATATCATATGTTATATAAGATTATTCTCTGGCAAAATCATCGGGACAAATCTTTTTTTCGCTAAAAGTCGATGCAATCACAGCGTATGATCCAATGAATTGTTTTATGCAAATATTTCCTCAGTCAAGATACCGGTCACAAATAAGGGCAGCAGCCAAGCATTCCTAATCTTCTTACTTCCGCCATATCTTTCAATCATAAGCCATCAAATAAAACCCACAAATGCAGAATAATGCTATCAACATTTAGAATTTATTTGTACTTTTGAGGTGCAAAAGTAATCAAAGATATGGAAAATTCAGCTGAAATATTCTACATTCTGATTGTTGTCGCACTGACTTTAAAAGGGATGTTGGACATCATTTGGAAAAAAACATCCAAAAAAATCACGGAAACACCTCCATTCGATGCCTCACAAGAAATCGAGCGCACCGTTGTCAAACAAAATAAGATGAAGAAGAAGCCAAACGATTCAAACAAGATACCTACAAACACAATAAGGCACGAAACCCAAGAGTCCCTATCACATGCCGTCACGGTAATGGAAAAACAAGAACCAACTCTATCAATTAAAGAAGAGGAAGTTTTTGACATGCCCGCCATCCAAAATGCAGATGATATGAAAAAGGCTGTCATCTATTCAGAAATCCTAAACAGAAAATACATATAAATATCCATTTATTTTGTAAGTTTGCACCTTAAAAAGGCATTGTACAATTAAACAAGAATATCATGAAATTAAAATTTATCACAGCAGATGAAGCTGCCACTTACGTCCACAACGGCGACAATGTAGGATTCAGCGGATTTACTCCCGCCGGCTGCCCCAAAGTAGTTCCGGGCGCAATTGCGAAAAAAGCGAAGGAAGAACATGAAAAGGGGAATCCTTTCCAAATCGGAATGTTTACCGGAGCTTCAACCGGAGACAAATTGGATGGTGAACTTTCAAGAGCGGATGCCATAAAATTCCGTACTCCATATCAGTCAAACAAAGATTTACGTGCCGCATTGAACGCCCGCAAAGTACAATATTTCGATATGCACCTTTCCGAATTAGCGCAAGACTTACGCTATGGGTTCTTAGGAAAAATAGACGTGGCCATTGTTGAAGCAGCGGAAGTAACGGAAGACGGGGAAATCGTACCAACGTGCGGTGTGGGGATTTTGCCTACAATATGCAGGATGGCAGATAGAATCATCGTGGAATTAAATGACAAGCATCCAAAAGAAATCCGAGGCATGCACGACATTTACGAACCCGCAGATCCTCCATATCGTAAAGAAATCCCGGTCTACCAGCCATCGGACCGCATCGGCTTGCCCTATGTGAAAGTCGATCCAGCCAAAATAGTGGGTGTCGTAAAGACGAGTGAACCTAACGAAGGAAAACCTTTTGCCCCATTGGATGATGTAACCCTTGCAATCGGCAAGAACGTAGCAGATTTTTTGGTAAGCGAAATCAAAGCAGGCAGGCTGCCGAAAGAATTCGTGCCCGTGCAAAGCGGCGTGGGCAACGTGGCCAATGCGGTTTTAGGTTGCATGGGGAAAAATGAAGTGATTCCAGCATTCCAAGTATATACAGAAGTTATTCAGGATGCTGTCATCAAATTGATGAAAGAAGGCCGTGTGAAATTTGCCAGCGGCTGCTCTCTCTCTGTCAGCAACGAGGTCATAGAAGACATCTACAACAACCTCGATTTCTTCAAAGACAAGATATTATTACGTCCTCAAGAAATCTCTAATAATCCTGAAGTCGCTCGCCGCTTGGGACTGATAGCAATGAACACCGCATTGGAAGCCGACATCTTTGGCAATGTCAACTCAACTCACGTTTTAGGCACTAAAATGATGAATGGCATCGGAGGATCAGGAGATTTTACTCGCGCAGCCATGCTCTC
>CALBYC010000091.1 GCA_937890135.1 uncultured Parabacteroides sp.
GTCCGACGAAGGACTCTAGCAGAGCTGCTCCATGCCTCCGAAAGGTTTCATGGGCGCTTCATAGGGTTCCCCTTCCATGATGTCGATGGGTTGAGCGACTTCATTGCCGTCGAAGTCCGCTATGAAGGGATGAGGCGCTGTTGTCACCCATTCATCCCAATGTTTGTACATCAAGTCGGTGACGATGATGCCTGTCGTCTTGTCCAAATCCGGATATTTGTCCTGTGTGCTCGGGACAGTCTTGACTTGGGCGATGAACAGCACATGCTTTTCATCCGGCGAGAATGTGAATCCTTCGATGTTGCCGTCGTAATTGGATATCTGCGTGCGTCCTGTTCCGTCCGGGTTCATGACCCATATTTGGCTGGAGCCGCTTTCGGAAGAAAGGAATGCGATTTTGCTGCCCCCCTTGATCCATTGTGCTTCATTTTCGGGAAAAGGAGTCTTTGTGATTTGGGTATTGTTCGAACCATCCGCATTCATTACGAATAGTTCCCTGTTGCTCTTGTTCTGAGGTACGCTGTAATACCCGACTGAATACAGGACTTTGCTCCCATCAGGCGATGCCTTTATTCCGCCGATGCGCCCCATCGCCCAAAGGGCTTCCGGGGTCATTCGTCCGTTCTCGATTCTCATGTCGGACTTGCCAATCAATGCTCCTTGTTCTTTGTCTGCATCCATTTTTGTGTTTCCGTAGTCGCAACCACCTAAGAATACGGATGTCATCATAACCATTGTGCATAATGTTTTGTTCATGACTTTTGCATTATATTAATTAAAGCGTGAAAGTACTAAATAAATTGTTATGACGGCGACAGTCGGGGCATTTTTTATTTGCCAAGTGGAATATTCATGTTCTTGGGCTTTCAGCGAAGCAGCCGCATCCTTTAGGGGAAAAGGCTGCAACCGTTTTGCAAAAAGGTCGTCATCGTTTGCGGGAGATGTCGTTGCCTGTTGGAAAAGTGCCCGGCAAGGCGAAGGCTTGCACCGCCGGTTTTCGGCACGCAGGTACAATGTTAGAGCGGCTTCCCAGAAGGAGAGAAGCCGCTGTGACAGTCAATAGACAATCATTCATTCTTTTCCAACCGGACTATTCATCAACAGCATTTGAGTGTCTTTAAGTTTCAGCTTTTGCGCCAGGGCATCTTTGTCCATGGACCCCCGCGGAACAGTAATCAGCCCCAGTCCGGAACAAGCGATGGAGATGTTTTGGGATACGATGCCGACGTCGACCGCTGCCATCAGTTTGGAGTGCTCTGAGTTGCCGCCTGGCAGTTTGGAAAGGTCGCTCACCAATAATAATACGACCGGGGCGCTCTTTACGAAGTCCTGCTTTCCGGCTACCAGCCCTCTTAAATCCTCCTGGATGACAGGTTTGAGTTGGTTCGATTTGGCATCATAAAGATAAGCTCCCTCTTTCATGCATACGTAAACGTCCACCTCCTGTGCATTCATGGCACTTGGGGCGGTACGCATCCCTTTTTCCGGCCGGTTGATTCCGTTTGCCGCCCAAAGCAAATTGGAAAGTTCCTGAAGCGTCAGTTCCTTGTTGGAAAATTGGCGGGTAGAATGGCGGTTCGCCAATGTCTCCATGACACTTAGCCCGGCTTTCTTTTCCGGAGCTTTCAACTGGATGGGCGAAAGGGACTGGGCGGAAACACCGCTTAGCATACAAGCTGCGAACAATGATAAGACAATTTTTTTCATGTGCTATTATTTTATGGGTTAAAAAAGGCGGTTCCACGGATGTTGCCCGCAAAACCGCCTTAAAGTTAATGGAAAAAGGATTAAATTGAATCCGTTGTCGATAAAAATATATAAAACTTAACCTAACCCTTGGTTATTTTAGCCGTTTGTAGCCATAAACGGCACGTTCTCCCAGTTCTTCTTCAATGCGCAATAGCTGATTGTACTTAGCCATGCGGTCTGTGCGGCTCAAGGAACCGGTCTTAATTTGCCCGCTATTGGTAGCGACGGCAATGTCTGCGATGGTGGTATCTTCTGTTTCCCCCGAACGATGGGATGTCACTGTGGTATAACCGTTGCGGTGCGCCATTTCGATGGCATTCAATGTTTCAGTGAGCGAGCCGATCTGGTTTACTTTGATTAAGATGGAGTTGGCACAACCTTCCTTGATGCCTTTGGCCAAGAAGTCCACATTCGTGACGAACAAGTCGTCGCCGACCAATTGACACCGGTCTCCGATACGTTCTGTCAATTTTTTCCAGCCCTCCCAATCGTTCTCGCTCATTCCGTCTTCGATGGAATCTATCGGATACTTGCCGATTAATTCTTCCAGATAATCAATCTGTTCGTCTGCCGTGCGTTTCACACCCTTTTCGCCTTCAAAAATGGTGTAGTCATAGATGCCATCTTTATAGAACTCGGAGGAAGCACAGTCCATGCCGATTTTAATATCCTTCCCCGGTTCATATCCGGCAGCTTGGATTGCCGTGATAATGGAATTAAGTGCGTCTTCCGTTCCTCTCAGGGCCGGAGCAAATCCTCCCTCGTCGCCTACGGCTGTACTCAAACCTCTTTCGTGCAATACTTTTTTCAGGGCATGGAACACCTCAGCGCCCATTCTTAATCCTTCGTGGAAACTGGTTGCTCCGACCGGGCGTATCATGAATTCCTGAAAAGCGATAGGAGCATCGCTATGAGAGCCTCCGTTGATGATGTTCATCATCGGGACAGGCATCACATATGTGTTGGTCCCGCCGATGTATCGATAGAGTGGAATGTCCAGGTAGTTGGCGGCAGCCTTTGCTACGGCAAGGGAAACTCCCAATATTGCGTTCGCACCCAAGTTGGATTTGGTCTTTGTCCCGTCCAGCTTGATCATGGCATGGTCGATGCCCATTTGGTCAAGTGCGGACATGCCTTTTAAGGCCGGTGCTATGACATTGTTGATGTTGGCTACAGCTTTCAGGACTCCCTTTCCTCCATAACGTTTTTTATCGTTGTCACGGAGTTCCAACGCCTCATGTTCGCCGGTAGAGGCACCGGATGGAACGGCCGCACGTCCTGTCACGCCTGATTCCAACAATACGTCAACTTCAACAGTTGGATTACCTCTTGAATCCAAGATTTCACGTCCTTTGATACTTTTGATTTCCATGATTCGTTTTATCTTTTATAATGATGCTGCAAAATTATACGGATAAATGTTTTATGTAAATAACAAACAGTTGCGATTTTCGGTTGCTCATCTACCTACAGTTAGGTATGTTTTTATAGCTTTTTAATACGAATCGGGGATGCAGTCTTAAAAATGTATAAATAGGAATGCGCCTTTTCGTAATAGACAATTTAGTCGTATTTTTGTCTGCATTTTATAGTTATGTGTTATGGATTCGGAAAAGAAAGATAATAAAGAAATCAATAAGTTGTCCATGCTGATAGTGGCAGTGGTAGTTTTGGCAATCATCGCAGGTGGTGGAATTTATTACATTTTCCATCAAAAGAAGCAAATGGACGAAATGACGCAATCCTTTGATTTGGAGAAAGAAATGATGTCCGACGATTTGAATGAACTCTCCTTGCAGTACGAAGGATATAAGTTCAGTGTCAGCAACGACTCGTTGGTTGCGTTGCTTTCGACCGAACAGGCGAAAGTGCAGCGGTTGATGGAGGAGCTGAGGACCGTCAAATCTACCAATGCCAAAGAAATAGCTCGTTTAAAGAAAGAATTGGCCACGTTACGTAAAATAATGCGCAATTATGTTGTCCAAATCGACTCGCTCAACCGTGCCAATGAGCAGCTAAAGGTTGAAAAGAACGAAGCCGTCAAGAAATATCACCAAGTTTCGTCCACGGCTGCCAACCTTAAGAAAGAAAAAGAGAAACTGACGGAAAGAGTCACGCTGGCAAGCAAGCTGGACGCTACGGGCATTACGGTCACTCCGATCAATTCAAGAGGGAAAGTTGCGAAGAGAATCAAGAAAATGGAGCAATTTGTGCTCAATTTCAAGATTTCAAAGAATGTTACGGCTTCGGTTGGAGAAAAGATCATTTATGTCCGTATCATGCGTCCTGACGATGACATCCTTTTGAAAAGCCGTGGCGACGTGTTTGCTTACGAAGGAAAAGAAATCAATTACTCGATGAAGAAGACCATTGAATACGAGGGAGAAGAAGTTCCGGTGACCATGTACTGGAATATAGAGGAGTATTTGTCTCCGGGCACTTATCGCGTAGACATATTTGCTGACGGAAATCTGATAGGAAAGAAGTCTTTCACTTTGGAGCAATAATAATGGCGGATGAGAAGCAAGGTAGCCAGTTTGGGCGGTTGTTGTCGGAAATCCCGAAATCATTGGTGGATAATCCCTCTTTTCGAGAAGACTTGCAATCGTATGCGACGGTGTTGAATGTCCGTAAAGGTGAAGTGCTGCTCCATTCGGGTGAGTTGTGTTCTTCCGCTTATTTTATCAATAAAGGTTTGCTCGTGAATATGTTTATTACGGAGAAAGGGAATGAGTGTGTAACCAGCTTTGCTTCGGATATTCAATATCCGTTCCTCTCTGACATCAGTTATGTTACGCATAAATCTTCCGGATTCGAAATACGGGCTTT
>CALBYC010000092.1 GCA_937890135.1 uncultured Parabacteroides sp.
TGTCATTGGCAAAAAAGACATCCAAATCAGCACGATCGAACATGCTATGGCCGCCCTCTATGCCGCAGGGGTTGACAATTGCTTGATTGAAGTAGATGCGCCTGAATTTCCAATCTTGGATGGCAGTTCCCGTTTTTATGCCGAAGAAATAGGCAAAGTCGGTTTGAAAGAGCAAGCCGCAAACGAGCAGTATTATATTGTCAAACATAAAATCGAAGTCAAAGACGAAGAGACAGGTGCTTCCATCATGATTCTCCCGGAAGACAATTTTAGCGTAGATGTCTTGGTTTCTTACGACTCACCCGTATTGACAAACCAGTATGCCGCCCTGGACAATCTCGGCCAGTTCGCATCCGAAATCTCTTCCTCCCGCACCTTCGTGTTCGTCCGCGAAATCGAAATGCTCATTCAAAACAACCTGATTAAAGGCGGAGATTTAGACAATGCCATCGTCATTTATGACAAGAAGATTTCTCAAGATTCTCTGAATAAACTGGCGGACATGATGAACCAGCCTCACAAAAACGCTGAAGAATTAGGATATATCAGTAACCGGCCATTGGCATTTGACAATGAACCGGCAAGGCATAAATTGCTCGATGTCATTGGAGACATTGCTCTTATCGGACGCCGGTTGAAAGGCCACATCATCGCCACGCATCCCGGACATAGCATCAATAACAAACTAGCCCGAATGCTTCGTAAAGAAATCAAATTGAACGAGGTACAGGCTCCGGTTTATGACCCCAACAAAGCACCTGTAATGGACATAAACAGAATCCGCGAGTTATTGCCTCACCGCTATCCATTCTTGTTGGTTGATAAAATCATCGAAATCGGAGACAATTACATAGTAGGCGTGAAAAACATCACGGCAAACGAACCGTTTTTCCAAGGGCATTTCCCACAAGAACCTGTAATGCCCGGTGTATTGCAAGTCGAAGCCATGGCACAAACCGGCGGGCTGCTGGTCTTGAACTCCGTAGAAGAACCCGAACGATACTCTACCTACTTCATGAAAATAGACGGAGTAAAATTCCGGCAAAAAGTAGTTCCGGGGAACACTTTGATTCTACGTTTGGAATTATTGGCTCCTATCCGCCGTGGCATATCCACAATGAAAGGATTAGTGTTCGTAGGAGATACTCTGGTCAGCGAAGCTGAATTCATGGCTCAAATCATAAAGAACAAATAAAAATCACGATATGAATATCTCACCATTAGCAGTTGTGCATCCCAATGCACAAATAGGAGAAAACGTAACGATTGACCCGTTTGCCGTCATCGAAGAGGACGTTGTCATCGGTGACAATTGTCACATTTTCCCCCATGCAGTCATCTTCAATGGCGCGCGCTTGGGAAAGAATTGCCAAGTATTCCCAGGAGCCGTGGTAGCAGGAATTCCCCAAGACTTGAAGTTCAAAGGAGAAGTAACTACCGCAGAAATCGGGGACAACACGACTTTGCGCGAATGCGTCACGATCAACAGAGGCACAGCCTCAAAGGGGAAAACCGTAGTTGGAAATAACTGCTTGATCATGGCCTATTCCCATGTAGCCCATGATTGCGTGGTAAAAAACAATGTAATTATCGGCAACGCATCCCAGATTGCAGGAGAAGTTGAAATCGATGATTTCGCCATCGTCAGCGGAGGATCGTTGGTTCATCAGTTTACACGTATTTCCAAACATGTCATGATCCAAGGCGGTTCCCGCATCGGCAAGGACATTCCTCCCTATACGCTCATCGGGCGCGACCCGATAGTCTATTGCGGAATCAATATCGTAGGTTTGCGCCGCCGCGGCTTCAGCAACCAGCAGGTATATCAAATCCAAGATATCTACAGGACATTATATACCAGAGGACTTAACAACACGGATGCTTTGAAAGCCATAGAAACAGAGTACGAACCAAGCGAAGAACGTGATTTGATTCTCAGTTTCATCAAATCCTCCAAGCGCGGTATCGTGCGCGGCTCCATTGACGAATTGTAAACTTGCCACCCATCGTATTTAGAAAGGGGCGGATGGGACTTCCATTCGCCCTTTGCTTTTATGTTGTCTTCACAAACCGGATTTTCCGCCATAAGTTTCTTACCGGGAAACGGCTGCGACAATTCGGATAAATGGCCGCACCCGTCGCAGGGAAAGGCTGCAACTTTTTTCCCAAGCCATCGGCATCGTTTCAATCAAACAACATAAAAAAAGCTGCCTGTTCAAAACTGAACAGACAGCCCCATTTTCATCTTAAAAAAGAACGATTCTCACTTGATTTTCGCAACGATGGCCTTAAAAGCTTCAGGATGATTAACAGCTAAGTCTGCTAAGACTTTACGGTTGATTTCAATACCTGCGGCATGCAAAGCTCCCATCAAACGAGAATATGACAAACCTTCCAGGCGCGCAGCGGCATTGATACGCTGAATCCACAAGGCGCGGAAGTTACGTTTCTTGTTACGACGGTCACGGAACGCATAAGTCAAACCTTTTTCCCATGTATTCTTAGCTACGGTCCAAACGTTTTTACGTGCACCATAATAACCACGGGTAAGTTTCAAAATCCGTTTTCTTTTTGCTCTAGAAGCAACATGATTTACTGATCTCGGCATAATCTTAATTTGTTTTGAATGTTAGCGCCATCTCTCTTTTGAAGATGAACTTAAGTGCTAAAATTCGGTTAATAAAAATCTAAAAAAATCGCTTAATAAAAATTACTTCATGCAAAGCAGTTTCTTAACGCTCTTTACATCAACACTGGCTACGATACCAGTATGAGTAAGATTCCTCTTTTGCTTTTTAGTCTTCTTTGTCAGAATGTGACTTTTAAAAGCGTGTTTTCTCTTGATTTTACCTGTTCCGGTAAGAGCGAATCTTTTTTTGGCACCGGAATTAGTCTTCATCTTAGGCATTTTCCAATATATTTAATAATTAAACCATGCTATCCCTTTTCAGGAATAGTTTCTTCTCTATTTCTCATTTTTCGGAGTCCGAAGCGGGAGCGGCAGCAACTTCGTCATTCGGCTTTTTAGCTGCTTTCGCCGAACCGGAGCCTTTTTTAGGAGTCAGCATGATAATCATGCGTTTGCCTTCCAAGACAGGCATCTGTTCAACTTTCCCGTAATCTTCCAAATCGTTCGCAAAGCGTAGCAACAATACTTCTCCTTGTTCCTTGAAAAGAATGGAACGGCCTTTGAAGAACACATAAGCTTTAACCTTGGCCCCTTCTTCCAAGAAGCCTTTGGCATGCTTTAGTTTAAAAGCATAATCGTGATCGTCCGTCTGAGGTCCGAAACGAATCTCCTTTACAACGACCTTGACGGATTTTGCTTTTTGCTCTTTCTGACGTTTCTTCAGTTGATAGAGAAATTTCTGATAGTCTATCACTCTACATACAGGAGGTGCAGCATTGGGTGAAATCTCAACCAAGTCTAATCCCTGATCTTCGGCTATCTTTAAGGCTTGAGATGTGGGATAAACTCCCTGCTCAACATTATCACCGACTAAACGGACTTCTCGCACACGAATCCGTTCGTTGATTCTGTACTGCTCTTTTGCATTGTCAATCTTCATTCAGAAACGATTTATTTCTCCTCTTTTTGTTATCTTTTTATTTCTTAATCACCAGCGGTTGACCATTTCTTCAACCTCTTTCTGTATTTGTGCTGCAAAGGTAGTAATTTTCATCGAACCTTTATCACCTTCGCCCTGTTTTCTTACGGAAACTTCTCCATTTTCTGCTTCTTTCTCACCCACAATCAACATGTAAGGGATACGCTTCATCTCGTTGTCGCGGATTTTACGGCCGATTTTCTCATTCCGGTCATCCACCAATGTGCGAATCTCATGTTTCTTCAATTCACGGGCTACCTCGTTGGCATATTCATTGAAACGTTCGCTGATAGGCAAGACACATACTTGGTCCGGAGTCAACCATAACGGGAATTTGCCAGCAGTATGTTCAATCAACACAGCCACGAATCGTTCCATTGAACCAAATGGAGCACGGTGAATCATTACAGGACGATGCTTTTGATTGTCCTCGCCTGTATATTCCAATTCAAAACGTTCCGGCAAGTTATAATCCACCTGAATGGTGCCTAACTGCCAACGGCGGCCGATGGCATCTTTGACCATGAAGTCCAATTTTGGGCCATAGAAAGCAGCCTCGCCATATTCTACTTTAGCAGGCAATCCTTTTTCATTGCAAGCTTCCATGATTGCGTTTTCCGCCTTTTCCCAGTTTTCATCGCTGCCGATATACTTGTCTCTGTTCACTTTGTCACGCAATGAAATCTGTGCTTCAAAGTTCTCGAAATTCATGGAGCGAAAAACTATAGAAATAATGTCCATCACACGCAAGAACTCATCTTTCACCTGGTCAGGACGGCAGAAAATATGCGCATCGTCTTGCGTAAAACTGCGCACACGGGTCAACCCGTGCAATTCCCCGCTTTGCTCGTAACGGCATACCGTTCCAAATTCGGCAATGCGCAACGGCAGGTCTTTATAGGAACGTGGAGAGTTCTTATAAATCATGCAATGGTGAGGGCAGTTCATGGGTTTCAGGAAATACTCTTCTCCTTCTTCCGGTGTATGGATAGGTTGGAATGAATCCTTGCCATATTTTGCATAGTGGCCTGATGTTATATACAATAATTTATTGCCAATAGGTGGGCACATCACTTCTTGATAGTCATAACGGGACTGGATTCGGCGTAAGAAATCTTGCAAACGCAGACGCAACGCTGTACCTTTAGGCAGCCACATCGGCAGCCCCTTGCCTACCGTATCGGAGAACATGAACAAGTCCAATTCTTTACCGATCTTTCGGTGGTCGCGTTTTTTAGCTTCTTCCAGCATCGCCAAATATTCATCCAACATCTTCTTTTTCGGGAAAGATATGGCATAAAGACGAACCAATTGCTTGCGTTTCTCGTCACCTCTCCAATAAGCCCCTGCGACACTTAGTATCTTTACCGCTTTAATATAAGATGTATTCGGGATATGGGGACCACGGCACAAGTCCGTGAAAGCACCTTGCGTATAAGTGGAGATTGTTCCATCCTTCAACTCGCTAATAAGCTCTACTTTATATTCTTCTCCTCTGTCACCGAACATCTTCAAAGCATCAGCCTTGGATATGTCATGGCGAACGATTGCTTCTTTCTTTGCGGCCAAATCAAGCATTTTCTTCTCTATTGCCGCAAAGTCGCTGTCCTTTATGACAGTCTCGCCAGGATCCACGTCATAATAGAATCCGTTTTCAATAGCCGGACCGATACCGAATTTAATTCCAGGGTACAACTCCTGCAAAGCTTCAGCCATCAGGTGGGCGCTTGAATGCCAGAAAGCATGCTTGCCTTCTTCATCTTCCCACTTGAACAGTTTTACACTTGCATCCTCGTTGATAGGACGAGTCAAATCCCAGACTTCCCCGTTGACACTCGCCGCCAAGACTTCTTGCGCAAGGCGAGGACTGATACTTTCAGCAATCTGCATAGCGGTCGTGCCCTCTGCATATTCTCTTACGGAATGATCCGGAAATGTAATCTTAATCATAATCTGTTCATTTATTTTTGATTCAGCGACAAAGATAACATATATTTCTTAAGAACCAATTTTTTATATAAATCAATTTAAAATGCTCTGTTCATGTTTTTTCAAAATATTTTCGTTATTACAGTTTTTATACGTAAGTTTGTCATGAATTATTTCTAAATGTAATTATCATGGTAGAATTTCCTATTGTCGAGTTGGAATCAATCATCGAGGCCTTGCCTTCAGCGGTAAGTTTCAAAAATGAATTCCTGGTATCCGTTGTCAATGCTAAAACTAACTTAATCCATTCCCATTCATATGCACGCATAGACGCTCTGCAGATTATATTGGTACAAGAAGGATGCTTGGAGGTTCAAATAGATTACAAACCATATCATATAACAGCCCCTTCTGTCATCATCATCATGCCGACGCACATCGTGCAGTCCATATGCGTAAGCCCCGATTTCAAAAGCCTAATGTTAGCCGTCACACGCTCTTTCTTGGAAAGACCCGAGCCAATACATGACTCTCCGGAAATAGTATATATGAAAATCTGGAAGAATCCTATCATCCAATGTTCAAAAGAGGAAATGAAATCGTTAGAAAAATGTCTGACGGTACTTCGTGACAACATCAAGTTGACATCACATAAGCTGCAACGCATGCTTCTGATAAATAACATGAATAACTTCTTAATCGAATTAGCGAATATCTTTTACCAACAGGAAGAATATTTCACGCCACCTACGCTGAACAGGAAAGAAGAACTGCTGTCGGCTTTCTTGCGTCTGTTAATTGCCAACTGCCGTAAAGAACATGCCGTTTCGTTCTATTCCGAGAAATTGTTCATCACGCCTCAATACCTTTCTCTGATTCTAAAAGAACAAACAGGCAAGTCCGCCAATAAATGGATTGATGACGTATTAATCCAAGAAGCGAAAATCTTGCTGAAGGCTCCCCAAACGACCGTACAACAGGTGGCTGATTTGCTTCATTTCTCCGACCAGTCCACGTTCGGGAAGTTTTTCAAAAAACATGTAGGCATTTCCCCAATGGAATATCGGAAGTCCAACTGATCGCATTAAAGCGACAATGAAACTCATTGGCAAAGTTATATGCTTGGTGTTCGCAATGGGCTGGAGATTCCAGCCTTTCAATCCAGCTGGATGTAATCATTCTTCCGGAACTTGTACCAATTGACCAACTCATTCACCCCATAAACTAATATCACGACACCGAATATGATCAAAGTGTCCTCGATGACATCCATCGGATAGAAAATGATGAGCAGGCCAACCAATAAAATCAAGGCGGGAAGGATATAAAAGCCACCGGCCACCGGCCCGTATTTGCGGGCTGAAACCAAGGTGGCGATTTGTTCAATCCCGGCAATCAACAAGACACCACCCAGCACGAACATCAGAATGTTCACGAAAAAGCCGGGCATCAATATCAGCCAAGCCCCTAACAAGGCGCTTCCCAGTCCTGCCAGCGGAAACATGTGCGAGATAGTGTCATCCGATTTGTCCCGCATGAAGTAACTGACAATGGAAATAACTCCGGGCAACAGGAAGCTTGCCCCGATTAACATGATGATATAAAGGACTGCCGCCGCCGGCCCAAAAATCAAGACCACTCCTAACAGGATGGACAAGACTGCACGTAAAATAGCACCGCTAAAATGTTTCATAATCTGAGTGATTGAATGTTACGCTGCAAATATACAAAAGAAATCGGTAAACAACAGCACTCTTTCCTTTTTTCTATTCACGGGGCGGTTTCTGCATGATGCGCATCTGCAGATGGGTTTCCGATAAGGCACTGACAAAGCCCAAGCCTCCGGTCACATTGTTCGGGACAATGACCGGTTCCATCAACGCCTCTTCATATTCATCGGAATCAAGCAAAGTCAATGCCCGGAGATAGAGATACTCCTCTTCAGTCAGGCTTTGGATGCAGATGCGAGCTTGCGTCTGGATAAAATGCCGCCACTCATAGGCGAACTCTTTGGCTGGACGGTAACGGGTATATACATGGAGCGTGTAGCTTCTGTCCTTGAATTGGTTGTCCGGGAAGACACTATAGACATTCTTTACATTGTGAAGGAGAACATTGTACCGGTCGTCGTTCTCGTTGGCATAATGTCCTTCGCTCAAGACGATTTCGTCATGGTCGTATATCGTTTCTATGTCGTAGGGCATCCAACCTTCAGGAATTTCCTCCGCCCAATAGGTGCCGCTGTAAATCTTCAACCGGAAATAGTTCTGTTCACCTGGACGGTCTTTCAAAGTAATCGCATATTGGATGGCTGAGATATCCTCGAAACCATTCCACAGCCTGGTAGTCATCGTGTCCACCTGAATAGGTTCTACCGGATAGGGAACGGATACTTCGGCAAAAGCCTTGTATCCGACCTCGCCGGCTTCCCCTTCCGCTTCTATTTTGATGCGGTCTCCGGGGTGGAAAACTGTTGACAGACGAGCGAACAGGAGGTATTCAGACCCGGCTTGATCCACCCCATATCCGGCCTCCTGCGTCTCCTTCCATTCGCCATTGACATAGACAGTGACAGCCCCCCTTTCCAGGTAACTTGTCATTGTTTCCCCGCTCAACGACAAATAGACTTTATTGTCAGTCACATCCGCTTCCAGCAGGGCATTCATAACCAGTTGGCACGGCTGCTCTTCCTGTTGGTATTCCAACACATTTTCACAGGATATAAACGCTGCACCTGCACACACATAGAACAATAAATATAGAAACTTTTTCATCCTGTTTTAAAATTTAAATGTATACGTAAAAGAAGGGAGGCAAGGGAGCAATGTCAGTTTTTTCAAATGGTTCTTCACCTCTTCCTTGTAAGCATAGCTTCCGTCAGGGCGGAGCACGTTATGGCCTATCACCTCTTGCTCCATGAAGACCAGCTGTGGGTTCATGGCGTTATAGGCATTAAAGACAGAAACGTTCCATGTGTGCTCTCCCCGTTTCACTTTTTTATGGAAATTGACACCGATGTTCAGGCGATGCGTGCAAGGCAAGCGGAAATTGTTCCGTTCAGGGATATAGTTCTGTTCTCGGAAATGTTCATCGGTGTAACCATTTCCAACCGGATAAAGAACGTTCATACGCTGTTCTGCCACCGTCACCGTCCCGCCCGTACTGAATACCCATGTCGCCCCGGCATCGAAACGGTCGGAGAACTTATAGTTCACGCAAATGTTCAAGTTATGCCGCTTGTCATATTTATATGGGAACCACTTGCCATGGTTGATATACCCATTCTCGAACCGCCTGTCGCTTTTCGCCAACGTATAGGCAACCCATCCCGTCATCTTTCCAGTCTTTTTCTGGGCCAAGAACTCAATGCCCATCGAACGCCCAGTCCCCATTTCCACCTTCTCTTCCCATCCGGAAGAAGAGGCGAAAAAAGAGGCTCCGTCTTGGTATTCCAATACATTGCGCATCTGCTTATAATAGCCCTCAACGGAGAACTCATAACCTTTCAGTCCGGTGTAATATCCTCCTATGGCATATTGATTGGCGACCATCGGACGGATGTCTTTCGTGACAGCCACCCACAAATCGGTCGGCAACGCAATGGTCGAAGAGGAAAGCAGGTGGACATATTGCGCCATTTGGGTAAATGAAGCTTTCGCACTCCAGTCATCGGTCATCTGGTAACGAATGGATGCACGGGGCTGGGCCGAAACATACTCCTTCCCCTTAACAGAAAAAATGGACAGGTGCACGCCGGCATTCAAGCCCAACCTGCCGAAGGTCATGTCGTCTTCGGCATAGAAGGACAATTCATGCCCCTTCATCTCACTGCCCGAAATCGTATTGTAAAGGGTGTCGCGGACGGAAACATTGTCTTCCGCTTGCTGCACACGGGATGTCATCACCTCCGGGCGGAACTGGTGGAAGGTATAGGCTCCCCCGAATTTGACGTGATGCTCGGGACAGGGCGTATAATCGAAATCGGTCTGAAGGGAATAGTCGTGTATGCCGGAATGATAGTCAGAACCGTACAAAAACAAATCGTTCGTTTTCGACCGTTCGGTATAATCACGGTAACCGGTAGACATCAGCATTTTATAATGGTTATAAGATGCAGTCGTATTGTTGAACAATTTATTGGAGAAGAGGTAATTCCATCTAAGGGCAACCACGGTGTTTCCCCAATTCAGGTTCAACTTGTCATTGTAGAAATAACCGACATACTCATACTGGTAGCTTTCTCCCCGTTTGTAATCGCAATGGTCTTTTCCCTTGTAGAAACTCAAGAACAGGCGGCTGTGGTCGGAAAAGCGGTGGTTGACCTTGGCATTGACATCATAAAAATAGTAACTGTATTTCTTGTCGTCTTCCAGGAAAGGTCTCGCCAGCCAGTCCAGGTAAGTACGCCTTGCTGTCAAACAGAACGATGTCCGGTTTTTCCAGATAGGGCCTTCAAAATGCAGCTTGTTTGTCAGCAAACCCACACTCACCGTCCCATGGAAACGGTTCATGTCACCGTCGTTCGTCCGGATATCTACAATCGAAGAGAGCCTGCCCCCGAAACGGGCGGGGAAAGAACCTTTGAACAATGTAACCTTCTTGATGGCCTCAGGCGTGAAGATAGAGAACGCGCCCAGCAGATGGTCTGCGTTATAAATCGGTATGCCGTCCAACAAGATTAAGTTCTGGTCTGGTCCGCCTCCCCTAATGTACAAACCGCTGAATCCTTCCGTAGCAGTCTGCACGCCCGGCATCAACTGAATGGTTTTCAGCGGGTCGGTCTCGCCCAGCAAAGCCGGAGTATTGCGTATCTGCGTCATCGGGATTTCCTCCGCACTCATCCTGTTGGAATGTATGCCCACCTCCTTCCGGTCGGACAGCACGACCACCTCACTCAGCCGGTTGTTCGATACCAACGATATATTGATAACCGTGTCCTTGTCCAAAATGAAACGGGGATGTTCGCTGTCATATCCCAAATAAGAAAAGGAGAGCTGCGTCTCACCCTCCGGCAATGTCAAAGAATAAAACCCGAACGGGTTCGTGAACGTGCCTGAATGGCAAAGCGCATCGTAGACATTGGCTCCTATCAAGGATTCGCAAGAAGCGGAGTCTGTCACGTAACCACAAATGGTAAACTTCCTTCCAGTCGGTGCGGGGCGTTCAAAAAGCAGGATATGACTCCCGTCTATCTTGAAACCGATAGCCTCTTTCTGGAAAGCTTGCTGCAAGATTTGACGGACAGACGCATCCTTCACCTCCATCGATATGGGATTCTTCAAGCGCACCTCCTCACCATAAACGATTGAATAACCCGATGTTTCCTCCAACTGCGAGGCAAATTGTTCCAAGGTTGCCCGTTTGACATCCAAATCATAACGGGGCGTTTGCGCCAAGGTGGAAGAAAGTCCCACGCAAAAACCGCAAAGGGTCATCATCCACTTCATCTTTTTTCTTTTGTTATCCATATTGTATTTTTTGTTCCATTTTTCTTCCACTCATATTGGAAATGTCCCGCTTCCTGCATCAGTGCAAGCATCTTATCCAGACTTTCCCCTTTCACGAAACGAGCGCGAATCCGGTAATCCGCCAATGTTTCATCCGCGATGGTTATCCGGACTTGAAAGGCACGGGAGAGTTGCAAGGCGATTTCGGACAAGGGAAGGTTTTCAAACAGGAATGTTCCATCCCGCCAAGATATGCAGGCTTCTGGTTCTTGCTCGCGGTAGGATGCCAACCGCCTGTTTGAGCGGGTGTAAACAGCTGTCTCCCCCGGATGAAGCCGGACTGCCTCCTCCGAGGCTGTCACCTCCACGCAGCCTTCCAGCAACGTTGCCTTGATTTGTCCTTCCGCCGGGAAGGCATCCACGTTGAAATGGGTGCCGAGCACTTTCACCGTCACTGGACCGGCCGACACAAGGAATGGCCGGCGGGTCTCTTTGCATACCTCAAAATAAGCACCGCCTTCCAACGTCACTTTCCGGTCGTTTCGGGAAAAACGTTTCGGATAAGCCAATGAGGAATGGCGGTTCAAGAGCACGACGCTGCTGTCGGGCAATACAAACCGGCGGATGTCTCCTTCTGCATGTATGGATTGCATTGGGGAAGGCAACACATACTCATAAACAGCCCAGCTGCCAATCGCCAACAAAAAGACAGCTGCCGCACGCAACGTCCATCCTATGAACCTCCGTCTATAAGCGTCCTTCGGATTGATGCGCCGTTCCAACAACCGCCAACTCTTCTCAGCTGAATATTTTCCACGGGGGGAATGTCCCACCCGTACTAATTCGTCCAGTAGTCTATCAAAATCGTCCATTGCTTTTGTCTTTTTCCATAAAGACAAACGAATGCGGCAAACTCCCTACGCTACGCCCACACTATTTTCGCCCCGTGCCATGGGGAAAAAGAAATAATTAGTATATTTGCGGAAACAATAAGCGAAAGAAGATGGACAATTATATTGTATCGGCTCGGAAATACAGGCCTTCCACATTCAAAGATGTCGTGGGGCAGAAAAGCTTGACCACGACTCTCAAGAATGCCATACTGCATCACAAGCTTGCCCACGCCTATCTGTTCTGCGGACCGAGAGGTGTGGGAAAGACTTCCTGTGCCCGTATTTTTGCCAAGACCATCAATTGTATGCATCTGACAGCCGAAGGGGAAGCGTGCAACGAGTGCGAATCGTGCAAGGCTTTCAATGAACAGCGTTCTTACAACATCCATGAACTGGATGCAGCATCCAACAATTCAGTAGATGATATCCGTACCCTGACGGAAGAGGTGCGCATCCCACCGGTTATCGGGCAGTATAAAGTATTCATCATCGACGAGGTCCACATGTTGAGCCAGGCGGCATTCAACGCCTTCTTGAAAACGCTGGAAGAACCGCCACAGCACGCCATATTCATCCTGGCAACCACCGAAAAGCACAAGGTCTTGCCGACCATCCTTTCCCGTTGCCAAACTTATGACTTCACTCGCATCACCATTGGCGACATGGTGGAGCATCTCCAATATGTCGCTTCCTCGGAAGGAATATCCACTGAACCCGAAGCCCTCAATGTCATTGCCCAAAAGGCTGACGGGGGCATGCGCGACGCCCTTTCCATTTTCGACCAAGTGGCAAGCTTCACCAACGGGAACATTACCTACCGGGCAGTCATCGAAAACCTGAATGTCCTCGACTACGAGTATTATTTCCAATTGACGGATGCCATCCTGAACAGGGACATCCGCAAATCCATGCTCCTGTTCAATGACATCTTGAACAAAGGGTTCGACGCACAGAACTTCATTACCGGACTTGCAAGCCACTTCCGCGATTTGCTGGTCTGCAAGGACGAGGAAACCTTGGTCTTGTTCGAGGTGGGTGCATCCATCCGTGAGCGCTACAAGGAGATGGCGAAATTGTGCACGGACGCTTTTTTGTTCCGGGCCATCGAACTGGTCAACACCTGTGACATGAATTACCGGGCAAGCCGAAACAAACGTTTGTTGGTCGAACTGACCTTGATACAGTTGTGTCAATTGTTGCAACCGGCAAACGATATTAAAAAAAAAGCCCAGTTAGAATCGATTGACGACCAGTCAGTCCCGCCCCAGCCCTCGCAAGGCAAACCGGCTACCCCAGCGATGAAGACAGCATCCGTCGTCCAAACGGCAGTGCCTCCTTCCCCTATTCCACAGCAACCGGTTCCTCCCTCTCTCGCCTCTGCTACCCGGAAAACGGGCAAAGCACCGGTAGGCACCTCCTTGAAAGAGTTGGCTCGGGCTAAAGGACAACAACAACCGGCAACGTATGCGGCAGGAAACCAAGCCGTGACCGACATGGAGCGGCCGTTCACGGAACAGGAATTGCAAAGAGAGTGGGTAAAATTTGCCCGTTCCATCGAGAAGAACGCCTACTTGCAGAATGCCATGCTTAACAATCTGCCAACCAAACAGGAAGAGGCTTTCTTTGAAGTGAGTGTCCACAGTCGGGGAACGCAGGAAGAGCTAATCGGCAACACGATTCCTATCCTGTCGGCCTTACGGTCGCAACTAAGGAACAGCCACATACAGATGAGGGTAAGGCTGATGGAATCGAACGAAAAGCATCTTGCCTATACGGCATCCGAAAAGTTCCAGCACATGATGGAAATCAACCCGCTCATAGCTAAGCTGAAAGCAGAATTCAACCTGATTCCCGATTAAAAATCGGATTTTTCATTCAGGGAATATCTGTATCTGTTCCATGGCATTAAGATGGGAGCTGTGGAGATGGGAGACATGTTGCGACACCATTATGAGATACCAGGAGTTGAGCATCCGCTTCCTCTCTTTCAAGACTATTTGCGGCGTGGCTATTATCCGTTCGGGCGTGACACTGCCTATGATATAGAGATTGCACAGGTTGTGTCGCAGACCATGGAGAGCGATATCCCCTTGTACCTGAATGTGAATGTGTCTGTAGGCAGAAAGCTGAAACAGTTGCTTATGGTGGTGGCAGAGAGTGTGCCTTTTAAACCCGTCATGCAGAAATTGGCAGATATGACGGGCATAAGCCGTAACTATATACAGGACTATTTGATGTATATGGAACGTGCGGGCATGGTTGCGCAATTGCGTGATGCTGTGGGCGGAATGCGCGGACTGGGCAAGACGGAGAAGCTGTATCTTGACAACACCAATCTTATTTATGTGCTCGCTCCGCAAAGGGCTGACATAGGTAATGTGCGTGAAACGTTTTTTATGAACCAGGTGCGCGTAGTTGGTGAAGTGACGTGTTCGCCGGTGTCCGACTTTCTGTTTGACGGCATGACATTTGAGATAGGAGGGCGCAAGAAAGGGAAGAAGCAAATTGCCGATGTGGAGAATGGCTTCGTGGTGAAAGATGATATTGAGATTGGATATGCCAATGTCATTCCATTGTGGGCATTCGGATTGCTTTACTGACGCAAAGGCTTAGCGTCTGCTTGGTTATTTAACCCACCCAAGTGGCGGCATGCGCAGAGCGATACTGCGGTGGGAACTATTTCATGGAATTACCATGGTCGTAATGATTGCATATACCATTGCGCTCATTCTTGACCGTCTGACTTCCTTAATTTCCGCATTGATTTCATCAGGAGACATTTTTATATGATTCTATTTTGCCGTGTTGCACATGTTCTGAAATGCAGTGCGTGCTTTCGCATTCATGCCCGATAGCGAACAGACTTCATCGAAAATAGCTTTTTGTTGGCTGTCCAAGCGTACGGTCATTGAAGTCTGTGCCATGTTCTCAATATATTAAGTGAAATGATTCATATTAACCAATGATGTAAAATAAAAAGAATTATAATAAAACTATGTCAGAAGAAAGGAAAACAATTTACTTGTGCCTTGCCCACATGAGCGGGGCC
>CALBYC010000093.1 GCA_937890135.1 uncultured Parabacteroides sp.
CAATTCCGCATCCGTCGATGAAAAGAACGGCATCTACGTTGCCAGCAACAGCCGGACCCCGGAAGGGAAAGGAATCATGCACAAATTCGTATGGGCAAACGGGAAACTATCCGACAAAGAGGCCGACGGGGGATGGACGGCCTACTACGACGGAGGGCCAGAAGCTCCAGCAATCAAGATGGGATATGGAACCGGGTCAACCCCTACCTTAATGGGATTCGGAGACGACGAGGATAAACTGGTAGTCATTACGGATGGCTCAAAGAAAATGAAGTTAGTGGCATTTTGGCGAGACGAAATACCCGAAGGAGGGAATAGCCGCATTGCCGGGGAAAAAGAAATATCTTGCGGCCTGCCCAGTTCTACCGAATGGGTACAATCCGAGCAGTCCGTCGTCGTATCGGGATACGGGGCATTTGTCGTGAACAATGTAATCTCCAATTCCATCAAGGACAAAATCGTAGCCATATTGGCAATCGGTCCCCTCATCACCCCGCCATACGGCGTGGAACGTCTGCAATGGAACACAAAAGAAAATCAATGGGAGAGCGTATGGACAAGGGCGGATGTCAGCTCCGTCAGCATGATACCATCCGTCAGTTCGGCATCCAACATGGTTTTTGTTAATGGTTATACCGAAGCGGACGGATGGGAAGTGAGCGGCTTGGACTGGGAGACCGGAGCGACCGTGCACAGGGTCATATTCGGACACACCAGCCGCGGCAATGGCGCCTATGCCATCATCCAATACTTTGAGAATGGCGACCTATTGTTCAACTCCGTGGGTGGAACATATCGTGTAAAATTATAATTAATATATACTTTATCTCATTTATAATTACAATTTTAGTCTAAATATCCTTCACCGTATAAGTTAGAATGATAACAATCATGAATAGCTCACACACATATCGAATTTGAGGGAAGGATAACTTAACTATGCCTACAGGGGATGTGCAAAGACGCAGATGTTTTGGCACATCCCCGTTATTCAGCATTCTACTAATTATCAATATATTGCTTCATATCAAAGCCCGTTTCATTCCTACCACCACTATCCATGCCGAAAAAAAATAATTCAATTTTTCCTCAAAACGCTTGTATATTCAGAATTAATGCGTACCTTTGCAAAGCATTTGAGAAACGAATCGACTGGAGAGATGGCAGAGTGGTCGATCGCGGCGGTCTTGAAAACCGTTGAACTGAGAGGTTCCGGGGGTTCGAATCCCTCTCTCTCCGCAAGAGTCTTCTGAAATTTCTTTCAGAAGACTCTTTTCATATTGTATAACGACATGCGGCTCGGCGGACAACACAACGGCTGTGATAACAGGGTTCAATTAAATTGTATGCGTTTCTACGAACGTCCATTCCTTACCCGTGAAGAAATCCTCACCCGTTTTGAGCAGTCGCCTAACGAATGCATGGATTCAGGCAAAGCTTCGCAGTACGGATTAGTCTAAATTATTATCATATAGCCACTTTGATAATAAGTCCGCCACTTCAACATTATTTAAGTCAGAGAATGGAAAATGCGTATTACCATGTAGCCCTGCATCAGGCAGGTGAACTATTGTCACATCACCGCCCAAACCGTTGAGCATCTTTGCCCACTTGCGCATCAGGTGCAAGCGACGTGTCCATTCGTAAAGTTCCGGCCGTTCGTTCGTTTCGGGCAAATTGTCGCCATAATAGACGATAATCGGAATCTCCGTGTACTTCAGGAAATCGAGCATCGGCACTTCCACTCCTTCCGTTTTCTTCGACAAAGTCAGTATCTTTCCTTCTTCGGGTACTTGCCCTTCAGGAAACGGGATACCACCACCAGGTTCATAGGAAACAATCGCCTTGATATTATTTGTCTTAAGCAAGGTACGCCAGCCTACCGGACCACCTTGCGAGTGGGTGACGAATATTGCCGGACCTATCTTATCGAATAAGGCAGCATAAGCATCGGAATAGACTTCAAAATCCACAGAGCCGATGTTTGGTGTCATCTGACGGAAATATTGGCTGAGTGTTTCCGTGTCACGGCTGAATTGCACGCCCTCGAAATAACCGGGATATATCCCTACCCGAAAACGGTTGAACCATTCTTCTTCATCAAAGGTCGGAGATATAGTAACTGTTTCCGTGCCACGTCCTGCATTGCCACGCCGAGGCTGGTCAACAAGGTAAATGGAGAAGCCACGTCGCAGGAAGATATTCTGAAATCCCTCCCGCCCGTCAGGTGTAGTTTCCCACGTTTTGGAGAACTGGCCTACTCCATGCGCAAAAACAAGCGGGTATTTCCGTGCATTGACAGGCTTTTGATAGAACACGTAGGCATGGTCGCCATGGTAGCTGCGTCCCAATGAATCGGTCAGTACCGTGCCGCCTACGGCAAAGCTGCCTTGTTCGGCTATCTGCAGGACATTCCCGTTGTGGGGGTTGCAACTTGGCAATAAAGCGACGAGCGCCATAAGGAAGATTATCTTTATCATACGTTATTTCTGTATTTTCGATTCTTGCAAGGCATCGTAACGGCTACCGACAACCGGAATAGCCGCTACCGCCTTTTCCAATTCTGCCATATCTTCTGCCGAGAACACAATGTCGCAAGCCCGCAGGTTTTCTTCCAAATGCGAGAGTTTCGTTGTACCGGGAATAGGAACAATAAACGGCTTCTTGTTCATCAGCCAAGCCAATGATATCTGTGCAGGGGTAATTCCCCTTATCCGTCCGAAAGCGTTCAGCACTTCCACGATACGATAGTTGTCACGAATGGCTTCGGGCTGGAAGCGTGGCAAGGTTTGGCGATTATCATTGGAGGCATCGAATTGTGTGTATTCGTTAATCAAGCCACCGAGAAAACCTCGGTTCAGCGGACTATAAGGGACGAAACCGATACCCAATTCCTCGCAAAGGGCCAGTACGCCGTTTTCCTCAACCGTGCGGTGCATGAAATGATATTCGCTTTGGATAGCTGTAACAGGACAGACCTTGTGCGCACGCCGGATCGTTTCCGCATTGACTTCGCACATTCCCCAATGCAGGATTTTGCCCTCTTTGATAAGCTCACCACACGTGTCCGCTACCATTTCTATCGGGGTATTCGGGTCTAAGCGGTGCTGGTAGAACATACCGAGCGTTTCCACACCGAGATTGCGCAAGGAGTTTTCACATACAAGGCGAATGTTTGCAGGGGTACTATCTTCTTCGGTTTTTACTTGTACGCCATTCACGAACT
>CALBYC010000094.1 GCA_937890135.1 uncultured Parabacteroides sp.
CAGCAAACCTTTTCCCGGTGGTTTACCCGCCGAGGGCATATTAGATGTATACATAGGATATTATTAATAACAATTTTACTAACTAAATTATTTACATTATGAACAAAAAAGTGATTACTCTATGCGCAGGCATGTTGCTTGCCGGTGGTACTTTCTTTTCTGTCAATGCGCAAACTGCCGCTGACGGTTTGTATGAAGTTGCAGGAAAGGGTACTTATCATTTTGTGAAACTTGACAATGCGCAGAAGACGACATCGTGGGCATCATGGAACATGGCTGTTAAAGATGGTAAGCTGGTGGTTGCTGATGATAAGAATGTGGCTTCTGGAGCTAATTTGTGGAAAGTTACAGAAGAAAAAGTCAATGGCAAACGTGACGGCTTCTCTTTGGTTAATCGCAACGGCGTTAGATTGGCCTTTGATGAGAACGGTAATTTCAAGGAAGGAGGCGAAATCGATCGCTTCTACATTGAAGGCGACGGAGACGGTCATAGCTTGTATGCGTTGGTGGACGATAAAGTGGTGAAAGATGTAAAATGGGAATTGGTGCAACAAGGTGACAAAACTTTAAAATTGGAAAAATCAGATTCCAACACCAAGTGCGCAGTTTACTATGTTACTCCATCCTACATGGATGCCGATGCCTTGAATGTAGTATTAGGCAAGGGCTTTGGTCTGCAGATTTGCTACCAGCCGTTGAATGCCGCTGGAACAGCAGTAGACGAGGACAAGGATCCTGTTGAGTATGCTTCTTTGCAAGGCAATCCGTTTACAGGCAAATTGGTGGCTGAATCAGGTAAAAATGGCGTTACCTTGAAGAATGGCAACGGCAAGAACATCATCTTGACCTCTGAGAAATGGGGCAACTTAGGAAGCAATGAAACCGTAACGGGTTATAAGTTCGCTGCTGTTACAGATAAGGAGCTTGACAACATGAAGGATTCGGATATTAAAGCTACCGAGTTCAATATCGCTCAGCCTATAGGATACGAAGCTCCGCTGGAAGTTTCCATGACGATTGATGGTACAAAATATGAATTGATTGTCGTTGAAGTTAAGGGTGAATACCTTCTGACTGCTGCTAAGAGCACATCAGAAACAAAAGATGAAAGTAAGAAAGATATAGAAGCTAATCTCGCCGACTATACTTTTGAATATCCTGATCGTGCCAAACAGAACACTTACGTTAAGTTCGGTTTGAGCAACGCTATCGACAACGATATCTTCATCGGTAAGGTATGGAACATCTACAAGAACGATCAGATTGCTTCGCCGATATATAATAATGATTATTATACTTACGTGCCTGTATCTCAGGTATCCGCTGCTTATCCGGAAGGACAATGGTTGTGGGATGACGAGAACGAAGTATTCACCAACCGTGAAACAGGTGCTACTATCAGTTGGGCTGACTTCAACACTTTGCGTAAGACAGACAAGGCTGATACTTATGTAAGTGAAAATTATTACAATGGTGAGTATGAGAAAGATACATATAAGATTGTGGCAGCAGGTGACCCGAGCGGCAAAGAACCGGTTACTTTGGGTTATTTGAACGGCTACTCGGACGATATGTTGAAACAAAAAGCCTTCTTCATCGGTGCTCCGGTAGAAGCTACTGGCGATACTGTCTACTTGTCGAAGGGTGCAAAGGGCGTATTGAAGTTCACGAAGGACAAGAGCGAAGCGGTTGAGTTCCGTTTTACAGCTGTGCCACAAGATGTTAAGCACAAAGACGCTCAAGTTCAAACTCCTTACACAGCTTGGAAGGACAACAAGGTTGGCGGCAAGAAGGAACAGAAGACCGATGTCGTAAGCTTGTTGCGGTACACAATTACGGATGCTGTGTCAGAAGCTGTGTTGGCTTATGATAACGTAAATAAACGTTATTACTTGGCTGATAAGGAGCTTTATAAAGACACAAAGGAAGTTGTCTTCAAGAACAAGTCCGCTAATACTTACAATATTGTAACGGAGCTTACTTATAAAACTGTAAACGAGGATGCAAAGGACGAATGGCATAAAGCGGAGTTTATAAATAACGATTATGAACGTCGTTATTTCCCGCGCAAGTTATACGGTGCATTCAATGTTTCTGAATTAGTAGCCGCTCGATCTCTTTACGATTTCGTTCAGAACGACCAGTTCATCATCACGGACGCATCTGCTCAGCAATACCGTGGCGACTTCTCGGAAAGCAAGTTGGATACCATCAAGGTATTCCGCAATGCGGACAACAACTATGTGATGTACGAACAAGGCGCATTGTTGTCAGATGGCAAAGACGCTATCGCCGGATTCTTGGGCATCGAGAACTTCAAGGACGAGAACTTCGCAGGCAAGAACGCTGCATTGTTGGCTGATACCGCCATCCATGCTAACACTTACCGTCCACAGTACATGTTGGCTGTAGGTGCCAAGATTGTTCCTGCCGGCAAATGGTGCGAAATCCACCAGTCTTCTGATTGCCCTCATGCAAAGGCAACCAAGGGTTATGTGGAAGGTCGCTACTTGGTTAACTTGGTAGACTCAGCCAAGAAGGCAGAAGAAGCTCTTGTTAAGCCTGCCGACAACAAGTTCATGTATCAGAACTATGAAAGCGCTGAGCGTCCATACTACCGCTTAGGCTTTGTACAGGCTAAACACATCGGTGACTCTTTGATTATCGCTGCAACCAAAGATACGATCGACTTGAAGAACGGTTACGGTGACAATGTTTGCACATTCGCATTCAAGTATGCTGACGCTAACCGTGAATCATTCACTATCGAAACCGCTTATGATTATATAGAAGATAAGTATAATGATGTTATCGGTACTAACCGTGGCTACGTTAAATACCACAACGGCAAATTGGTTGTGACTCCTAAGGCTTCAGAAGCAGAAGTATTCAACTTGGCTGAATTGACAGGTATTGCTCCTACAGCTAACGAAGAAATTGCTACATCTGAAGTGGTAGTAGCTGCTACGGACGGTGCAGTCGTAGTGAAGGGTGCAGCCGGCAAGGCCGTAGTCGTAACGAACATCTTGGGCCAGACATTGGCTAACGAAGTGGTTTCTTCAGACAATGCAACCATCGCAGTTCCTGCCGGAATCGCAGTGGTAGCAGTTGAAGGCGAAGCTGCTGTCAAGGTAGTCGTTAAATAAGTTTGTTGGTAAAATAAATTATTCAAAGGTTCTTGAGTTGCCGCATCGGCGGCACTCAGGAACTTCTGAGATGACAATACCAATATTAAAATTCATAATAAATTAGTTAGTCCACGAATGAAAGTAACCTGCGAAGGCGAAAGTGGGCATAGTTTTAATAATAAATAGTTCAAATCGTTCCCCCTCCGAGAGGAGATCGGCACGAAAACAAGAAGCTCCTTCCTATCCGTAGAGAGGAGCTTTTTTCATGCATTTATGCCATCCGATACAAATAATTGCTACCTTTGCTTTAGGTAAATAAAAACGGTTTGTCATGAAAAAGAAATTAGTGGTTTTGACAGGAGCGGGAATGAGTGCCGAAAGCGGCATTTCCACCTTCAGGGACGCGAACGGGCTATGGGAAAACTACCGGGTGGAAGATGTGGCCACGCCCGAAGGATTCGCCCGGAATCCCGAATTGGTACTCGACTTCTACAACCAGCGCCGCCGGGAATTGCTGAAAACCGAACCGAATGCCGGCCATTACGGATTGGCGGCATTGGAGAAAGAGTTTGACGTGCGCATCATCACGCAGAACATCGACAACCTGCACGAACGGGCAGGAAGCACGCATGTCATCCACCTGCACGGCGAGCTGATGAAGTCCTGTTCGGTCAAAGATTTGGAAACAACTTACCCGATCGACCCGGCACATCCGGACATCCATGTGGGAGACAAAGCCCCGGACGGTTCGCAACTACGCCCTTTCATCGTATGGTTCGGCGAGCCCGTACCGATGATAGAACCCGCCATCCGGGAGGTGGAAGGCTGCGACATATTCGTCGTTATCGGCACTTCATTGAATGTCTATCCGGCTGCCGGCCTGCTCAACTATGTGCGACGCGGGCAACCCATCTACTTGATAGACCCGAAGGAGGTGAAAACGTACCGGGACGACATCACGTTCTTGCAGTGCGGGGCGTCGGAAGGAGTGAAACGGCTGACCGCCCTGTTACAACACAAAGATTGTTAGCATTCATCCAACGCAGTACATGAAAATATTCGATTCTTCCCGGCCCGAAACACAACCCTCCCTCGGACTCTCCTTGATTCCTCTCGGAGTCATGATAGTCCTCTTATTCTTTACCATACGGCTGTTCGGCAGCGACGCGCTCAGTGGAGGAAGCCAGGTCGTCCTGCTGTTGACGACCGCCTGTTGCACCGCCTTGTCCATGCTCTTTTGCCACGTCCGATGGAAGAAGATAGAAGAAGCGATATGCTCCAACATATTGGGAGTCACGACCGCCCTGATCATCCTCCTGTTGATAGGGGCCTTGTCCGGAAGCTGGATGATCAGCGGGGTCGTGCCGACACTCATCTATTACGGCATCCAATTGTTAAGCCCAACCTTCTTCCTTGCTTCGTCTTGCGTCATTTGCGCCCTCGTCTCCGTGATGACCGGCAGTTCATGGACGACCATCGCCACTATCGGCATCGCCCTGATGGGAATCGGGGACGCGCAAGGGTTCGAGCCGGGATGGATAGCCGGAGCCATCATCTCCGGTGCCTATTTCGGCGACAAGATATCCCCTTTGTCGGATACGACCGTGCTTGCATCCTCCACGACCGACACCCCGTTGTTCACCCATATCCGCTATATGCTGATTACCACGATTCCGTCCATCCTCATTACTTTGGTTATCTTCACCATAGCCGGATTCATGCACGACAAGGCCGACTCCCAGTCCATGACTGCGTTTGCCGACTCCCTGAAAGACACGTTCCATATATCCGGTTGGCTGTTGGCCGTACCGGTCGTGACCGGAGTCCTGATAGCGAAACGTGTCCCCCCCATCGTTACCTTGTTCCTGTCATCCACTTTGGCAGGCCTGTTCGCCTTGTTCTTCCAGCCCGACTTGATTTGCCGGGTAGCCGGAATGGAGACGATAAGCGCCGCCTCGCAATTCAAAGGGCTCTTCCAGGTTTGGTACGGGCCCACCTCGTTGGAAACAGGGGTCGACGCACTGGATTCCCTGGTGGCTACCCGGGGCATGGCAGGCATGATGAACACCATCTGGCTGATCATTTGCGCGATGTGTTTTGGCGGAGCCATGACGGCCAGCGGAATGCTGGAAACGCTGACTTCCGTCTTCTTGCGCTTCATGAAGAGACGGGCCAGCATGGTGGCCTCTACCGTATTTGCCGGACTGACCTTGAATATCTGTACCGCCGACCAATACATATCCATCATCCTGACAGGCAACATGTTCAAGGAAATCTATCGCAAGAAAGGCTATGAAAGCCGCTTGCTGAGCCGGACGACGGAAGATTCCGTCACGGTCACTTCCGTGCTGATTCCGTGGAACTCTTGCGGCATGACGCAGGCAACGATTTTGAGTGTTCCTACATTCACCTACCTTCCTTATTGTTTTTTTAATTTGATCAGTCCGCTTATGAGCATATTCATCGCTGTCATAGGCTTCAAAATAAATCCATGTCATGAAAAGAATCAAGATTAACTTATTAGGGAAAGTCGTCATCGCCATTTTGGCAGGCATCTTGCTGGGAAGCTTCTTCCCATTGGGATTGGCACGGGCGTTTGCGACGTTCAATTCCGTCTTTGGCAACTTCCTTTCGTTCTCCATCCCGCTCATCATCGTCGGTTTGGTCATTCCGGCCATCGGCGAATTGGGAAGAGGGGCAGGCCGCCTGTTGGCCTTGACGGCCGTCATTGCATACGGCTCAACCATCTTCTCCGGCTTCTTTACCTATTTCAGCTGCATTTCCATATTCCCCCATATACTTATGCCGCAAGGAGACCTCTCCGCGGTAGAGACACCGGTCAATGCCGCATTGGCACCTTACTTCGAAGTAGCCATGCCTCCGCTGATGGACGTGATGACCGCGTTGCTGCTTGCCTTTACCGTCGGTTTGGGCATATCCCATATCGAAGGCACCGCCTTGAAGAGCGCATGTAACGATTTCAAGGAGATTGTCACGAAACTGATAGAGTCCGTTTTGATACCGCTGTTGCCCATCCATATTTTCGGCATCTTTCTGAACATGACCCGCAGCGGGCAGGTGGTCGGGGTTATTTCCATGTTCTTGAAGGTCATCCTCGTCATCTTCGCCCTTCATGTATTGCTTTTGCTGGTACAGTTCAGCATTGCCGGCCTCGTCGCGGGCAAGAACCCGTTGAAGCTGCTCCGGATGATGCTTCCGGCGTATGCCACCGCTTTGGGCACGCAGTCCTCGGC
>CALBYC010000095.1 GCA_937890135.1 uncultured Parabacteroides sp.
GATTCAAGGTACAGATGTGCTTTCATTGTCTGAAACGAAACTGGCGGCATTTCGCAACCGCAACATAGGTTTTGTCTTTCAGTTTCACCAACTGTTGCCGGAGTTTACAGCTTTGGAAAATGTCATGATTCCGGCATTAATAGCCAAGGAAAATGTGGTTGAAGCTCAAAAGCGAGCAAAAGAAATCCTTTATTTCCTTAAGTTGGATGACCGGATGGATCACAAACCCGCAGAATTGTCGGGAGGTGAAAAACAGCGTGTCGCCGTGGCGCGTGCTCTTATCAATCATCCTGCTGTTATTCTGGCTGATGAACCTTCCGGCAGTTTGGACACGCACAACAAAGAAGAACTACATGCTTTATTCTTTGAACTGCGAGACAAAATGAAGCAGACATTCGTTATAGTGACGCATGACGAACAGTTGGCGTCTGACACAGACTGTACGATTCATATTAAAGATGGTAAAATAGAACAAGTATGTCAGCTAAAAGAGTAACATTCGGAAGTAAATTGGGCGTGATTTTGGCAACTGTCGGTTGTGCGGTAGGATTGGGGAATATTTGGCGTTTCCCTTATATGGTTGGATCGAACGGCGGGGCCGCCTTTTTGCTTGTTTACATTTTATGTATTTTGTTTTTGGGCCTTCCGGTGATGATGTCCGAGCTTTTTATAGGCAAGACTACTCATCGGAACACGGCTGGTTCGTTTAAAGAGCTGGCTCCCGGCACCAAGTGGAAATATATAGGATATAACGGAGTATTGGCCGCATTTTTGATATTAGGATTTTATTCTGTTGTTTCAGGTTGGACTCTTGAATATGTGTTTCAGGCGCTTACTGGGTCTTTGAAAGGAAAGAGCGTAGCCGATTTCACAAACGATTTTGCCGCTTTCTCTTCGGGTGTATGGCGTCCGATCTTTTGGACTGCCCTCTTTGTCATTGCCACCCATGTCATCATTATATGTGGTGTCGACAAGGGCATAGAACGTGCCTCGAAGGTGATGATGCCTGTATTGTTCATTATTTTAATCGCCCTATGTATCCGTTCTTTGACATTGCCGAATGCCTTAGTCGGATTGGACTTCTTGCTTAGACCTCAATTGGACAAGATCAATTCTTCCGTCATATTGAGTGCGATGGGGCAAGCGTTCTTTTCGTTAAGCATCGGGATGGGATGCCTTATCACTTATGCTTCTTATTTCGGCAAAGATGTAAACATACAGCAAACGGCGGTTGAGGTAGCAGCTTTGGATACTTTAGTAGCTATTTTGGCAGGTGTCATGATATTTCCGGCAGCCTTCAGCTTTGGAATTGAACCGACCAGTGGGGCATCCTTGGTGTTTATCACATTGCCAAATGTGTTCGAACAGATGCCATTCGGGTCTCTTTGGTCGTTTGTGTTCTTTGTCCTTTTGGCTTTGGCCGCTTTGACTTCTGTCATTTCGCTGCATGAAGTCGTGACGGCTTATGTGTTGGAAGAGTATCAGACGAGCCGTAAAAAAGCAGCTTTATTCGTATCGGTCGGGATTTTTCTTTTAGGCATTATTTGTTCCCTGTCGGTAGGGGCCGTGAAGGGACTTTCATTCTTCGGCATGCCTTTGTTTGACCTTTTTGATTATGTGACAGCTAAAATCATGTTGCCTTTGGGGGGCATGTTCATTTGCATTTTTGTGGGGACGCATATACAAAAGCGTATATTAAAAGAAGCAATGACCAATAACGGAACAGTCCGGTTCTATTTCTTCAATACCTATGTTTTCTTTGTCAAATACATAGCTTCGGTAGCAATAGGACTTATTTTTATCAATGAATTAGGTTGGGTCGATTATATCTGTGCCTTGCTATAAGGCATGATAGCTTAAAATCACGTGTAAATGAAAATTGTAGCAGATAATACCATCCCTTTTTTGAAAGGGGTGGCAGAGCCTTCGGCAGAAGTCGTTTACTTGCCCGCAAAGGGTTTTACACCTGAGGCGATAAAGGATGCCGATGCCTTAATCGTAAGAAGTATAGACAAATGCACTCCACAGCTTCTTGAGGGGAGCAAAGTCAAGTTGATTACGACAGCAACGATTGGGTTCGACCATATAGATACTCATTTTTGCGATGCGCATGGCATTACCTGGAAGAATGCTCCTGGTTGCAATGCTTCGTCTGTGGCGCAGTATGTCATCTCCTCTCTTTTGGCGTTGGCCAAGCGTGAGGGGAGTGCCTGCTTGAAAGGGAAAAGCATCGGCATCATAGGTGTAGGACATGTGGGCAAGCAAGTGGAGCGTTTGGCTTCGTTATTGGGAATGCGTGTGTTGAGGAATGATCCTCCGAGAGCGGAGAAGGAGGGAGGTCGTGAATTCCTTTCGTTGGACGAAGTGCTGGAAGAAGCCGATGTTGTAACCTTGCATGTGCCTTACACGCTTGAAGGGGAATACCCTACTTGCCATCTGGCTGGCAAAAGTTTCTTTGAAAAGATGAAACTGGGTTGTTGGTTCGTCAATTCTTGTCGAGGTGCCGTGCACGATACTGCGGCCCTTTTGGATGCTTACAGGGCTGGTGTAGTCAAGGAAATGGTAATTGATTGTTGGGAAAACGAACCAAACATTGACATTGATTTATTGCAAGCTTCTTCGATTGCAACTCCGCATATAGCCGGGTTTTCGGCCGACGGAAAAGCCACTGCGACACGCATGTGTTTGGAGGCGATAGCATCTTTCTTTTCCGTTCATTTCGATCGTTTGACAGATGTCGCACCTCCGATGTTGAATGATTCGTTGATTGATTTGGATGATTATGCCGACAATAGGGTGGAGCAAGCATTTATGCGGACTTTTAATCCGGAATCCACCGACCGCAAGTTGCGTGCAAACCCTTCATCGTTTGAATATTTGCGGAATCACTACGACCATCCGCGCGAACCAAATGCTTATCGGATAATTCATGCGACTTTGGAGGAACAGGAAATATTGAGGAAAATTGGATTTCAAATTGTGTAGATTCCAATGACTTTTGGTGAATTAACAAATCAGAGAAAAGGGTAAACACTGAAAACAATTAAAGGCTGTCTCTCGACAACCCCTAATCAACTTGTTAACCTTAAATCTAATACTATTATGAAAAAACCACATTGCAAATATAAAAACTATTCAATAATGTATGCGATTCGGCATATATAAAAAATATTAAAACCTATTGTTTGTAATACTTTTTGATGAAATATTCATATACTGTTCTTGAAATATCTGCCATAAGCTTTGCATTCTCTTTATCGGTTTCTCTTGAATTCATTACAAAAACGGCAATTGTGTAATACTGGCCATTAGGAAGAACGACGAATCCCATGTCGTTGTCTGCGATTTTATAGCCAAATTCATTCCTTCCGGAACTACCGGTCTTGTGTGCGAACAAAACTTGTTTTGGGAGTCCTGCCTTTAATTTGTCATTGCCCGTTTTGCAATCCGCCATGGCTCGTTCCAAAAAGAGGATTTCATTTTTATTAAACATCTGGTTTTGTAAAAAAGTCTCGAGAAGTAATACTGCGGCTGATGGCTTTGTCCAATTTAACATGCAGTTGTTCTCGGATTCCATCATCTTCGCCTCCGTTTGCGAGATGGCTACATCCTTTATGCCTAAACCATGGATGTATTTTTCAGTCACCTGGACTCCTCCTATATGTTTGAACAGGATATCGCAAGCATTATTATCACTGTCTATCAATGAATATTTCAATAAGTCTCCTATTGTTATTTCGAAGTTGCCGTTCGGATTTGCATCCCTGAGGGGACTGTGTGTGTTCGCTAATAAATCCGATTTCTTTACCAATATTTCTGTTGCTAAATTCTCGTTGTGCTTATGTAAATAGTCGATTACGGAAAGTGCCTGATGGAACTTATATGTGCTCATCATTGGGTATCGGTACATGTTGTTGATGGATATCAGTTCCGAACCTTTGAATATGACGGCGACTCCAACTGTGGCAGCTTTCCCGTTGATGACTTGACGCAATTGGTGTCCCAATGTCTCTTGGGCGGCAGCACGCTGGGTGACTGAGCTTATCAGGAGAAGGAGATAAAATAAAATATGAATGGTGATTTTCATCGCTTTCAAAGATTGAATAATGGTTATTAAAAATAAAACTCCAAGCAAACTTGTTTTGTTTACATGGAGTTTTTGTTGTGTGCGGCTGAAGGGACTCGAACCCCCACGCCGTGAAGCATCAGATCCTAAGTCTGACGTGGCTACCAATTACACCACAGCCGCATTCGATTCGTGAGCAAAGGTAATGCTTTTTATCTTATCAGCAAATTTTTCCGGAGAAAATATTCCTTAGTTTCTATCCGTCACATCGTCCTCTAAAGTCATACAATGGTGCTTGATGCCACATGGTGGTAAAATGTGGGTGGAAATGAGAGGACTAAATGGATTGTTAAATGTTCTGAATTACTTTGAAGATGTGAAAGAAAAGTTGAGCTTTGCCAACTCAATATTGCAAATATGCCTAACTTTGCGCCACAAAGAAGGATTTAACGAAACTAACAATATAAATCTATAAAAATATTTCCGTTATGGACTTGATGCAAGGAATTATAGCGCGTGCGAAAGCAAACAAGCAGCGCATTGTTCTTCCTGAAGGAACTGAAGAAAGAACATTGAAGGCGGCAGACCGTCTGATAGCTGATGGCGTTGCTGATATTATCTTAATTGGCAATCCCGAAGAAATCGACAAATTGGCTGCAGGTTTCGGCTTGAACCATATTTCTGAAGCAACCATCATCAACCCGAAAGAACATGCTAAAAAGGAGGCTTATAGGGATCTTTTGGTTCAGCTTCGTCAAAAGAAAGGTATGACTCCTGAAAAAGCAGCAGTGTTGGTGGAAAACCCTTTGTATTTGGGATGTTTGATTATTAAGGCGGGTGATGCCGACGGTGAAATTGCCGGTGCCCAGAATACAACGGGCAATGTGTTACGTCCGGCTTTGCAGATTATAAAAACCGCTCCGGGCATAGGTTGTGTATCTGGTGCTTTCTTGATGTTTACCCAGACTCCCCAGTATGGTGAAAATGGCTTGCTTGTTTTTGCCGACTGTGCTGTCATCCCGAATCCAAGCGCACAGGAACTGGCAGATATTGCAGTGGCTACTGCACAAACCGCTCGCCACATCGCCAACATCGACCCACGTGTGGCCATGTTGAGCTTTTCTACGAAAGGCAGCGCATCCCATGAGATGGTCGACAAAGTTGTAGAGGCTACTCGTCTGGCTAAGGAGATGGCTCCTGAATTGAAGATTGACGGTGAATTGCAAGCCGATGCCGCATTGGTTGAAAAAGTTGCCGCTCAGAAGGCTCCGGGCAGCGAAATAGCCGGTAAGGCTAATGTTTTGGTATTCCCGTCATTGGAAGTGGGGAATATTGCTTACAAACTGGTTCAACGTTTGGGCGGTGCTCAAGCCGTAGGTCCTATTTTGCAGGGTATGGCTGCTCCGGTGAACGATCTTTCTCGTGGCTGTTCTGTGGACGATATTTATAAAATGGTGGCTATTGCTTGTAACCAGGCTATTGGCGCAAAAGCTGCAAAATAAGACAAATTTAATATTGCAAGAAAACAGGCATGAAGATATTGGTTTTGAACTGCGGAAGTAGTTCTATTAAATATAAGTTGTTTGACATGGCTTCGGGCAATGTCATGGCGCAAGGCGGAATTGAGAAAATCGGTTTGCCGGGGGCTTTTTTGAAATTGACGGACAAAGATGGCAAGAAAGTTGTTTTGGAAAAAGACATCCCAGAACATCAGGCTGGCATTCAGTTTATCTTGAGCGTTTTGACCGATGCTAATTATGGTTGTATCAATGATTACAGAGAGATAGACGCGGTGGGGCATCGTGTCGTCCATGGTGGGGAGAAGTTTGCTTCCAGCGTCTTACTGACGAAGGAAGTGTTGGACAAAGTGGCGGAATGCTCGGATTTGGCTCCGCTGCACAATCCTGCCAACTTAAAGGGAATTGCCGCCATGGAAGCATTGATTCCAGGCATTCCTCAAGTGGGAGTTTTTGATACGGCTTTCCACCAGACTATGCCTTCAAAGGCTTACATGTACGGTTTGCCGTATGAGTTCTATACCAAGTATGGCATTCGCCGTTATGGTTTTCATGGAACCAGCCATCGTTACGTGTCTAAGTGCGCTTGCGAAATCTTAGGCGTAAAATATGAAGATCAGAAAATTATCACGGCTCATATTGGAAATGGTGGTTCCATCGCTGCTGTCATGAACGGCAAATGTATCGATACATCCATGGGGCTGACTCCGACCGAAGGATTGCTGATGGGAACGCGTTGCGGCGATGTGGACCCAGGCGCTATTCCTTTTATCATGGAGAAAGAGAACCTGTCTGCTAAAGATTTGTCCGTACTGATTAACAAGAAAAGTGGTGTC
The DNA here is from genome assembly GCA_937890135.1 of uncultured Parabacteroides sp. Classification (GTDB taxonomy): domain Bacteria; phylum Bacteroidota; class Bacteroidia; order Bacteroidales; family Tannerellaceae; genus Parabacteroides. The sequence goes on from CALBYC010000095.1 coordinate 6,420, forward strand.
GCCGGACTTTCTGGTGTGTCTTCTGACATGCGCGAACTCGAAGCGGCCATAGCTGCTGGTAATGAACAGGCAATCATGACACTTGATGTCTACAATTACCGCATAAAAAAATACATTGGTGCATACGCTGCAGCCATGAATGGTTGCGATATTTTGGTATGGACTGGCGGGGTAGGTGAGAATCAGTGGGAAACTCGCCGTGTGGTTTGCCAAGATATGGAGTATATGGGCATGAAAATTGATGTCAAGAAGAACGATCGCATGCGTGGAGAAGAGATGGTAATCAGTACTCCGGACAGTAAAGTGACAATCATTGTGGTTCCTACTGATGAAGAATTCATGATTGCGTCTGACACAATGGATATTTTGAATCATAAGTAATTTTATAGTTTATTTATTCTTCGCAGCTTACACGAAACATTGCAGAAGAATGTTTGGGCGGCTCTGACATCGGTTGGAGCCGCTTTTTCTTTATATATCCGGGTATGTTTCTATAATTATGCCTATCTTTGTACGATTAGCATTTAAAAATATAAGACTATGAATAAGTTAACGACCATCTGTTTAAGCTTGGCTGTGTCGCTCGGGTTCAGCACGTCTCTTTTTGCCCATGCGGGAAGTGGGATAAACAAAGAAGAACAAGAAGCAAAGTCCGTTGCTTCACATTCTGACTTTACGTTTGGCAAAGGAACGTTCCTGCTAAACGGTAAACCTTTTGTAGTGAAAGCAGCCGAACTGCATTATCCCCGTATACCTCGTCCATATTGGGAACAACGCATCCAGCTGTGTAAAGCCTTAGGCATGAACACAGTCTGCTTGTATGTGTTTTGGAATGTGCATGAGTCCCAACCGGGTGTCTTTGATTTTGAAGGGCAGAATGATTTGGCTGAGTTTTGCCGGTTGTGCCAAAAGAATGGAATGTATGTGATTTTACGTCCCGGACCATATGTGTGTGCCGAGTGGGAAATGGGCGGATTGCCATGGTGGTTGTTGAAAAAGAAAGATATCCAGCTTCGGACGAATGATGCTTATTTTTTGGAGAGGGTCTCTGTTTTTGAAAAGGAGGTAGGCAAGCAAGTGAAAGATTTGACCATTCAAAAAGGAGGGCCTATCATCATGGTGCAAGTGGAGAATGAATACGGGGCTTATGCCGAGAATAAAGAATACGTGTCCAAAGTGAGGGACATTGTAAGGGCTAACTTTGAAGATGTTGCGCTTTTCCAATGCGATTGGTCTTCAAACTTCTTGAAAAATGGATTGGATGATTTGCTTTGGACGATGAATTTTGGCACGGGTGCCAACATCGACCAGCAGTTTGCCCCGTTGAAGGAAGTACGCCCCGATAGCCCATTGATGTGCAGTGAGTTTTGGAGCGGATGGTTTGACAAATGGGGGGCCAATCATGAAACACGTCCTGCCGATTTGATGGTGGCCGGAATTGACGAGATGCTTTCCAAAGGCATTTCTTTTAGCTTGTATATGACCCATGGAGGAACCAATTGGGGGCATTGGGCGGGTGCTAATTCTCCCGGATATGCTCCCGATGTCACTTCTTATGATTATGATGCGCCGATTAGCGAATCGGGGCAAACAACTCCGAAGTATTGGATATTACGCAAAACTCTTTCAAAATATATGCAGGGAGAAAAGCTGCCGAAAGTGCCGGCGGTCATCAAGCCGATAAAGATTCCTGCATTCCGATTTACGGAATATGCTCCGGTTTTCCAAAACTTACCGGTTGCCAAAGAGGATGTTGACATTCATACGATGGAAGAGTATGACCAGGGTTATGGGAGCATTGTTTACCGTACGGTTCTTCCTGAAATCTCTTCCAAAACTTTGTTGACTGTCAATGATGTGCATGATTATGCTCGCATCTATTTGGATGGGCAGTATATCGGAAAGATAGACAGGCGTTATGACGAGAAACAGATCATGCTTCCTCCTTGCCGAAAAGGTGCGCAGTTGGATATTTTCGTGGAGGCTATGGGGCGCATCAATTATGGCGTTGCCATCAAGGATTTCAAAGGAATCACGAGGAATGTGACATTGACGGTTGATATGGACGGGCATCCTTTTGTTTGTGACTTGAAGAACTGGAAGGTTTTCAATTTGGGGGTCGAATATGAGTTCTTCCAGAAGATGGACTTCAAGCCTCTTGCCCGGCAAGTGTTTGCCGAGAAGGAACGTGTCCCGGGTTGCTATCGGGCTACTTTTAAGCTTGATAGGCCGAGTGATTCGTATCTTAATTTTGAAACATGGGGCAAGGGCCTGGTGTATGTGAATGGCATCGCTTTGGGACGCATTTGGGAAATAGGCCCCCAGCAGACTCTTTATGTCCCGGGCTGTTGGCTTAAGGAAGGGGAGAACGAAGTGCTGGTGTTCGATATCATCGGTCCGCGTGAAGCTCGTTCTGAAGGTTTGGCACAGCCTCTGTTGGATCAGTTGCAGGTGCAGAAGCCTTTGACGCACCGTGCTGAAGGGGAATCATTGGATTTGAAAGGTGAAACGCCTGTGGCTGCTGGCAGTTTCGCTCCGGGCAATGGCTGGAAAGAGGTCAAGTTTGCAAAGCCGGCGACAGGCCGTTATTTGTGTGTGGAGGCGTTGAATGGCTTGGATGGGACGGATTTGGCATGTATCGCCGAGCTATACGCATTGGATGAAAAGGGGAATCGCCTGTCCCGCGAACCTTGGACTGTCAAATATGCGGATAGCGAGGATGTCGCCAACGTGAATCGATCGGCGGATAAGATATTTGATTTGCAGGAATCCACTTATTGGAGCACGGTCAAGGGCGGGGCTTATCCTCATGCCGTTGTCATAGATTTGGGTAGTGAACGTACGCTTTCCGGAATCCAGTATTTGCCGAGGATGGAAAAAGAGGTGCCGGGCGGCATTAAAGACTATAAGATATATGTGAAAGAGAGTCCGTTTCAAGTGAATCCTTAATCTGTGGATGGAACAAGAAATGAAAGTCGTATTATTGAACACTTATTCCCGGACAGGCGGTGCGGCAGTTGCTGCCGTCCGCCTGTTGAGGGCTTTGCAGAAACAGGGCGTATCGGTGCAAATGTGTGTTTTGCATAAGGAGAGGGGGGATAAGCTGATCGAATCTGTGGAGAAAAGCCATTGCGCCCGTTTCCTCAACCGGATTCGTTTTTATTGGGAAAGGATGGTCATCTTTTTGCATAACCATTTCAATCGCTCGCAATTATTTAGGGTTTCCATTGCCAACACGGGGATAGACATTAGCGGGATGCCGTGCGTGAAAGAGGCAGATGTCATCCATTTGCATTGGATAAACCAAGGCTTCTTGTCGTTGACGGACATAAAACGGTTGGTGGCGTTGGGAAAACCTATCGTTTGGACGATGCATGATATGTGGCCTTGCACGGGGATATGCCATCATGCCCGTGATTGCCAATCTTTTCACCAATTGTGCGGAGCTTGTTTCTATTTGGACAGCCATGCGGCTTACGACTTGTCCACTCGGGTTTATCGAAAGAAACAGGAAATATACGAAGGGGCGGACATTTCCTTTGTGGGTTGTAGCAAATGGATAGCATCATTAGGAAGGAAGAGCGCATTGTTGCGGGGGAAACGTGTCTTGGATATCCCCAACCCGATTGACAGGTCGCTTTTCCAGCCCGCCGATAAAAAAGAAAGCCGGGAAATCTTGTCATTGCCCCGAGACAAGAAGTTAGTCCTTTTTGGTGCTTTGAATGTGACGGACGAGCGCAAGGGAGTGGGATATCTTTTCAAGGCATTGCCCTTGTTGGATCAATCCGTGGAGTTGGTCGTGTTCGGTCAGGTGAAAAGCGACATACGGAGGCTTGTCCCCGTGCCGATACATTCCTTGGGCTACTTGTCCGACGAAAAGAAGATAGTTTCTTTATACAATGCGGTTGATTTGTTTGTCACGTCTTCATTGGATGACAATCTGCCCAATATGATTATGGAGGCCATGGCATGTGGAACACCTTGTGTGGGATTCCGCACCGGTGGCATCCCGGAGATGATCGACCATTTGGTGAATGGATATGTCGCAGAATATGCCGATGAGGCAGATTTGGCGAAGGGTATCGAGTGGGTACTGGGGCATCCCGACAAGAAGGAGCTATCGGACGCTTGCCTTGCCAAAGTGCGAAGATGTTATGCCGAGGATGTCGTGGCAAAACAGTATATGAATTTGTATGGTGAAATCTGTCATCATTGAAAATATTTGCCTATTTTTGTTCTCAGAATGTGGCAGTTGGTATGTTTATGGACGTAAGGATGCTGATTGCCAAGATTGAAATGATTAAAAACAGAATATGAAGTCTCCTCGTTTGACTATCGTTGTCCCCTGCTTCAATGAAGAGCTTGTTTTGAAGGAAACAGCTGAAACTTTGATGCGCTTGATAGATAGGTTGGTTGAGGAAGGGAAAATAGCGGAGGACAGTTGCATTTTGCTTGTGAATGACGGAAGTTGTGATGATACATGGAGCCTCATTCGTCAGCTTCACGAAAAAGATGGCCGTGTAAAAGGGCTGAACTTGTCCATCAACACGGGACAGCAGAATGCTTTGATGGCAGGGTTGTTGCAAGCGGGAGGCAGGAGTGATGTCATCATATCGATTGATGCCGATCTGCAGGATGATGTCAACAGCATAGGTGAAATGCTGGATGCTTACCATGAGGGGGCTGACATTGTCTACGGAATCCGCCGTTCGCGCAAGAAAGATTCATTTTTCAAACGGACGACCGCCCAGTTGTTCTATCGTTGCATGTCTCTTTTGGGTGCGAAAACCATTTACAACCATGCCGATTTCCGGCTGATGAGCCGTGCTGCCGTCCGGCAATTGGAAGAGTATCCGGAAAGGAATCTTTTCCTGCGCGGAATCATTCCTCAATTGGGGTGCAACGCGGCTTATGTCTACTACGACAGGCTCGTGCGGAATGGAGGCACAACTAAATATTCCTTGCAGAAAATGTTTAATTTCGCCGTGGAGGGCATAACCTCCTTTTCCATCCGTCCGCTTCGCCTCATCGCTTCCTTGGGCTTCCTCTTTTTGTTTTGTAGCTTGGTCGCCATTGGATATACGCTCTATGCTTGGTTTGGCGGAGAAACAGTTGCGGGATGGGCTTCTTTGATGATTTCCGTATGGTTTTTGGGAAGTTTGATATTGATAGCCATAGGCATAACGGGTGAATACATTGGAAAAATATATTTGGAGGTCAAGCAGCGTCCTCGTTATCATGTTACAGAGTACTTAGATTAAATAGTTATGGATATATCTCCTAAATTTACAATCATTACGATTACATACAATGCCGCCCGTTGGCTTGAACGGACTGTGTTAAGCATATTGAGCCAGTCTTATCCGAACATCGAATATGTGGTTATTGACGGAGGATCGACTGACGGGACAGTGGATATTATCAAACAATATGCACCGGGCATCTCTTTTTGGGTGAGCGAACCCGATAAGGGTTTGTATGATGCGATGAACAAGGGATTGCGCCATGCTACGGGCGATTACGTTTGGTTTATCAATGCGGGCGACACATTGCAGACTGCTGACACGTTGCAACGGGTCGTTATGAAGATCAGCAAAAAGAGGAGTCTGCCTGACATCATCTATGGCGAGACGGCCATCGTGGATGCCCGGGGGCGGATGATAGGTATGCGCCGGCTGCATGCTCCGAAGGAGTTGACATGGAAAAGCTTCCGGATGGGAATGCTGGTTTGCCACCAGTCTTTCATTGTCAAGCGTGCCATTGCGCCGGAATACGACTTGCAGTATCGTCTGAGTGCCGATTACGACTGGTGCATCCGTTGCATGAAACGGGCAAGGTCGATTTACAACAGCAAAATCGTATTGACGAATTATTTGGAAGAAGGACTCTCCACGCAACAGCGGAAAGCTTCTTTGAAGGAACGGTATGACATTATGTGTAAATATTATGGTAAATTTGCAACCGTTGTTTTGCATGGATGGTTTGCACTCCGTTTCTATTTTGCCAAGTGCTTTCAGGGGAGGGTGTGAGATGCCATATCAAGAGAGCGATTTTGAACAAGATAATCATTAAACAGAAATAAATGCAGCAGTTACTAAAAAAATGGATGAAGCATATTGTGGCGATTTTGGTGTTGTTGGTCGTGACAATAGTCTATTTTTCTCCGTCTGTCTTAGATGGGAAAGTGCTCCGTCAGGGAGATGATATCAAAGCAACAGGCATGGGGCAAAGCCAGATGAAAAAGTTCGAGGATAGTGCCGCTCCTGGTGAATTCAGCGCCTGGTCTGATGCGATGTTCGGCGGCATGCCCTATGTCGTCGGTTATGGCAACCCCGCACCGGATTTGCCTCGTTATTCGGTGATAGATCGGATTTTCAAGTCGCTCAGCTATTCGGATGCTTCTATGATCTTCGTAGGGCTTGTTTCCTTCTATTTGCTGATGTGCGTGATGGGAGCCAGTTGGTGGTTGGCATTGGCAGGCGCTTTTGCTTTTGCCCTTGCATCCTATAACGTCATCATCATCGAGGCCGGCCATATCGTAAAAGGGTATGTCATCGGATATATGCCCGTTACCTTGGCGGGAATGGCCTTGTTGTTCAAACGCAAGTACTTGTGGGGCGCAATTGTCTTTTTGCTGGGAGTCGCTCTTTCCATAGGCAACAACCATATCCAGATAACATATTATCTTTTCCTCCTTTGCTTGTTTGTCTACATGGGCTATTTGGTCGCGAAGGTGAAGGCGAAAGAGTTTGCCGAATTGGGCAAAGTGTCGGCTATCATGGTCGTATGTATCATCGTTGCCGTTCTTCCCGGTGCGAAGAATTTGTATAGCAATTGGGAATTGGGAAAACATTCCATCCGTGGGGCATCCGAATTGACTCCTAAGGCGAATGCGACCGGTGTTATGGAAAAGAAGTCATCCGGCTTGGACAAGGACTATGCTTTTGCATGGAGCTATGGCAAGGCGGAGTTGCTGACGGCCTTGGTCCCGGATGTGTACGGAGGTGGTTCGGGCGGGACCTTGGGGCAAGATTCCGAATTTTATAAAGAAGCGAAAGCGGCTGGGGCAAAGCTGGGCAAAGAGATACAAGCTCCCACCTATTGGGGGGAAAAAGTGTTTACTTCCGGACCGGTCTACTTCGGTGCTGTCGTCTGCTTTTTGTTTGTCTTGGGCATGTTTGTCGTCAAGAACCCGATGAAGTGGTGGCTGTTTGCTGGCGCGCTGTTCATGACGCTTCTGGCTTTGGGGCGGAACTTGGACGGCTTCAATGACTTCATGTTCCATCATTTGCCGATGTACAACAAGTTCCGTACGGTGGAGATGGCATTGGTCATACCCAATATGGTTGTCCCTATTATCGGAATATGGGGATTGATGGAACTCTTTTCCGGCAAGGTGGAGCGCAAGACTTTCCTGCGCGGCTTCTATGCCTCCTTGGCATTGACGGGCGGGCTGTCTCTTGTTTTGTGGGCTTGTCCTACGCTCTTGCTTGATTTCCATTCTTCTTATGACGCGCAATACCAACTGCCTGAGAATTTCTACAACGCATTGCTGATGGATAGGGCTTCTATGGCTTCCTCTGACGCTTTGCGCTCCTTGTTGTTCATCCTTGTCGCAGCGGCTTTGGTCGCCTGGTATGCTGTCTCGAAAAACCAAAAAAAGACGGCTACGTATGTGAGCGTGGCGATGGCGGTGTTGATCGCTGGCGATTTGTGGGGCGTGGACAAGCGTTACTTGAATGATAACAGTTTTTATCCGAAACAGGACATTGAGAATGTTTACGCCGAATCGACGGCGGATAAGATCATCTTGCAGGACAAGTCCAACTTCCGTGTCGTCAACTTGAATAATCCATTTCAAGAGACCCAGACCTCTTATTACCATCATTCCATCGGTGGATACCATGCAGCCAAGTTGCGCCGATATAACGAATTGATCGAACATCGTTTGCAAGGCGAGCTGAATGCTATCATAGGGGTGTTTGAGGGAGCGAAGAGTTTGGATGACTTCTTGCCAGTTTTTGCTGCTTGTCCCACTTTGAACATGTTGAATACACGGTATGTCATCTATAACCCGCAGCAACCTCCGTTGGTCAATCCGTACGCTGATGGCAATGCGTGGTTCGTGAAGGAGTTGGTTCAAGTGGAAAATGCGGATGAGGAGATTGCTTCTTTGGATAAGATTGACCCGAAGAAGACGGCAGTCGTGGATAAACGTTTTGCCGGCTTGATTGCCGGTTTCAGTCCGCAAGCGGACTCGACGGCTACGATTCAGCTGGATTCCTATCGCCCGAATAAGTTGGTGTATAGTTCGCAGTCCCAGACGGAACAGCTGGCTGTCTTTTCTGAAATCTATTATCAACCTGGCTGGAAAGCTTCTATCGACGGAAAGCCGGTGGAACATTTCCGTGCGGATTGGATTCTTCGTGCCATGCGCGTACCGGCAGGCAAACATGAAATCGTCTTTGAATTTAAGCCGGAAGGGTATATTGTTGCAGCGAACGTTTCAGCTTACAGCAGTTTCCTGATCTTGCTTTTGTTGGTCGCATCGGTTGTCTATTCGATAGTCAAGGAGCTTAAAACATCCTCCCGGAAGAATGAATAATGGTTTTGTGGCTTCCCGTAGTAATTGATACCTTAGAAAATAACTTCCGGAAGTGAGGTCGTTTATAAAAACCTCACTTCCGGAAGTTTTTTATTTTAAAGTCCTTTTTCATATATTTTCCTGTGTTTGAGGATGGATTTCATGTGGTTGAGCGCCCAATCGGTCAGTGAGTTGATGATGGGCACCAAGCTTTCCCCGGAATCTGTTAATTCATATTCTACCCGGATAGGTACTTCTGGATAGACCGTTCGTGTTAATAATCCGTCTACTTCTAAGACATGCAGTGTGTTTGCCAAAACCTTGGACGAAATATCCGGTATGCATTTCCCTAATTGGTTAAAGCGGGTACGTCCGTTTTCATGCAATAGGATAATAATCAGCAAAGCCCATTTGTTGCCGAAGCGTGCCACTACATTCCGGATAGGGCAAATCTCTACAAAGGAAGATTTTTCTAAATTTTTTGTCATGGTAATCTCTTTGTTTTCAACAAAAGTTACCTGAAAGTAACCTGCTTACTTGTTCGTAACTTCTTGTTTATGTGAAAAATAAATATCAACTTTGCAGTGTCTAAAAGAAAGTAACATTGCATTGCAAAGTTAGTTATTATAAATCATATAAATTGATAGAGTCATGAAAAGAATGGAACAAGTTGCTTCGGCAACCAATTTTAGTGCAGTCAATTTCGGGAAACTGAGTGAATTGAACGAATATGTCCTGGAACTGGGTCCGGGCGTGAAGATTCCCGGCAAGGTGTTCGGGGGTGCGGCTGTCCATGCTACGGGCGGTGAGTTTTCTTTCCAAATGTTCCAACCGGGAACGGAGACGGGTTTCCTTCATACGCACAAAAACCATGAAGAGCTTTATTTCTTCCTGGGAGGGAAAGGCGAGTTCCAGGTAGACGGCGAGGTTTTCCCTGTCACAGAGGGTTCTGTGGTACGCGTTGCTCCGGCTGGCAAACGTTCTGTACGCAACAATGGTTCGGAACCGCTTATCATGTTATGCGTGCAATACAGAGGGAATACATTCACAGCCGATGATGCTGCCGACGGGGTGATTTTGAATGAGCCGGTCAAGTGGTAGTATCCTCTTAGCGAGTTCTCTTTTACCTCCATAAAGTTGAAAAATTGGTCTCACCATCTCTCACCCGACTTTTTTGTCGTGCCAACCTGTTGCAAGACAAATGTTTAAATCTGGTGAGAGATAGGTGAGAGATAGGTGAGAGATGGGTGAGAGATGGGTGAGAGATACCCTTTCCGTCCTTTATAACCTGATTGGTGTCCCGTTATAGAAATCCAAAATCTTGGCTCGTAAAATGAAATTGAATTTGGCTTGCGCCTCCTCCACCAAGCTCTTGGCATATTTTGTCTTCGCTTCATTGAATTCGAATACTGTGCTCTTCCCGGCATTGTATTTGTCTTCCGCATAACGGAAAGCCTCTTCGTTCGCTTTTACCGATTTCCCCGAAGCGATGTATTTCTTTTGTGCCGCAGTTGCGTTGTAGTAGGCTTGCTGGATTTCCTTGTACAGGCTCTTCTTGGCACTCTCCATCATCAGCTCTTGGTTGTGTATGCCGATGCGTGTGGACCTTACGCCGTTACGGACTTGGAAGCGGTTGAAGAGGGGGATGCTCAAGGAGAAACCGATTGTCTTTCGTCCGTTTTGCGATAGCTGGTCGCTGAAAGATGGAAATTCAACGTCTCCGGTGTAATAATGGTAATAGCCATTGCTATAGCTTGCACCGAAATTGAGCTTGGGGAAATAATTGGACTTCGCCACTTTCAACTGCTTCTTCATGCTCTCCAACAGATACTCTTGCTCTTTGATCTGCGGTTTGTAGGTCACGGCATGCCGGTAGATGTCATCTGGAGGCAAGATACTTCCCATGTAGCTGCTTATGACGTTGTCTACCTCCGGAGCTTCAATGTCGAAATTCCCCTCGCTCCGTTCCAGCTCGAGGCTTTGAGCCAAGTCCAGGAGGGCAAGCCTTACATTGTTTCTGGCTTCTGTCAGGCTTACTTCGTCATTGGCAGCTTGCGCTTTGATGTCGTACAGTTGCGACAAAGGCACTTTGCCGGCGTTCACGAGGGCTTCCGTCTTGCCTATCTGTTCCTCGGTCAGTGCCAACTGCAGTTCGGATACCTTCTGCACGTCCTTGTCATATAGCACTTGCAGGAAATAGGTCGCCACCTGCAACGACAGGTCTTCTTTTGCCTTGTTGAGGTTTTCCATGGCTACTTTCAGGTCGAGCCGTTTGGCTGCGATGTCGTTTACTGTCTTCATCCCGTCGAACAGCGGCATGCTGAGGGTGATGTTGGCGGATGTGTTGGCGGAGTTTTGGTCCACGATGACCCCCGTCTTGGACGGAGAACGGCCGAAGTCGAAGTTCTGTCCGATATTGGCGTTCAGGTCGGGCAGCCAGCTGGACTTGGCCGTGTTCAACTCGACTTCCTTGTTGTTTTGCTCCAGCTCCTTCTGTTTCAGATTGATGTTGTGCTCGATTGCATATCGGATGCAACTTTCCAAATCCCATTTGTTTGCGCTTGTCTCTTGTGCGTAAAACAAATCCGCGCAAAAGAAGAGGAGGAGGGAACTCAGGATGATAGCTCGTTTCATGTCTATGCGGGTTAAAGATTATTTGTCTGCTTGTATGGCTGCCCCCCGGATTTTGTCATCGGTGGTCAAACCGCTTTTTATCTCGATGTTTATTCCGTCGGAAAGTCCGATTTCCACCGCTTTCTTTTCAAAGACTTGCTTCGGCGAGGCGGCTTTGAGCAGGTAGACAAAAGTGGAGTCTCCTTTGAATTCCACCGTGCTTTCCGGTATCGTCAATACGTTTTCCGCCCGTTTCAGCACGATTTGGGCGTTGGCACTGTATCCTGCGCGGATAAACGTGTTTTCCGGCACGGCCAATGCCGCCTTGATTTCGAACTGCACGGCCCCGTTTTCTTCCACTCCTTTGGGCGATACGTATTCAAGCGATGCGTCGATGGTCTGGCTTTCCATTGCGCCGATGGTTAGCACGATGGGCATGCCCTCTTTTATTCTGCCGATTTCCGTTTCGTCCACCTTGCCTTTGAAGATGAGGTCGTTCATG
>CALBYC010000096.1 GCA_937890135.1 uncultured Parabacteroides sp.
CGCGGCAGCAAGTCTTCTATTTTAACTTCGCGCATTTGGACGGCTTCATTGGGATTTTTCCGTTTCGTCCATTCCTCTATGTTTTGTGCTATATATATCTTTACACCAGTTTCTAACAGCAGGTTTTGAAGCTCTTTGTCGTTTATAAAGTTGTCGTGTTTCAGAGGGCTGACGAAAAAAGCTTTGATTTGTTTTTGATGGATAATGCTTTTCAGGTCTTCTTGCACCGAGTATATCCGTTTTCCCATCAATCGTTCGGAGTAGTGCGGCTGTTCGTCTCCCACGTATCCGTCTATGATGAATTGTTTGGGCTTAATGTTGTTTATGTTGTTCGTGATGGCTATAGCACCGGAATGTGTCCCGTAAATCAAGGCATGGGTGGCGGTATTGCTGACCAATGCGTTTTCAAACAACAGTTTGATGATGATTCGGCTGATGCAAAGGAAGGTGATGCTTCCTAAATACATGCCGGTAATCATGCGCCCGGTCAATGCGTAGAAGATGTCACTCCACCCGGCATGGATGGAAATGTAATTGAAAATCTGCGCCAGAACGAAAGAAAAGCCGCAGGCGTATATGATGCGCATCAAGTCAACGAATTGGGAAAAACGCAAGATTCCCGAATAGGTATGGAATATGCGGAATGCTATCAAGTTGAATGCTCCAAATATCAAAAGCAGGTGGAACAGTGGAAACCACTGGTGCATGATTTCTGAAGCCGGATGCCGCAGCCATAGTACAAATAATTCCCCAAAAAAGCATAGTGTAAGGTCATACAAGACAACGCACCAATAAGGAAGAGCACGCTTGCTAAAATACCAATTAAAAATTCTATTCACCATATTCGTATAGTATTATGTTAAGAGATCTCGTTAGTTCCAACGACAAATATAAGTTCTGGTTAAAAAAGAACGAAAACAATAATCTATTTTTTTTTTTTTTTTGAATTGTTCACAAATTACACGTGGAGTTGGTTTTGTTTTCTATTGAGCCTCGTCTTCAATATTTCATTGAAAACTTATATCTTACTCGTGCGAAGATTTTTATTTTGGCTCTGAAAATGCGCAGGAAAAGTAAGATAAAAAGAGTAAAAAACAAATAAATAAGTCGAGAATTATCGGATAAATAAATAAATTTGTACATAATAAATTCTATGGCTGGATGAAAATAATTAAACGGTTGCTAATAGGATGCAGGAATATTTTCCTGTTTCTTTTTCTATCTTCGTTGTTGGCTGTCATAGCTTATCGTTTTATCCCTGTTTATGTGACACCGTTGATGGTCATTCGTTTGGTTGAGCAGGCCAAGGAGGGGAAACCCTTAAAATGGCAGCATCATTGGGTGGCGATGGACAAGATTTCGCAATCTTTGCCTCAGGCCGTCATATCATCAGAAGATAACCGATTTCTGGAGCATCGGGGGTTTGACCTGGAGCAAATCCAGAAAGCAAGGAAAGATGCCCGGCGCGGGAAAAAGTTACGAGGGGCAAGCACGATAAGCCAGCAAACGGCCAAGAATGTGTTCCTGTGGCCTGGCAGGAGCTATTTACGCAAAGGGTTGGAAGCTTATTTTACCGTATTGATTGAACTCGTGTGGGGAAAAGAGCGTATCATGGAGGTTTATCTGAACTCGATAGAGATGGGTGATGGGATTTATGGTGCTGAGGCAGTGGCGCAGTCCCATTTTGGGAAGAAAGCCTTTCAGCTGACTGACAAGGAAGCGGCTTTGATCGCAGCCTCGTTGCCCAACCCGATTCGCTTTAATTCTGCCAAACCATCCCCTTACCTGTTAAGGAGGCAGGGGCAGATCCTCTCCCTGATGGCGAAGATACTACCTGTCGATATGGGGTATAGGGCCAAGAAACAGGAATTCAATCCCAAAAGATTAAACAACAAAAAGAAATGGAGAGCTTCATCTACAAGGATCTTGGAAGAATAGATTATCCGGAAGCTTTGGCCCTGCAATCTTCAGCTTTTGAAGCGTTGCTGGAATGCAAGGCAGCAGGAAGGCAAGGTACCAACTGTCTTTTTTTCTGTGAGCACAATCCGGTTTTGACGTTGGGCAGGAGTGGAAAAGATTCAAATCTGTTGATTGCCGAGTCTCGTCTGCAATCATTAGGTATAGAATATTTCCATGTGAACCGCGGAGGCGACATTACCTATCATGGCCCGGGGCAAATCACGGGTTATCCCGTCTTTGACTTGGAGACTTGGAAATTGGGGCTGAAGCAATACATATATCGCCTTGAAGAGGTGGTTATCCGTTTTTTGGCCCGTTTCGGGATAAAAGGGGAACGGCTGGATGGGGCGACCGGGGTCTGGATTGAACCGTCGGTGGAAGGCCGTGCCAGAAAGATATGCGCCATAGGCGTGAAAAGCAGCCGGTTCGTTACCATGCACGGCTTTGCTTTGAACATTAATACGGACCTCGATTATTTTACGCTGATCAACCCCTGCGGGTTTACGGACAAGGGCGTTACGTCTTTGGCTAAAGAAATGGGGAAAGAGCAAGACCTCGCTGTCTGTAAAGAACATCTGTTGCGGGAGTTCCAGCATCTTTTTGGGGAGAACGGGGAATGATTTCCCATATGAATATAAAACACATTGGAATGAGTCTTCGCCTCTTTTTATGGGAGGGCGAAGGCTCATTCCAATGACATTTTACAAAGTGGAGTGGGACGGAAGTCAGATTCCGAAGAATTTCTTGATTTCTTCAATCTTGGCGATGGCAGCGGCATCGGCAGCTTCCAATTCATCCAGCCCCTTGACCTTGGAATGCACTTCTATATAGTATTTAATCTTAGGCTCGGTGCCTGAAGGACGTATGGACACCTTTGTGCCGTCTTCAGTAAAATATTGCAGTACATTCGAGGTGGTAGGCATGTCCAAAGAAATCGTCTCGTTCTCCAACAGGTCGTAGCTCTTCAGCGTGGAGAAGTCATTGATGTGCGTCACCTTGAAGCCTGCGATTTCCGTATGAGGCGTTTCGCGATAACGTTTCATCATCGCTTCGATTTCGTCAGCACCGCTTTTCCCTTTCTTCACGACAGAAATGCCTTTTTCCTTGGAGAAGCCATACTCTACATATATGTTCTGGAGCAATTGATACATGGTCATGCCATTGTCTTTCGCCCAAGCCGCGATTTCGGCTAACATGGAACAAGCGGAAACGGCATCTTTGTCGCGGACGAAATCCTCGCATAAGAAACCGTAGCTCTCTTCGCCGCCACCGATGAATTTCAGTTTGCCCTCGTTTTGCCTCATGACATTGGCAATCCACTTGAAACCGGTATAAACGTCATAGAAGCCCACGCCGTTCGCCTCGGCGATGGCGCGGATTGTTTCAGTTGTCACGATGGTTTTGACGATATACTCTTTGCCTTGGATTTTTCCCAGCTCTTTCCAGCGGCGAATCAAGTAGTAAACGAGCATCAACGCCGTTTGGTTGCCATTAAGCAACACCCATTCCCCTTCGTTGTTTTTCACCGCCGCACCTACTCGGTCGGCATCCGGGTCGGAGGCCAATACTAATTCGGCGTCGGTCTCTTTCGCTTTTGCCACAGCCATGGCCATGGCTGCCGGTTCTTCGGGGTTGGGGGATTTGACGGTTGGGAAGTCCCCGCTTATGACATCCTGCTCAGGAACGTGGATGATGTTGGTGAAGCCAAACGCTGCCAGGGAGCGCGGGATCAATTTTACACCTGTCCCGTGAATGGGAGTATAAACGATTTTCATGTCGTGGTGGCGCTTGATGGACTCTTGGGAAAGGGACAAAGTCCTCAAGTCGTGGATGAACTGGCTGTCGATTTCTTCTCCGATTATCTCGATCAATGCGGGATTTCCCTTGAACTTGATGTCGGAGACCGTACGGATCTTGTTTACTTCCGCGATCGTGTTTCTGTCATGCGGAGTGATCATCTGCGCTCCGTCGCTCCAATATGCTTTGTATCCGTTGTATTCTTTCGGGTTGTGGGAAGCTGTCAAGATGATACCGCTTTGGCATCCCAGTTTGCGTATCGCGTATGACATTTCCGGTGTCGGGCGCAAGCTGTCGAACAGGTACACTTTGATGCCGTTGGCCGAGAAGATATTTGCAGATGTTTCTGCGAACTTGCGGCTGTTGTTTCTGCAGTCGTGTCCTATGACGACTTTGATCTCTTTGAGGTCGGAAAATTCTTTCTTCAGATAGTTGGATAGGCCTTGGGTGGCGGCGCCCACTGTGTAAATGTTCATACGGTTGGTGCCTACGCCCATGATACCGCGCAATCCGCCTGTACCAAATTCCAAATCTTTGTAGAAACTGTCGATAAGGTCTGCCGGGTCTTCTTTGTCCAACAGGGCTTGCACTTCTGCTCTAGTTTCTGCGTCATAATTGTCCGTAAGCCATCCTTGTGCCTTACTTCTTACCATTTGGATTAACTCGTTGTTTTCCATATATGCACTATATTAAATTGTTCGCGTGTTCAATCGTTTGAACGGCATCGTCCAATAATTGGAAAAACAAAATTAGATATAATTCTCTTAGCAAAAAAGTTTTTGCCTAAATATTTATTTCCCCGCCCTTTTGACCATCCTCTTTCGTGCCTGCGGAAAAAACGTTGCGGCCGGAGGAAGGAACGGTGGTAACCGGCGGAATAAACGGTCGTGGCCGTTCGGGGACCGGATGGTGACTGTTTCGGCAAACAAATGCTACAATGTGAACGGATGCTCGTATTCGGAACGATTCCCGCAGGCATCCGTCGCTTCCAGGCGGAGGATATGGCTGCCTTTGGACAATCCTTCTTGCATGAAGGCGCACCTTACCACGGAACGGCTGTCCATGCGGAACAACACGTATTTCCCGTCTACCGTCCCCCTGTAATTAGCCACCCCGCTCAGGTTGTCTGCCAGCCGGAATGTGAAAGTTTTCTTGGCCATCCATTGCGATGGCTGGACTGGCGTGATGGCGGGGGCTATCGAGTCTGCGGCAACGGTGTAAGTCCCCAATTCGCTGATGGATGCGTCTATCCATCCTTGCCGGTATGTCCCTCCCTTCCAGGACGCTTTTTGCCCTTTCCAGTGCACTATCCCGTATTGGCTTTTGTCCCCTATGCGGTCGTCGGTGATGCGCAGGGAAAGCTTGGCTTTTTTATGCAGCGGCACGGACTTGTCATGCAGGATGTGCACGGCGGACAAGCGCCCGCTTTCTTCCCGCGCGGCATATTTGAAATGGATATCGTCGTATAAGTTCCCTTTGGGTATCTGCAACCGGATGCCTTTTGCCCCGAACAGGTTGCTGCTGTTCCAATGGAAATGTTCTGTCCCGGATGTGTCTATGGCGGGTATTTCTTGTTTTTTCCCTTTGATGGTTAGTTTTACATCTGTTTGGTTGCCATACGAATCACGCAAGACAAACAG
>CALBYC010000097.1 GCA_937890135.1 uncultured Parabacteroides sp.
TAACGGGTCTTTTGAAATTCCTAATTCATGCGGTTTCCCGTCATGGCCTAACAGCACCAATTTCTGCTTGGGCAGATTGATTTGCAAGATATGGTTTTTGTTAATGATATGGCTCTTTCCCACACGCATCAATATCTCATTGCTTCCGGCCACTTGTTTTTCCAACAGCTCCTCTATCTTCCCAATATTGATGGCAAAGGTAAACATGATTCCGTTAGACAACAATAATTTCGTATAATTCCTATCCGCCTCGAAATAGAGGATTTGGCCTATTTTGATGCGGAGCAGTTCATCCCTGGTTTTTATTATCAAATATCGATCCATTTGCTCCTTCTTTATGTTTCATATTTGCAAGTCAAAGGCAATGGTTCTTCAGCTCATTGCATTTAATCATACAAAGATATGATTTTATTTTCAAACCGCATCAATTTGCCGGAAGTTTGTTCAGCCATGCATGCCACAGCGAAAGGTTCAACGAGGAAGGGACAAGATAAAATCCCAAAGCGAACGGTATAGTCATGCAAACGCGACCGCTTTGGGATTCAATACAAACAAATGCTATTTCTTACGCATGATGTGCAACTGCATCTTGGGCTTCGGCCAAAATCTGCAACGCACGTTCAAAAATCGTCGTATCATCCAACACAACCAATCCGCCGTCAGGACCTGGTTCGATATGAATGCCACAGCTTTTTCCATCCTGGAAGTTCTGGCCGCCAAAATAATTCCGGACTGTTTCCACAGCTACGCCTAACTCGTCTGCGATACGATGTATGCTACCATCTGGCAGACTATCCTTAATCTTGCGAAGTTCATTAAAAGTGATTGTCTTTGTCATGGCTTACTTTTTTAGAGGTTAATACTCTGGTTATTTTTATACCGCTAACTTACGCATTATGTTTGGAACATACAAATTATTTTCATGGAAATGTCACACAAATTTATTATGTTATACAACATAGTGGTATAACGTTTTGATTTTTAATAGTATATAGGGAGATTATCATTCAGAACAGTTCCATCATTATTTTTACGGGGAGGATTATTTCGGTTATTCATATCTGTAAAAAGCCTTTTGTTTAACTAAATCCAAAAGGCTTTTTACGCATTCAAAAATTTGACAAACAGGGGGTAGTCTATTTGCCGAAACGTTCTTCCAGTTTTGCCAGCATGTCCTTTGTCATCGTATCCAGATCATATTCCGGTTTCCATCCCCATTCTTCACGAGCGCAAGAATCATCCAAAGAATTAGGCCATGAGTCAGCGATAGACTGGCGCAACGGGTCTACTTGGTACTCCATTTCAAATTCTGGGATATACTTTTTAATGCTGTTATAAATGATTTCGGGATCGAAACTCATAGAAGCAATATTGAAAGAATTGCGGTGGACAAACTTCGCAGGGTCGGCTTCCATGATTTCAATGGCAGCACGCAAAGCGTCAGGCATATACATCATGTCCATAAATGTGCCTGCCGCAATCGGACAAATGAATTTTTCCTTTTTGGCCGCAGAATAATAGATGTCAACCGCATAGTCAGTCGTACCTCCACCCGGAGGTGTGACGTAAGAAATCAAACCTGGGAAACGGACGGAACGGGTGTCCACTCCAAAACGAACGTAGTAATAGTCGCTCAACAATTCGCCGGAAACCTTTGTGACGCCATACATTGTGCGGGGACGCTGGATAGTATCCTGAGGAGTCTTGTCACGAGGAGTATTTGGACCGAACGACCCAATAGAACTTGGTGTAAACACGGCGCAATGTTTTTCACGCGCTACTTCCAGCACATTAAACAGTCCGCCTAAGCCTATTTTCCAAGCCAATTGCGGTTTCGATTCTGCCACAGCAGAAAGCAAAGCTGCTAAATTATAGACGGCATCGATATTGTACTTTTCTACGACATCGGCAATTTGTTGTGCGTTTGTAATATCAACTATAGCAGACGGACCGGATTCCAGCAAGACACCTTTGGGCTCCGCTCCGGGAATATATCCCGCTACCACATTTTCTCCATCATAAATACCACGTAATTTCATGGTTAATTCTGAACCAATCTGACCGGTTGAACCGATAATTAAAATTCTCTTCATTATTTTTATGAGATTTAAGTTTTGCGTGGCAAATGTATAGTTTTTTTATTTACAAGGAAAATATTTCTCCTATTATTCACTGAGAGTATTCGCATAAAAAGTTCTTTCACTCAAGAGCCATCTCATGCCAACATCCTTTGTCCAGTTCATACGTACTTTTATATCCGGCTTCTTGCAAGAAATCAAAGGCAGCAGCCCTTCCATCATTCACCAAATCGGGATAATGGCAATCCGAATTGACCATCACAGGGATATTACGTTCTTTCAAGTTTTTCAAGAAAATTCGGTGTGGATAAAGCTCATTTTTTTTAACGCAGTTTTTAGTATTGACTTCGACCATTATTCTTTTTTCCCGTATCAAGTCCAAATAATCAAAAAGCTCTTTGCGATACCATGCAGCATCCATCGAAAAGCCCGGGTACTTTTGTCCATTCATGTAAATTTTGTCCAAATGGCCAACTATGTCAATTCCACCTGCTTCGACCATCTCACAGGAAGAACGAAAAAAATGACGGACCACCTTCCGGATGTCGCCCCCGTAATATTCTTCGACACCCTCCTTGAAAGCGTCAAAAGAGCCATCGATGCACATCATATTCTCCTCTGCCAAAGGTTGACGAAGCGGAAGGAAATGAACAGAACCAATACGGTAATCCAAAGGCATGTCTTGGAAATAAGGGATAGAAGCATTGTACGAGCCGTCCAAATAATCTATCTCCATCCCGGTATAAATCTCCAATTCATCCACGTATTTCGCTTTGAGTCTTGCTATTTCCGCCAAATATTCATCCACGTCATCTTTCGACATGTTCCAGAATGTTTCAAAAGGAAGAGGTGAATGCGAAGAGAAGCCATAAGCCCGGAAGCCATGTCGAATGGCAAACTTCACAAAATCCTCGGGATAACTACGCCCATCACAAAAGTCGCAATGGCTATGGTAATTACTAAGTTGCATATAGAAGCTGAGTGATAACTATTTGACCCCAATATAAAAAAGAAGAGATTGCCAGACCGTTCCAGGCAGGCAATCTCTTTCCCGTATCGAATACTTATTTTATTACGCCTAATTCTTTTCCCACTTTGACGAATGCGGCTATAGCTTTGTCCAAATGCTCTTTTTCATGGCCTGCAGAAAGTTGTACGCGAATGCGAGCCTGTCCTTTCGGAACAACCGGATAATAGAAACCAGTCACATATATGCCTTCTTCTTGCATCTTGGCCGCAAAGTCTTGTGACAATTTGGCATCGTACAACATCACGGCACAGATAGCGGACTGGGTCGGCTTGATATCGAAACCAGCAGCCAGCATCTTTTCACGGAAGTAAGAAACATTGCTCATCAATTTATCATGTAAAGCATTGCTTTCTTTCAAAATCTTGAACATTTCCAAACTTGCGCCTACGATAGCCGGAGCTACCGAATTTGAGAACAAATACGGGCGAGAGCGCTGGCGGAGCATATCGATGATTTCTTTCTTGCCTGTCGTAAAACCGCCCATCGCACCTCCAAATGATTTTCCCAGCGTACCGGTAAAAACATCAATTCTGCCATAGCAATTGAATTGTTCCGCAACACCATGGCCAGTTGGTCCGACTACGCCTGCCGAATGGGACTCATCAACCATAACCAAAGCATCGTATTTCTCGGCTAATTCACAAATCATATCCATCGGAGCGACATTTCCGTCCATGGAGAATACGCCGTCGGTTGCTATGATGCGATGGCGTTGGGCTTGGGCTTCGACCAAGCAACGTTCCAAATCTGCCATGTCGGCATTGGCATAACGATAACGTTTCGCTTTGCACAAACGGACACCATCGATAATGGATGCATGGTTCAATGCATCAGAGATAATCGCATCCTCTTCCGTGAAAAGGGGTTCGAATAAACCTCCGTTTGCATCAAAACAAGCGGCGTACAAAATAGTATCTTCAGTTTTGAAATAATCAGAAATCGCAGCCTCTAACTGTTTGTGCAAATCCTGCGTGCCACAAATGAAACGCACAGAAGACATGCCGAATCCACGAGAATCCATCGCCTGCTTTGCCGCTTCTATCAAACGCTTGTTGTCAGACAAACCTAAGTAGTTATTGGCGCAGAAGTTCAAGACATCACTTCCTCCGCTCACTTTAATATCCGCACGCTGCGGAGTAGTAATGATTCGTTCATTTTTGTATAAACCGGCAGCTTGGATATTTGCCAATTCAGTTGCCAAGAACTCTTTGAATTTTCCGTACATAGTTTATTCTTTATTTAAAAGTTAAAAGTGAATCCTTATTCAAAAATAACCGAGTTTACTCAGATTCTAATTTTGTTTACTAACACAAAGTTAGTCCTTTTTTAGGGACTCCCAAAGAAACAAATGGATTATTCCCCTTTCCCTGCAAACCTCTGTCGCAACTATATATTATGTTTTAACTTACTTGTCATATGGGACGTATGGGGCATGCAGAACATTCAACGTCTTCGGCAACCAAACCCGATAACGCTGCATCTTATCCCACGTATTGCCTGCCGATGCGAAATCACAGAGGTGGATTTGTCTAGCTGCTGAATTTCCTTCCAAGTCTGTTCCTAAGACCATAGGTGCGGTAAAAGCAAGCCATGCAAAAGCGGGAGGTTCAACCGGAGTAAGCTCCACATATCCATCTTTGCTGACAATGACCGATGTCTCATCAACAAACCCGTCGTTGAACCGGCTATCCCTTGCCAACACGATTGGACCGCGCACAATCGCCTGCGCCCCGTTTTGCTCGACTAAACGGGCACGCATATCCAACTTAATTGAGATTCTGTCACCTTTTTTCCATTTTCTGGTCAAAGAGAGATAAGAACCCGGCAATATTTCTTTTTCACTCTTCCCATTTACAGACACATCAACCTGCTTGCTCCATGCCGGGATACGCAACGCAACTGTAAAATCGGCATCCTTAGCCGGATTCACATCTATTTCTATTTTATCTGTTGCGGGATAATCGGTCATTTGCCTCAACAGGACATTCTTCCTGCCCGGCAATACCAAATCCGCTTCTGACGGAGCGTAGAAGTTTATATGGATGGTTTCACCAACCACTCGGTACGCAAATTGGGGAATCATGGCAAAAGCCCTCGGCCCGTTTGCATTGCAACAATTGATATGCATTCCGCATTGCTCTTCGCCCTCATGCCTGCACCCTTCCAGCGGGCTGTATTTGGCAATCTGAGAGGCATCCTTTTTCAATGAAGCCATTAGGGCATTGTATGCGGTTTTTTCCATGTAGTCCGCATACAAAGAGTTACCCGTGAGTTGCAGCAGTCTGTTACACAATTGCATCCATGTAAAAGTGACGCAAGTCTCCATGGTATGGTAGGTCGGTTGCGTTTGACGAGATTTGCCATCGTACCAGCACTCGAATGCGCTTCCCGATCCTGCAATGTTTATCTCCTCCCGAACTATATGTCCAACCGTTTTTTCAACAACTGATAAAAAAAGAGGATTACGGGTAACTTTATATAGCTCTAACAGCCCCTCGTAACATGACATCATCTCATACGCTTTTTGCCCATTCTCACGAGAGAACCAAACAGAAGGATGCGGGAAACGATGTGCGACAGGGACATCCGCTATTGCCTTGCTTATCAGCTGCGGCCCATCCGGAGTTTCCCATTCAGCGACGATGTATTCGGCAAAATCCAAATAACGTTTATCTTTTGTCCGATTATACAAATACATCACCGGTTCAAGGATTGAAGAACTTGGCATACCCACGTAATAGCCGGTAGCCACTATGCTTGTTTTGCCCGGCCCTACTTGCGTCATCAAATGATCTACGACTTTGCAAGCCGCATCCAAAGCCTTCTTTTCGCCGGACAAGTCATACCATGCAATCAAGCCCAATGAAGTATATTTCCTGCCCCATACATCCCATTCTCTCAATTGGTATTCGGGAGAATAATTGCCGATGTATCCATTGGGCAACTGTGTCGCCATCAATGATTCCGCGGCGTTTTTAATGATCCGATACAATTCTGGATCTTTATTATACCGGTAAGAAGCTATTGCGCCTTGAATCCACTTTCCCCAAAATTCGCTTTGCCAACGGGATTTTTCTTCATGATGGCGGAACGGCTCTATCAAATGTTCCACATCCTGAGTTTTCACTCTGTTCTTTATGCAATCATCTATCCGGGAACCAACGTAACCGGAAATTTTCACTTGCTTGACAGCGGGATCATTAGTTATTTGTGCCATCACCGTAGTGGAAAGGGCAAACGCCACCAGCAATAACCAAGTTGTCTTTTTTTGAATGTCTCCCATAATGCTCATATTAGATATCACAAATTCGGACACTTTTTTCCAATGAAGCTATCGCATCTTCCTGCTTGGGCACAAATTCATGCCCGACAAACCCTTTATAGCCGCAATCCAAAACGGCTTTCATGATAGCAGGATAATACAACTCCTGCGTCTCGTCCAATTCAGCACGTCCGGGGCATCCCGCGGTATGGATATGGGAGAAATAAGTATGATATTTTCGGATGGTGTCTATGATGTTGCCTTCCATGATTTGCATGTGGTAGATATCGTACAGCAATTTAAAATTTGGAGAGCCAACCCTTCGGCAAAGTTCAACACCCCATACGGTATGGTCGCATTGATAATCTTTGTGCCCTACGCTATTCAACAGCTCCATTGTCAAAACGACATGATGTTTCTCTGCCAGAGGCATCAAGCGTTTCAATCCTTTCTCACAGTTTTCCCAGCCTTGCAAGTCGGTCAGGCCGTTACGCTTACCCGAAAAACATATCAAATTGGTCAATCCGGCATCGGCAACCATCGGTATCACCTTTTCATAGCTGGCTACTAATTCGTCATGCAAACTTGGATCATTGAATCCGCAGTCAATGCCTAATCCTGCCCCTTGGCACATTGCGACCGTCAGCCCGTGCTTTTGGACAACAGGCCATTCGTCCGGGTTCAACAGCTCTACAGATTCTATTCCTATCTCCTTGCAGATTTCACAAAAATCATCCAAGCTATATTTACCGAAGCACCATTTACTCACGGAATGATGAATATTTCCCTTCAAAGGTTCAAGGCCTGTCATTTCCTTCTTTTTCGCCATAGTCGTTGCGTCCACTCCAGACACGGCCAAAGCCGCACTACCTGCCAACATAGCCTTAAGGGCTGCTCGTCTCGATATGTTTCCCATGTTCTTCTTTTTTAGATTATAAAACGATGCTAAGGTAGAACTATTTTTTCATATTTCATCCTTTTCTTCAAAGAACTTTCCTTGCCAACTATTTCTTTCCGCGAAACGCTTGTCCACCTTCGCCGTGAACTCAAAATTCTTAAGTCCCCAATCGGGTGCGATAAGCAATTCTTTCGGGGATTGGGAGACGAAACGTTCTACGGCAAACCGAGGGGTCAAACGCTCCACGAAATCTATTACCAAATCAATGTACTCGTCCACTTTGTACAAATGAAAATCCCCCGGGTTGCCTGTATATTCACGGGCCATACGGGTATTCCGTATCAGCTGCAACTGATGCAGCTTCAATGTCGTCAGCGGGAGTCTGGACATACGGGCGGCATGGCCTATTATCTCTTCTTTGCTTTCGCCCGGCAATCCCAAAATAAGGTGCGCCCCCACGCAGATTCCTCTCTCCGCAGTTCGCCTGATCGCCTCCACCGACTCCTCATACGAATGGCCTCGGTTTATTCTTTCCAGCGTCTTATTCAAAGTACTTTCCACCCCATATTCTATCAACACAAAAGTCCGGTGGGATAGTTGGTCAAAATAATTCAGCAATTCATCGGGCATGCAATCCGGACGCGTCCCCACAATCAGCCCGACGACACCTGGATAAGCCAAAGCCTCCTCATATTTGGCTATCAAGCTCTCCAGAGCGTCATAAGTATTCGTATATGCCTGGAAATAGGCCAGAAACTTCATTTCTGGATATTTACGGGAAAAGAAACGCACTCCCTCGTCCAACTGTTCAGTCACACTCTTTTCCGTATGGCAATACTCCGGGCTGAAAGTCTGGTTGTTGCAATAGGTGCAACCACCCCACCCTTTCGTGCCGTCCCGGTTAGGGCAGGTAAAACCGGCATTAATGGAAATCTTCTGCACTTTCATGGGGAATGCCCGCTTTAAGAAAGCACTGAACTCATTATATCTTTTTGGTTGAACCATACCATTTCTTGCCCGAATGGTCATTCCATTTTCTGAGTCGAGCCGGAAATGGAATCCACCGCATCAGCCTCGGCCTGATCCTTCTTCTCTACTACAGTAGCCCGGTACTTGATTTTCTCAAAGCCGGCAATCAGGTTTTCAACAGTTGTCTTGTCCGCATCGTATTTGACCGTCACTTCTTTCGTTTTCAAGTCCGTCTGTATGTCTTTCACCCCTTTCTCGAAACGCAAATTGTTCTTTATCCTGTTTTCACAATTGGCGCAATGCATCTCAGGGTTAGTCTTGAACACAACTTTCCTTATATCCTTCGCGTCAGCCAGGGATGAAAGGCACAAGGCCATCAACAGCATCATAAATTTCGTTTTCATAAGGCACTATTCTGTTTTTATTGTCATTTTTCAAAGTTTCTCCCAATTGTAACGTACCCCCAAATAGAACATCGCACCATGGACAGGTCCCCAAACCAGCGTCGAGTCAAAGTTGCCGCTCCAAGGTTCGGAAGCACCCACAATCGGATTCTTCTGCCGGAAATTAGTAAGGTTCTCACCTCCTACATACACAGACCAATGCCTGAACCAACGCGTCACCTGCGCACTGAGTTGCTCATAAGCGCCATAGCGACTTTCCCAAGAAAGGGAACCGTCCGCTAAAGCATAAGGTTCGGGCAAACGTCCGCCTCCGTTCAACTGCAAAGTTACATCAAATTGCCAAATACCCAAAGGTGTCTGATAAGAAGCCGTCAACAATCCTTTATATTTGCTTGTCAGCGGACGTTCGCGCAGCACGCCTCCGTAAGTTGTCTTGGCTTCCGTACGGCGGCAAGCAGAAGTCATCGTGAATCCAGTGAAAAACGGATAGGATGCTTCTACTTGGAAAGCATGCGAATAAGATTTGCCGTGGAGGTTGGAGAAATGGGCGGCATGCGGGGATGAATCCATGTCCACTACCAGCTGGTTCCGGAAATGCGTATGATAATATTCGGCATTCAAGTTCAATGTCTTTGAAAACAGAGGGATATAAAAAGACGAACTTACGCCGTAATTCCAAGCCTCTTCTTGCTTCAAACCCGCATCGATACGTATTTCCCGACTGCTCGCCAGCAAATAGTTGTATTCAGCCAACACGTGGGGCGCACGGTAACCTTTCCCTGCCGAAGCACGGAGGCTGACCGCATCGGAAGGAGCGTAGTGAATGTGCGCGCGAGGGGTCACGAATGTCCCGTACACGGAACTATGGTCGGCACGCAGCCCGCCCATCAACACCAGTTTGTCGTTCCAATTATAAGTATATTGCGCATAAGCGCCGGGTACGGTTTCCTTCTCCATCTTTTCCCGCATCGTACCATCATTTATGTTTTCCAGCCGATAATCCTGGCCGTAATAATCATGGTTCAAGCTAACCCCTGCCGAAAGGCTGTGCCGGCGGTTGAATTCTGTCTCGAACATCAAAGAGGCATATCCGTTCTTCTGGTCGACGTTATATATTTTGTGCCCATACGAGGCATCCTGCTTATGCGACGAACCGGACAGGATCAAGGCCAAGTTCATGTTCTTTTCCGGATTGAAAATATAAGCATTCTTCATGAACGCCTCGTACCGTTCCGTTTGGATGCCTATTTGATAGCGTTCCCCCGCATTTGGCTCTGTTTGCCGGGATGAACCATGCGAATGGGAGGTTTGCCCGCTGTTCCTGTCCTCTTTCATCGCTTTCACCGAAGCCTGGAAAATATATCGGTCGCCCATCCAAGCCCAGCGGTTCTGGAAGTTGTACTGCTTCACTTTCGGCAAATCCATAAAACCATCGCCATTGCTATCGTGGGATGCGGAGCTGTTCTCATAATGGGCCAGAAGGGCAGTGCTAAGCCGTTTGCCCAAGGCAACGTTCCCATCGAAATTGGCCTCCGCCTTGTAATTGGAATCCCCGTACAAGTTCGCGTGCAGCGACTGCGGGGCTTGCGGCTTTTTGAACTCGATGTTGATCTGGCCGGTTATCGCTTCATACCCGTTTTTCACCGAAGCCGTGCCTTTGGAAACTTGTATGCTTTGCATCCACGGCCCGGGCACATACCCGAGGGCAAAAGGGGCGGCCGCCCCTCTGTAATTAGGGATATTCTCCGTCAGCATCTGGACATACGAGCCCGACAGACCCAGCAGCTTGATCTGCTTGGCTCCTGTCGCGGCATCTGCATAGTTCACGTCCACGGAAGGGTTCGTCGTGAAACTTTCCCCCAGATTGCAACAGGCGGCCCGCACCAATTCGGTGCTGGAAATCAAATCCCGGTTGATGACGCTGGAACGCATTTTCATTGTCCCCATCTTGCGTGCCACCACTTCCACTTCCGCCATTTCCTGATTGTCAAGCACCACGTCAAGCCGAATGTTTTCCCCGCCGACTGCGATTGTATCGTTCCTGAAGCCGACATAGCTCACGACAAGCAGGTTTTTGCCGGAAGGTTTTGCCAAAGAGAAAAAACCGTTCTCGTCCGTCGTCGTCCCTTGCATCGTGTTTTCCCAAAAGACGGAAGCACCCACGACCTGCTCCCCTTCGCTTGTCTTTACCGTCCCTTGCACCTGGGCATTGGCCCAGCCTACCGTCATGGACAGGACGGACGTTGCAATTATTCTTTTCATTGATTCGTCATCTCCGCATATTCGGAGCAAAAGTAAGAAAAGGACGGAATCAAAGCGTGGGTTCACAATCAAAAAAAGAATAAGAGATAACAATGTATATGAAATTTCATTACCACCGATACAAAATTTCATCACTACATTTCGGAGAAACGGTAGTAACCATTCTTTTGCCGCACCGCATGGTTTTCGCCACTTCCCTGGCAGGATTCATTGACAGGAAGCAAAACACCAAAGTATCCCGCAAGGGAATGCCTTTGCCCGAGGCCACGGCCGCACGGGGGAAAATCCATGAAAGGGAGGAAGCGTGCAGGCATAAAAAAAGGAACTATCCGGCCCTAAGCCAAATGTTCCGCCCCGCAATCCCCCACCGGCCCTAAGGCGGCAAGAGGAATGACATCTTCTCTAAAAACGTTTCTATTACAACTTCTATTATTTTGCGCTCAATTTCAATGCATTTTCCAAACGGCGAATCTTCATGTTCAACATTTGGCACATCAAACCGTCCTTCATCGAGCGGTAACGCTCTACCTGATAACGCAATGCTGCTAAAGTTTCCATACTTGTTTTGTTATTCTCCATATTACATTGGTTTTTATGCCCCACTCCTGAGGCGGTTAATACTCGAACTTTAATTGTATATATACTTTTTATTTCCTAACCACGCCGCAAAGGTAAGAATAATTCCATATTTTATGTTATACAACATAAGAAAATATTTCGTTTTTATCATTTTTTAATTATATAACCGCATTATTGGGTCGAAACGGCCCTACCATCGGTTGTTTTTCTCAAAAATTGCTACCTTTGTACTATACATATAATGATTCAACTAGAGCTATATTCATTGTGGACATTAAAGATTTATCATCGCTTTATTCTTCGCACCCGACGATTTCCGCCTTGCGACAAATCTTAAGCGAAGGCAAAGACAGGAACATCTCCCTGAAAGGGCTGAACGGTTCCGCCTCGGCC
This sequence comes from uncultured Parabacteroides sp., assembly GCA_937890135.1. Taxonomy (GTDB): domain Bacteria; phylum Bacteroidota; class Bacteroidia; order Bacteroidales; family Tannerellaceae; genus Parabacteroides. The sequence continues at coordinate 11,876 of CALBYC010000097.1, forward strand.
ATGACCATCGCGGCTCTTTACGCAAAAGGGAACGGCAATTTTATCTGCCTGCTGAATGACATGGAAGAAGCCGGTTATTTTTACAATGACCTGAAACAACTGACCCAGAGTGACACCGTTTACTTTTTCCCCTCCGCCTACAGAAGAGACATCAAATACGGGCATGTCGACCCCGCCAATGAAATCCTACGCACCGAAGTGATAAGCGTATTGCAGGACGAGCACCCCGATTTCATCATTGTTTCATACCCGGAAGCCATAGCGGAGAAGGTCGCCAGGCAGGATGTATTGAAAGAAAACTCGCTGCAGATCAAGGCGGGCGACAAGGCGGACATCATAGCCATCTCAAACATATTGGACAAATATGGGTTTGAACAGGTAGACTATGTGTACGAGCCCGGGCAATACGCCCTCAGAGGCAGCATACTGGATGTCTTTTCTTTTTCATACGAATACCCATACCGCTTGGACTTTTTCGGGGACGAAGTCGAGACAATCCGGGCGTTCGACGTAGAAACGCAATTGTCAAAAGAAAAATTGGACTCCGTCCACATCGTTTCGGAAATAAGCAAAAGAAACGCAACCGGAGGTTGCTTGTTAGCATCGCTGCCCCCCGGCACCATCTTGTCAGTCAAGGATTTGAGTTGGTGCAGGGAACGCATAGGCGCCTTGTGGGAAGAAAAGCCGGTGATTGCAGACGAAGAATCTTTCGCCAATGCGGACATCATGCATTCCAAATTAGTGCCCTGGGATGAATTCATGCACGATGCATTAAATCTCCGCCGGGTACAATTCGGTTTGCATGCAGAAGGGGAAATAGATGCCACCCTCAATTTCCAGACGGAGGCGCAACCTATTTTCCATAAGAACTTCGACTTGGTAAGCCAGTCATTCCGCAAATACTTGGAAGAGGGGTACACACTGTACATTTTAAGCGATGTCGAAAAACAGGCAGAGCGCATCCGTGCCATCTTCGAAGACAGGAAAGAAGATATCCCCTTCACTGCCGTTAACAAAACCATACATGCGGGGTTCGCGGATGCCCAGCTGAAAACATGCTGCTTTACCGACCACCAGCTGTTCGACCGTTTCCATAAGTACAGCCTGAAGAGCGACAAAGCGCGAAGCGGCAAAATCACATTGTCCTTGAAAGAGCTGAACCAGTTCACTCCAGGTGATTACATCGTCCATATCGACCACGGCATAGGGCAATTCGGAGGACTGGTGCGGATGGAAGTGAATGGGAAAATGCAAGAAGCAGTCAAGCTGATATACCAAAACCACGATGCCATATTCGTCAGCATACATTCCCTTCACAAATTATCCAAATACAAGGGCAAAGACGGGGAGCCCCCCAAACTAAGCAAACTGGGGACAGGTGCGTGGGAAAAGATGAAAGAGCGCACCAAAAAGAAAGTCAAGGACATTGCCAGGGATTTAATCCTTCTGTATGCGAAACGGAAACAAGAAAAGGGGTTTGCATACAGCCCTGACAGCTTTTTGCAGCAAGAGCTGGAAGCAAGCTTTATCTACGAGGATACTCCGGACCAGACGAAAGCAACGTCCGAGGTAAAATCCGACATGGAAAGTGCGCGGCCGATGGACCGGCTCATCTGTGGAGATGTGGGGTTCGGGAAAACGGAAGTGGCAATACGCGCTGCCTTTAAGGCGGTAACCGACAACAAGCAAGTGGCGGTATTGGTACCTACAACCGTGCTGGCATTCCAGCACTACCAAACTTTCAAAGAAAGGTTAAAGGACTTCCCATGCAAAATCGACTACATCAGCCGAGCGCGTACCTCTTCCCAAATCAAACAGATATTGAAAGAGGTGAAGGCGGGCGACATCAACATACTGATAGGCACGCACCGCATCGTAAGCAAGGACGTAGCATTCAAAGACCTCGGGTTGCTAATCATAGACGAAGAGCAGAAATTCGGTGTTTCTGTCAAAGAAAAGCTCCGCCAGCTCAAGAGCAACGTGGACACATTGACCATGACAGCTACCCCGATTCCCCGGACTCTGCAATTCTCCCTCATGGGCGCAAGGGATCTAAGCAGCATCACCACGCCTCCCCCCAACCGCTACCCGGTCCAAACAGATGTGGAACGCTTCAATCCGGATATTATCCGTGAAGCCATCAATTTCGAGATGAGCCGGAACGGTCAAGTGTTTTTCATCAACAACAGAATCCAGAACATATACGAAATAGAAGCCCTGGTCCGCCGGGAAGTGCCGGACGCACGCGTTTGTGTCGCCCACGGGCAAAT
>CALBYC010000098.1 GCA_937890135.1 uncultured Parabacteroides sp.
ATGATACTACCGGCATAAAAGGTGTCATTCTTTCCGGTAGCCCATATTCTGTATATGACCCTAATGCCTTCAAGGCTGATTTGAGTCAATTCAGAGGGAAATATCCTGTTTTAGGCATTTGCTATGGAGCACAATATATCGCCTATACCTCAGGTGGCAAAGTCGAATCAGCTAATTCCCGAGAATATGGCCGTGCCAATCTCTCAGCCATTGATGCTGATGATCCTTTGTTCAAAGGCATTAAGGTTGGTTCACAAATTTGGATGTCTCATGGTGATTCCATTACAGAATTGCCAAGCAACTTCGAAATCATTGCCAGCACAAAAGATGTAAAAAATGCAGCTTATCATGTCGAAGGTGAACAGACTTGGGGTGTACAATTCCATCCCGAGGTGTATCATACCGCGGATGGAATAAGGTTGCTGGATAATTTTTTGAATATTTGCGGCTGTGCAAAGGATTGGACCCCGGCTTCCTTTATCGAATCAACCGTTGCGGAGCTTAAGAAAAAATTAGGTGATGACAAGGTGATTTTGGCATTGTCTGGCGGCGTGGATTCATCTGTGACTGCAGTCTTGCTTAACAAAGCAATAGGAAAAAATCTTACCTGTATCTTTGTAGATCATGGATTATTGCGCAAGAACGAATTTGAGAATGTACTGAAAGACTACGAACACCTTGGCTTGAACGTAATAGGAGTTAACGCAAAGGCTAAGTTCTATGGAGAATTGGCAGGAGTAACCGACCCGGAGCAAAAACGCAAGATTATAGGTAAGGGCTTTATTGATGTTTTCGACGAAGAGGCAAAGAAGCTGAAGGACATCAAATGGTTAGGGCAAGGAACGATTTACCCAGACGTAATTGAATCTTTGTCAATTACGGGAACAACAATCAAAAGTCATCACAATGTAGGCGGCCTTCCTAAAAAAATGAACCTGAAATTAGTAGAGCCTTTACGATTATTGTTCAAAGATGAAGTTCGCCGCGTCGGAATTGAGTTAGGAATGCAAGAACATTTGATTAAACGCCATCCATTCCCTGGCCCGGGTTTAGGCATTCGTATCTTGGGTGACATAACTGAAGAAAAAGTCCGCATCTTACAAGATGCAGATGATATTTATATGTCATTGATGCGAGAATGGGGATTATATGACAAGGTATGGCAAGCAGGTGCCATTTTGCTCCCTATTCGTTCTGTAGGAGTGATGGGTGACGAACGCACCTATGAAAACACTATAGCTCTGCGTGCGGTGACATCATCCGATGCCATGACCGCTGATTGGGCCCATTTGCCTTATGATTTTTTGGGAAAAGTTTCCAATGAAATTATTAACAAGGTAAAAGGTGTAAATCGTGTAGTTTACGATATCAGCTCCAAGCCGCCTTCGACAATTGAATGGGAATAATAAAAGAAATAAAGCTTGATTAAAATTTGAGGAACAAAATGACTGGAATTTTAATCAGGCTTTTTTATTAAGCTATCGTTTTTTCTTACTTTTGCTAAAGATATTGGAACATGAGTTTTGCAAAATTATATAGAAGGACTTATGTTCAACAAAAAAACATAAAACAAAAAAACAAGAATAAAAAACACAACAATGCTGCAACAGATTATAAATGGTAAGATTCTTACTCCGCAAGGTTGGCTAAAAGACGGTTCTGTCTTGATTCAGGATAATAAAATTCTGGAAGTTACAAATTGTGATCTCGCCATCGTCGGAGCGAAATTGATTGATGCAAAAGGTATGTATATAGTGCCTGGAGGCATTGAGATACACTCGCATGGCGCAGGTGGAAGAGATTTCATGGAAGGAACAGAAGAAGCTTTCAAAGTTGCTATTCAAACTCATATGAGATATGGAACCACATCTATATTCCCGACCCTCTCTTCTTCCACCGTTCAAATGATTCGTGCTGCTGCCGAAACAACTGAAAAATTGATGGCTGAAGTGGATAGCCCTGTTTTAGGACTTCATTTGGAAGGACCTTACTTTAATAAAAAAATGGCAGGAGCCCAGATTCCTGAATGGATTAAAGACCCAAATCCCGAAGAATACATACCATTACTGGAAGATACACATTGCATCAAACGTTGGGATGCCGCCCCGGAATTGTCAGGAGCCATGCAGTTTGGTAAATACATAACTTCAAAAGGTGTATTGGCAGCTGTAGGGCATACTCAAGCTGAATTTGAAGATATCCGTACTGCCTATGAAGTGGGTTATAAACATGCCACGCATTTCTATAATGCTATGCCTGGTTTCCACAAGCGTAGAGAGTACAAGTATGAAGGCACGGTTGAAAGCATCTACCTGATTGACAATATGACAGTGGAGGTAGTAGCAGATGGCATACACGTTCCTCCAACCATTTTACGTTTGGTCTACAAGATTAAAGGCGTGGAACGCACTTGTTTGGTTACTGACTCCTTGGCTTGTACCGCTACTGACGCAAAAACTGCATTTGATCCTCGTGTCATCATTGAAGACGGCGTTTGTAAATTGTCCGATCGTTCTGCTTTGGCAGGAAGTATTGCGACTATGGACCGTTTGGTTCGTACAATGGTGCAAAAAGCGGATATTCCTTTGGCTGATGCCGTACGTATGGCATCTGAAACTCCCGCCCGTGTCATGGGGGTTTACGATAGGAAGGGCTCATTGCAGCGAGGTAAAGATGCAGATGTTGTCATACTTGATCGAGATTTGAATGTCCGTGCCGTATGGGCTATGGGCAAATTGGTGGATGGTACAAACAAACTTTTTTAAGACCCTTAAATAAAGAGAAACAATGCTAACACAAATAATAAATGGGCGTATTTTGACCCCCAATGGATGGTTGAAAGGTGGTTCTGTCCTTATTAGCGATGGGAAGATATTGGAAGTCACCAATAGCGATTTAGCAGTCATAGGAGCCAAATTAATCGATGCTCGTGACATGTATGTACTTCCAGGCTTTGTTGCCATGCATGTACATGGTGGGGGAGGACACAACTTTAAGGAAGGGACACCAGAAGCATTTGACCTGGCCGTCCAAGCACACCTTCGGCATGGTGCGACCACGATTTTCCCGACATTGACGGCTGCCTCGAAGACTGAAATCAAGCAAGCTGTTACTGTTTGCGAGTCAATGATGGCAGAAAAGAATCCAATAGTAGGAGGACTTCATTTGGAAGGTCCATACCTGAATCCCGCTATGTCAAGCTCTTTGTTTGGTGGCTCAATCAAGCCGATTGACGAAGCAGAATACAAAGGAATTTTGGAAGAAACGCATTGCATCAAGCGATGGGACATCAGCCCTGAATTGGATGGAGCCATCCCATTTGCGCGCTATGTCAAGTCGAAAGGCATCATGCTTGCCGTCACTCATACCGAAGCAGGATTTGAATTAATCAAAAATGCGTTCGAAGCTGGATTCACTCATGCCGCCCATTTTTATAATGCGATGCCGGGATTCCACAAACATCGTGAATACAAATATGAGGGAACAGTAGAAAGTGTATACTTGATGGACGACATGACGGTGGAAGTGATTGCTGATGGAGCACATTTGCCTGCGACCATACTGAAGTTGGTCTACAAGCTGAAAGGTGTAGAAAAAACCTGCTTGGTAACGGATGCCATAGCATATGCCGCTTGTGAAAATCCAAAAGTCGATCCTCGGTATGTCATTGAAGACGGAGTATGCAAATTGGCAGACCATTCATCATTAGCTGGAAGTTTGGCGACCATGGATGATTTGGTTCGCATCATGGTGCAAAAAGCGGACATTCCTTTGGCTGATGCTGTAAGGATGGCCTCGGAGACACCTGCCCGCTTGATAGGTGTCGAGAAGCACAAGGGCTCCCTTAAGAAAGGGAAAGATGCCGACATATTGATTATGGACCGGAATTTGAATATTCGAGGTGTTTGGAAAAACGGAATAGCAGTTTCAGGTACGGACAATCTGAATTAATAATTTCTCTATTTATTCGTATTGACATAACCAAAATATACGTTTGATTCGTTCCGGCTATTTGCTGTGTGGGCTGTTAGTTATTAACAATTTGAATCTATTGGAAAATATGAAAAGTATATTGGTTTCATTTATTGTATTAGCCTCAGCTTGTTGTTGTAAGGCGCAAGAACTGACATCCAAATTGTTGCATGTAGGGGATGTCAGTATTGAGTGGTTAAAAGACAAACCAGGAGAGGCAATGCGGGCGAAAAGTGTGTTTGCGGATGCTCCAGATTCCATTTTGATTTCACTTGGCCTTCAAAAAGGCATCCCGTCTTCAGTAAGTTGTTTCCTCATGTCCGTAAATGGTCAAGATATCTTGTTCGATACTGGATTAGGAGGGGGCACAAGTCTTTTGACCGAGACTCTTGCAAAACAGGGGAAGAAACCGGAAGAGATCAAATTGATTTATATCACGCATCTTCACGGAGACCATATTGGCGGTATGCTTAAAAATGGGAAAGCCGTTTTTCCAAATGCAGAAATATATCTGAATGAAATGGAATATGTTGCATGGATGGGCATGCCGAAAGAGAAGAATGAAAAACAACGTAAGGTTCTTGATTTGTATAGAGACCGGCTTCATCTGTTCCATGTCGGCGACACATTACCGGCTGGAATCGTTCCGATTGAAGCTTATGGACATACGCCGGGACATACTGTATTTCAAAAAGGAGGTGTCTTGGTTATAGGAGACTTGATGCATGGCGCAGAGTTGCAAATGAAACATCCTGAATATTGTGCTTCGTATGATATGGATAAAAAGAAAGCAATTGAAAGCAGGAAAAGAATTTTGGATTATGCAAAAAAGAACGGTTTAGTGATGGCGGGCATGCACTTGCCTGCTCCAGGTTTCATCGATTTAAGGGAATGACATGGAAACGCGCAATCACCTCTGGCGATAGCAAGAAGTGATTGCGCTATTTTTCAAACTAAGGCGGGAGCATACCCGCATACTAAAAGGGTCTTTTACTTCGGAACTCCCAGCGAGCTTCGGATGGCCTTCCTGATTATCTCTGCCTCGTTCCCGTTTTCCCGTAATAAATTTAGGATGAAATCGAGATAATTCTCTTTGGAATGAATGCCGCAAAGCTGGCACACTTGGCTTTCTGGAAGCATCCCCTTCTGGTTATATACGCGTAGTATCAATTTGTAGTTGCCCGTGTCGATATATGATTTAAACCGCCTTCGTATCGTTTCATATACTTCTTCCACGCAAATGCGCTCGCGAATCTCTTCCACATGCCCGTTGAGCTGTTCAAAAGAATGGATTTTGTAATTCAAGGAAGTTTCCAGCTTCTTCTTGATTTTGTGCTTTGTATGCAAGATGACCTGCTCCTCCAACTCGTTTTCAAAAAGTTGGATTACATTTTTCTTTACCATTTCAAACACCCTGTCAGGATTCTTCTTGAGCTTGGAGGCAACTGTTCTGACGACTTCTTCCAGCATCAGCAGGTTCTCGACTTCAGCCACATCCGGGACAAAAATATGCTGCCTGTTCAAATGTTCGATTTCTTTGTCCGTACGCCTGTCTCTGTCGACGATGCCGAAACTCGCCAACGTGTGGAATTCCTTCATTTGATTAAAAGCCTTGGTCGTTTCTATCACCTTTTGGCATCCTCCCATCGGTTTGACCATGTAATCTGGGAAAACAAGGGAATAGAGACGAAAGTCTATGCTGTTGTTCTCTGTCCCTTCGATGAAAAGGACGGGCTTTCTGTTACCTAAAACTTCCATATACAGTTCCTCAGGCAATGAAGTACTGTTCTCGATCAATTGGTAATCCCATATTTTATTATCGGCATCAAAATCTTTTATCCACAGTCGCTTGCATGACCTCCGTGAAAGGGCGAAGTCGATGTCGTGCGTCAGGTAAACGTATGAGCAGTCAGGCCTTAGTTGCTCAATCCTGTCCCATAGCAGGTTTTTGATGGAATCGTGCAACAATGTTTCGGGCTCTTCTATGATCAACAAAGCCCGTGCGGGCGCAAAGAGGGCAGCTCCGACAAGATAGAATACAAGCTTCTCGCTATCGCTCATTCTTCCTGCGTTGTATGAGAGGCTGCGGTGGTAGGTGGAAACGACTTCGAAAAAGCCTGACTTCCTCACCAGGCGGTTGTGCGGAAACATTTCTTCCCAGACTGTTTGGATCAAATCCAATTTTGTGACCGGAGGCTGCAACCCTTCTTCTTTTTTGCAGGATTCTTTATAGTTCACTGAAATATCGAATTCTTCTTGTTGCAACCGGACAATCATCTTCTCGTATTCGGTAACATGCGGCAGCAGCAGCCGTTCCTTGATAAGAGTTTGTAGTTGCAACCATCCCTCTTCGTTCCTCTCCTCATCGGATCGACGTGAAATGAACAATGCATGCAATCCCGATATGAGAGTTGACTTTCCAGGATTCAGGGTGGATATCATCTTGCCAAATGAGCTTTTGCCAATGCCATTTGTACCGATGACGACCAGACACCGAGTGTCGACGGACACCTCTTCCTGCTTGATGTTTACAGGTAATTCTATTTTCATGGCCTCAAGATTATTTGATAGCAAATGTAATAAATTCTCATCTCCTTTACGTGCTGTTTGGATGTTTTTAAGCTTTTCTTCAAGAAGTGGGAATGTTCAAGGAAAGTGATTGCGACCTTTCCCGGAAAAGGTCGCAACCAAACCGGGGATAGATTGCATCCTTTTTTTGAAGAGGACGCATTCATCTTGTCCGATGATTGGAGCGGGGACTTGATTCCATCACTATCTCTCCTGTCCGATATCGGCAGCCGACGCAAGGGCCGAGGCGAAGGTTGTGAAGTGTCCAAATAGAACTGCAACGTTTTTCTATATAAAACTATGAAAAACAC
>CALBYC010000099.1 GCA_937890135.1 uncultured Parabacteroides sp.
CCATTGGTCCATGGATTTAGGAGAGATTGTCCCCTTGCTCTTCACGTATTGTATCAAGTAATAACGGAGGTCTTTTTCCGTAGAAGAGATGATTCGGCTGCTTAATTGGTCGATAGGAATGCCAGCCCCCTTGGTCAGTAGTTCTCCGCCGCCGTTTCCCCTATACGAGTTGACAGCCACCTTGTATTGCTTGTCCATGTCGAACGGCTTGCCATTCGCCATGCGGATAATTGTAATCTTTTCGCCTTTAGGCTTGCTGACATCAACCGTGTAAATGATGCCGGCTGCCGAATCGAAGTTGAAGCTTGGGTTGACAAACATATATCCATTTCCCTCTTTGCGTTTTTTTATTAACAGCAGATGGTCGTCTGCCGATTTCATTTGGTTTGTCCAACCTGCGTATGACTCTTCCAAGAAGCCTTTTATTTCCTTTCCGCTCAGGCGCATCGTGTAGAGCAGGTTCTCGTATTTGTATAACTTGAACATGTCACTGATAAGGATATCGCCTTGCTTTATTTTGGCATTGAAGGAGAGGGGAGCGGAAAAGGAGACATCGGCGCCTGTCAATTCCAATTGAATGGAATGGATCAAATCGATAAAAGCGGAAGGGCCGAAGTAGGCAGGCTCGGTAGTTATGGTCTTTTCCATTGTTCCAATTTTTTCGGAAACAAACTGCTTGACCGTCTGGTATTGAGCGTTGAAGTGCCCCATGAAACCTGCGTCAGGTTTTAAATTGTCCATGGGGACAAGCTCGCCTGATATTTTTTTATCTATGACCTTCCCGTCCTGAAGCACCAAGGAGATGTCAACACTGCCGACATAACTGCCCTTGTTGGCCGGATTGATCACATGCACGGTGCTTCCGTCTGACGAGGTAACGGTTCCATTGTATCGGCTGTGGTCATGCCCCATCAAGACGACATCGAAACCAGGTACGTTGGACGCAACTTCCAAGCAAGCATCCTCCCTGTATTTCCCCCCTACCGTCCTGGCTTCACGCCCGGCATGGAAAACGCCTACGATAATATCCGGATGTTCCTTTTCCTTGATGATTTTCATCCATTTGCGTGCAGTTCGCTCCATGTCGTCAAAGCGTAATCCTTCCCACAGGGTTTCTGGCAACCAGGTAGGAATGGCAGGGGTAATCATGCCTAAGATGGCGATTTTCACCCTTTCCCGCTCTATGATTACATAAGGTTTCAGGTAGGTCGTTTCGTCGGACGTTTTGATGATGTTGGCTCCTAAAATAGGGAAATGGCACTCTCTGATCCATCTGTCGTAAACGGCATGCCCTGTCTCTACGTCATGGTTGCCCATGTTCCCGGTTACATATCCCATATAGTTCATTATAGAGGCGGCCAAGTGGGTTGATGTTGTGTCTATGTAATTGTAATAATAGGTCGTGGGCTGCCCTTGGAGGATATCCCCGTTGTCTATCAATAAAAGATTGTCGCCGTATTTTTTCCGTTCTTCTTTTACATAAGTGCAGACCCTTGCCAGGCTGCCGCCCCATTCTTTCTGCTCAATGAAGTTGTAGGGGTAGAAGTTCCCATGTATGTCGCTTGTTTCTATCAATTTGATTTTTACCTCTCGGTTGGTTGCCCATGCTCCCCATGAACAGGCAAGCATAAGCAGTATCGAATGCCATTTTTTCATTGTTCGAACATTAAATATGTTTTTTACTCTTGATCATTTTACAAAAATAGCACACAAATTATTGCTGGCAAGCATTCTTTGTGTGCTATTTGACTATTTCAGGGAAAGATTATTCCAATTTATGAATGACTAATCCGGAACGTAATTTGGGTTCAAACCATGTCGTTTTAGGCGGCATGATATTGCCGGTATCGGCGATGTCCATCAGCTGTTTCATGGTTACCGGATAAAGAGCTAAAGCCATTTTCATCTCTCCGCTGTCGACTCTTTTCTTCAATTCCCCCAATCCTCGAATGCCTCCGACAAAATCAATTCGTTTGTCCGAACGGAGGTCTTTGATTCCTAATATTTTGTTTAAGATGAGATTGGAAGAAATTGTCACATCCAGTACGCCTATCGGGTCGGAATCATCATAAGTGCCAGGCTTGGCTGTCAAGGAGTACCATCTTCCGTCCAAATAAAGAGAAAAGTTGTGCAAGGCGTTCGGCTTGTAAATCTCTTCCCCTTTGTCTTCAACGATGAAATCGCTTGAGATGCGAGCTAAAAACTCCGCAGGAGTTAGTCCGTTGAGGTCTTTGACCACCCTGTTGTAGTCAATAATGGTAAGCTGATTTGCCGGGAAGCAAACAGCCATGAAGTAATTGTATTCTTCATCTCCACGATGGTTGGGGTTTTGTTTGGCCTTTTCAGCTCCTACCAACGCTGCGGCGGCGGAGCGATGATGCCCGTCTGCAATATACAGGGCCGGAATCTTGGCGAACAATCGAGTTATTTGTTGAATATCTTCATCGTTATCTATCACCCAAAATGTATGGCGGAAGCCATCCAAAGGAGCAATGAAGTCGTATTCCGGGTCGGTTGCCGCATATTTGGCGACAATTTTGTCCAATTCCGGATTGTCGGGATAAGCGAAGAATACAGGCTCTATGTTCGCATTATTCACGCGGACATGTTTCATGCGGTCTTCTTCTTTGTCTCGTCTGGTAAGTTCATGCTTTTTGATGACACCATTCAAGTAGTCCGGTACGTAAGCACCTACGACCAATCCGAATTGGGTTTTCCCGTTCATTGTTTGGGCATACACATAATAACACTCTTTCGGGTCTTCTACGAGCCAGCCTTTCTGTAGGAACTTGTTAAAATTCTCAGCTGCTTTCAAATAAACTTCCGGTGCATGTTCGTCCGTCCCGACTGGAAAATCAATTTCCGGACGAATAATATGGTATAATGATTTCTCGTTCCCTTCTGCCTCTTTGCGCGCTTCTTCCGAGTTTAGGACATCATACGGGCGGGAGGCTACTTGCTCTACTAAATTTTTCGGAGGGCGGATGCCCTTGAAAGGTTTTATGATTGCCATGGCATTTGTCTGTTAATGTTAAAAGAAAAGGGTGCATCCGTTTGTTATGAATAAAAAGATGCACCCTCGTTTTTTATTTGTTGACACGGAATTTTTCGCATCCTTCTTTAAGGTATCCCTCTATTTGTTTGGCAGCAGCGATGCCAGCATTGATGTTTGCTTCGGCTGTTTGTGCGCCCATCTTCTTTGGGGTAGAGAAATATCGGCCTGCGAACTTGGCTGCGAATTCTTCGTTGGCAGCCGGCATGATGTCTGTCACATATTTTAAGTCTGTACGTTTTTCCATCAGTTGTATCAATTCGGGCTCATTGATGACCTCTTTGCGTGCTGTGTTGACAAGCAATCCGCCTTTAGGCATTTTCCCGACCAAATCGGCATTGATGGAATTTCTCGTCTCTGCAGTAGCCGGAATATGCAGCGAAATTACTTGGCAAGTGGAATAAAGCTCTTCGACGGAAGCAACCGCTTTTACGCCCGCCTCTTCTATTGCTTCTTTCGGACAGAAGGCGTCAAAAGCATAGACTTCCATTCCGAATCCTTTTGCAATTCGTGCAACGTTTCGTCCCACATTGCCGAATGCATGGATGCCTAATTTTTTCCCTTTTAATTCCGTCCCGGAAGTCCCGTTATAAAAATTTCTGACAGCCATCACCATCAATCCCAATGCCAATTCGGCAACGGCATTTGAGTTTTGGCCCGGTGTGTTCATTACACATACATGATGTGCCGTCGCCGCGTCCAGGTCTATGTTGTCATAACCAGCCCCGGCACGGACAACAATTTTCAGCTTTTTGGCAGCGTCCAATACTTCGTTATCCACTTTGTCGCTGCGCACGATCAGAGCATCAGCGTCTTTGACGGCTTCCAACAATTGGCTTTTCTCTGTGTAACGTTCCAGCAAAGCCAGTTCATCACCCGCCTGCTCGACAACATCACGGATACCATTTACAGCGATTGCAGCAAATGGTTTTTCTGTAGCTATTAATACCTTTGCCATGATCAATGCTGTTTTTCAAATTCCTTCATCGCTGCAATCAAAACTTCAACGCTGCTTTTTGGCATAGCATTGTATAAAGAAGCACGGAAACCTCCTACGGAACGATGGCCTTTAATGCCTACGATACCTTTGGAAGAAGCGAATGCATTGAAGTCTGCTTCTAATTCTTTGTATTCATCGTTCATGACGAAACAAACATTCATGATGGAACGGTCTTCAGGAACGACTGTGCCACGGAATAATTTGTTACGGTCTATTTCGTCATACAGGATGGCTGCATTTTCTTTGTCTTTCTTTTCCATCGCTTTGATGCCGCCCTGATCTTTGTACCATTTCAATGTCTGCAAAGCTGAATAGATGGGCAAAACGGGAGGTGTGTTGAACATGGAGCCTTTATCTACATGTGTCTTATAGTTCAGCATGGTAGGGATAGGGCGATCCACTTTGCCTAATGCGTCTGTGCGGACGATTACCAGCGTGACTCCGGCCGGAGCAAGGTTCTTTTGCGCACCTGCGTAAATTAAGTCATATTTAGAAACGTCTACCGGACGGGAGAAGATATCGGAAGACATGTCTGCGACCAAAGGAACTTTGACATCTAGGTCTTTGCGGATTTCAGTACCGTAAATGGTATTATTGGTTGTCACATGGAAATAATCCTCATCTTCAGGAACCGTATATTCTTTAGGAATGTAGGTGTAATTTTTATCTTTGGATGATGCAACGACATCTACTTCGCCGAACAGTTTCGCTTCTTTGATTGCCTTGGAAGCCCATGTGCCTGTATCCAAGTAGGCGGCTTTCTTCTTCAACAAGTTGAACGGCACCATGCAGAATTGCAGGCTGGCTCCACCGCCCAAGAACACGACTTCGTATCCGGCAGGAATTTCCAACAATTCTTTGACCAAAGCTTGCGCTTCGTCCATTACGGCAACAAATTCTTTACTGCGGTGGGAGATTTCCAATAAGGATAACTCCATTCCTGCAAAATTTTCTACAGCTGCTGCTGTGTTTTTGATTGTGTACTCGCTCAAAATCGAGGGACCTGCATAAAAATTGTGCTTCTTCATGTCCTATGAATTTTAATGTAACATTTTGTCAATATCCAACTGTTTTAGTTTGGACGGCGAAAGGTATGACTTAATTCTGAATAAAGCAATATTTCCCCATGAAAAAACCGAATTAAAAGCGATTTCCCCACAGTTTGCGCATTTGATCCAATAATTTGTCTTCTGCCGGGTTGTTTTGCCCGTGCCAGAAATGTTGGCTCATAACCTCCTTTGGTAGGTATTCTTGCTTTACAAAATGATTTTCATAATCGTGGGCATATTTGTAGTCCTTTCCATAGTCCAGCTCTGCCATAAGTTTAGTGGGTGCGTTTCGCAGATGGAGAGGAACGGGCAGGTTCCCTATCTTCTCTACATAAGCGATTGCGTTGTTGATGGCCTGATAGGCGGAGTTGCTTTTCGGGCTGCAGGCCAAATAAATGGTTGTCTCAGCCAGGGGGATTCGTCCTTCCGGCCATCCGATTTTTTGAACGGTGTCGAAACATGCATTGGCAAGCAACAAAGCGTTGGGGTTGGCCAATCCGATGTCTTCGGCTGCCGAGATGCATAGCCTGCGCGCTATGAATTTGGGGTCTTCTCCTCCTGCTACCATCCGTGCTAACCAATAGATGGCCCCGTCGGGATCGCTGCCTCTGATGGACTTGATGAAGGCCGATATGATGTCATAATGCATTTCACCGCCCTTGTCATAGGCCGCGGGGTTTTCTTGCAGCCTGTCTGTTACTTTTTGGTCGGTAATGGCGACCTCGTCATTCTCCTCGGCGGAAATCACCAATTCCAGTATATTCAATAATTTGCGGGCATCGCCTCCGGAATATCGCAGCAGTGCGTCCGTCTCTTTTAATTGGACGTTCTTTTCTCTTAATAGGATGTCTTCCTTCAGGGCCCGGTTTGTCAGCTCAAGCAAGTCTTCCTTTTCGAGTGGTCTCAGGACATATACTTGGCAACGGGACAGCAAAGGCCGTATTACCTCGAAGGACGGGTTCTCGGTAGTTGCTCCAATCAAAGTGACGACGCCCGTCTCGACGGCATTCAGCAATGAATCTTGCTGCGACTTGCTGAACCGGTGGATTTCATCGATGAAAAGGATGGGAGAGACTGCATCGAAGAAACGATTGCTCCTGGCCTTTTCAATCACATCCCTCACGTCCTTCACTCCCGAACTGATGGCGCTTAAAGTATAAAAAGGTGCGTTGAGCTTTTCTGCCACGATATGTGCCAAGGTCGTTTTGCCCACTCCCGGTGGTCCCCACAATATGAAGGAAGGCACGTGGCCCGCTTCTATCATTTTCCGGAGGACAGCTCCTGGGCCTACGAGATGTTTCTGGCCTATATACTCGTCCAATGTTTTCGGACGCATTCTTTCTGCTAACGGTTGATTCATTTCTGTTCGTCTTTAAAACTGATACCCAAACCCTGCGCGGGGATTATCTTCGTGATGCCGACAAGCGTATTTGTTGTTTGTTCGGGCAAAGGTAGTGTTTTTATTTGAAAACAGGGCAGGGATTCTTTGCTACCTTCGTGCCGATTGATCGCAACCTTTCCGGGAAAAGGCCGTATCCTCTTAGGGGAAAGGACGTGACCTTTCCGGGGAAGGGCTGTGCCGTCTTGGACAGGCGGGTCCCTTTGGATTCCCCGATCGGCTCGGGTGTTGGAATGCCGATGGACCTGAACAAGCATTTTTCATAGTTTTAGTTTGGATGCTTGGTCGTTATGATGCTTGTCGTTATCTTTGTCCGGTGCAAAAAATATATAGATATGAAGAAGTTTGTGTAT
>CALBYC010000100.1 GCA_937890135.1 uncultured Parabacteroides sp.
TATCTGAATTCATGCTGTACCGGGTGACATACAAGTCATACCCGCCTAACGAATTGGAACCTTTCGAAGCAAAATAAACAGTAACGCCATCCGGCATGACAAAGGGATAATTGTTGTCCACCTTTGAATTGATATCCATCGGAAGCATTTTCTCATCCGCCCACCTATCCATCAATTTGGACTGGCTAAAGAGGCAATAACCATTTTCCGCGGTGGGTTTGGCATAAAAAATCTTATCTCCTTTTTGATTCTTGTACACAGAGGATTCAACGTCAGGATCCTGGAAAAAATCAGCATACGACTCCAACGTTCCCATTTCTTCACTCAATGTATAAGCCGACAAGAATGCATCCCTATCAACCACGACGCTGTCTATCACTTGGACATCTTCAACTTTTTCCATCATGCGCAGAGCATCTTCTATCGTTTCTTGGCGCACTTCAGCAGCATCTGTATCTCTTTTCTTTTTCGTCAACAAATCTATATAGTCGTCATACATCGCTACCGCTTCATCAAATCTATATGTTTGATAATAAACTTCTCCCAAATAACGATATGCGTCAATAAAACGCCGTTTGACTGCCAATGCCAAATGTTTCTCAGCCGCTTTCAAATCACCGGTTTCATAACAGCAAACGCCATACCACAAATTATAAGAGGCATTTCCAGGAGACTGCTTCACCAACTTTTCAAAAGCCGGTTTAGCCTCGGCATATTGCCCATCGTTGTATAACTTCTTTGCCTGATCCAAACTTTGTGCTCCCATCGGGCTGCATAGGAAAGCAAAGCCCACCGCACAAAGCAGTTTCTTTACAAAACATTCCATGTATATATTATTATTGGTATTCCAACTTCAAAGGTATAAATAAAATTACGTTTTTGTTGTATCTTTGCGCCAATTATTGAAAAAAATGGCAAAACATTCGGCTGAAGAACTACTGTTTATCAAAGTAGAAGAGAAAATCAGGAGGGCCATCCGTGACTATGATTTGATTACGGATGGGGATAAAATATTGATCGGGCTATCGGGCGGGAAAGACTCTTTGGCGTTGGTTGAATTTTTGGGACGAAAATCAAAGATTTTTAGCCCTAAATTCCAACTGATGGCCGCACATGTTGTCATGAAAAACATCCCATACAGCTCTGACCAGTCATATTTACGAAGCTGTGCCGAAAAATACGGCATTCCGTTTATTGTACACGAAACGGAATTCGACCCATCGACAGACACCCGCAAATCTCCTTGCTTCCTCTGCTCCTGGACACGAAGGAAAGCATTGTTCGAAATAGCCAAAAAGTATCAATGCAACAAGATAGCATTGGGACATCACCAAGACGACATATTAGAAACACTGCTGATGAACCTGACGCACCAAGGAGCATTCGGGACAATGCCGCCGAAACTGGTCATGAACAAGTTCGCAATGGAAATCATTCGTCCGCTATGTTTGGTCGGGGAGAAAGAACTCATCGAAATCAGCCGTATCATGCAATTTCAAAAACAAATAAAGAATTGTCCGTATGAATCGGGGTCCAGCAGGAAAGAGATGAAAAGCATATTAGCCCGATTGGAAGCGATCAATCCGGACGCCCGCCATAGCCTATGGGGCAGCATGACGAACATCCAATCCGATTATCTACCGAAAAAATCATATAACAAACAAATAAAATGAATGGAGTTTACACAATTTTGATGTTGATAGTATCAAACATATTCATGACATGTGCTTGGTACGGACATTTGAAGATGAAGCAGCAATTCAGCTGGTTCGAACATCTTCCACTGATTGGAGTCATTGTATTCAGCTGGTTGCTTGCCTTTTTTGAATATTGTTTCCAAGTTCCGGCAAACCGCATCGGATTTAAAGGGAATGGAGGGCCATTCAGCTTAATCCAGCTAAAAGTAATCCAAGAAGTCATCACTTTGGTTGTCTTTGTCGCTTTCAGCACCATCGCATTCAAGGGGGAAACATTCAAATGGAACCATGCATTGGCTTTCCTATTCTTGGTTGCCGCAGTCTATCTCGTTTTTAAGAAATAACGGCAAAGCCCGTTGGCGGAACTAAATCAACGCTCGTGATTCGCCAACGGGTTCACAATAACTACAGCAGCAAAGAACTATCGCCATAACTCAAAAAACGGAAGCCGTGCGACAATGCATACTCGTAAATCGGTCTCCAATTGCCTTTCACAAATGCGGAAATCAGAAGGATCAATGTGCTCTTGGGTTGGTGGAAATTTGTAACGATGCCTCGTACAATTTTAAAGGTATATCCTGGAGCGATGATAATTTGCGTGGCCGTCACCAGGCGGTCTGCATGACGGCGGTCTAAATAGTCCAGTATTTGCTGCAAGGCGTCATAGGCAGACAAGCTATTGTTTTTATTATCATAAGGCATCCACTGCTTTACGACCAAATCCTCAGAAGTCGCATCTGGATTGGCAGACAATATCATGCCCACGTAATACAAACTCTCCAAGGTACGGACGGAGGTGGTACCTACAGCGATGATGCCGCCCAATTCCTTTTGGATTCTTTCGATGGAGCTTCGACGGACAGAGATAAATTCGGTGTGCATTTCATGGCCTTCCAAAGTTTCGCTCTTCACAGGTTTGAAAGTTCCTGCCCCCACATGGAGCGTCACCTCTTCACGTCCAATGCCATGAGCATCAATATCCGCCAATACTTCCGGGGTAAAATGAAGCCCGGCCGTAGGAGCGGCCACAGAACCTTTTATTTTTGAATAAACAGTTTGATAGGTTCGCAAATCGCTTTCTTCCGTTTCCCGATGCAAATAAGGAGGAATAGGCAGCACGCCTGCGGCATCCAGCAAGTCAGCAAAGGTATATTTGGGATTGTTCCATGAAAACTCCACTATATGAGAATCGCCACGGCTCTCTTTTTTTTCTGCGGATAAAACGACCTTTTCCCCTTGTATGTCTACAATCCGCTGCAAAACCCCCTCTTTCCATTTTTTCAAGTTCCCGACCAGGCAATTCCAGCTACATTTCTCCGTTTGCTGAAACACCAAAGCATAGTCATTGGGAGAAACGGGCTCCAGACAAAACACTTCTATGCGTGCCCCCGTGCTTTTTTGGAAAAGCAGACGCGCCTGAATCACACGCGTATTATTAAATACCATCAACGATTCTGCAGGAAGGCAGTCTGCTATATGCTTGAATATCGTTTCTCCTATTTTGCCCTCTTTATATAATAACAATTTGGACTCGTCCCGCTTAGGCAAGGGGAACTTTGCAATTCGGTCATCCGGCAATGGATAATCAAATTCATCTATATGAATATGCCGAGCTTTTACTTCGTTCATCATTATTCCTTATTTTGTGCAAAAGTACATATAAAAAGGCAGGCAGGAAAGAAGGATGCAAAAAAAGCGGGAAGCGATATGCCTCCCGCCTTTCACTTGTTTAATATATGTACTTTTATGAAAAGATGTCATTGTAATTGGATGATGGAATAACCATCCTCTTTACATTCATGTCGTATTTGTTTGTTTTCTTGTTCCACAAACCATAAACAGATTGGATTTCGCCGTCCTTTTCATCGTAGCTATATTCTGTTTGATAAAAAGGCTGCCACCTGTTTGTTTTGGCATCCCACCGATACGCCTTCTTCACGGCCACTTTCCCATTTTCGCCGTAAACAAACTCATATTTTACCTGTTTGTCCAACATGCCATTATCGGCCTGGAGGAAAACAGTCTTCGAAACGATTTGACCATTCTCCTCTTTCGTATCATACAGGTAGTTCCGCGGAGAAGATGCCTGAGCTGCAAAACCACACATTACCGTCAACAGTAGAGTAAAAATACCTTTTGATAAAATTCGAGTCTTCATGTTTTATTTATTGTTTGAGCTGTTATTAGATTGCTTATAATTTGACATGGCAAATATCAGGTAATAATTTGACACTACCAAACATTCAATATCTTTTTGCTATATAATACAGATTATTTAACTAATACAACACATCATGATGGCGAATAACAGGAATAAACGCCCGTTATAATAACACATTGTTAATTACAATTTATAACCTCCCACCCATAAAATACAAACTAAAACCACATCCATTCCCATATTTATTTTCGTCCGGTCACTATCACTCGTTGGCGGAATTAAATTGATGAGCGTAATCCGATGGGGTATTTCGGACGGGACAAAATGTTTGTTTCGGCATCCGAA
>CALBYC010000101.1 GCA_937890135.1 uncultured Parabacteroides sp.
TGTTTTAGGGATGGTTGTATGGAAATATATGATAATTATATATATATATTATTTTAGCAATCGCGGCTGTTTATAATTGCACTTGTTGCGTGGAAGATCCGGACATGACTACTGAAGTGAAGAACGCGGCTCCGCCTGCAGTGAAGTTGTTGACAGGGACTTCGGTGGAATATAAATTGAAAAGGAGTGCCACGAGCGTGACGATTCAAGCCGAGGTCAGCAGTGCGAACGGGCTTCCCGTTGACCGGTACGGGGTGTGTTGGAGCTTGGATGCGAATCCGATGGTTGAAACGGGCGACACTGCTGTCGTCGGCAACGGCGTGGGGACGTACGACGCGACTGCCCGTGGACTGGAGCCCGACCGGACTTATCATATCCGCCCTTTCGCTATCAATAAAAAAGGAGTGGGGTATGGAGAAGAAATAAGCGTGACTACGACTACCGGATTAGGGGTCGTCCAGACTTTGCAGCCCGAGAGTGTGAAGGCGCTCTCTTCCGTGTTGGGCGGGAAAATACTTGATGCGGGAGAGGGGGAAATCTTGGAGAAGGGCGTTTACGTCGCCACGTCGGCAACGGAACTATCTCCTCGGAAAATAGCCATGCCGTCTGCGGGGAAGGATTCCTCGTTCCTTGCGGTCGTGGGGGATTTGAAGCCCGAAACCCGGTATTATTATTGGGCATACTTGGCAAACCGGTTTGGCACGGTCAAAGGGGACATGCGTGAGTTCGTGACTCCTTCCGGAAAACCGTTGTTTTCTTCGATGTCATTGATGGGGAAAGGCTATACTTCCGCCACCTTTCGTGCCATATTGCAGTCTACAGGCGATTCGGATATTACGGAATGCGGTTTCTGCTATAGCTCGGTGCAGACTTTGCCTTCTTTGGAGGACGAACCGTCGGTCACTATGAGAGTTCCGTGTGAAATCCTGTCGGACAGTGTCATGAACGGTGTGCTGGAAAACCTGAAGCAGCAGACTACCTATTATGTGCGTGCCTACGCTACGAACTCGTTCGGCACGACTTATAGCGGTGATGGCAAGAGTGCAATCAAAGTGATTGTACGTAGCCAGGCCCCTACCGTAACGACTTCGGAGATTGCTGCGGATGACATATTGGATGGTAGGATAGAAGTAAGCGGGGCTGTTTTGGATAGCGGCGAGACGGAAATAACAGACGCAGGTTTCTGCTGGTCGGAGAACGAGTCCCCTACTGTCGACGGACTCCATCTTTCGGCTTATAACGAAAAAGACACCGTCTTTAAGGGGACGATTGAAGGCTTGCGTGGCGGGATGACTTATTATATAGCCGCCTACGCTAAAAATACAAAAGCGGTATCCTACGGTGAAGTAAGAAAGATAAGAACCCCGGACGTGATCGCAGCATTGCCCGATTACATAGGGGAGAGTGTGACGGAAGCTTCCGCCTGTGTGGTGAACGGGGTAGGATATGTGTTTGGCGGGGATTTGGGCGGAGAACGTTCTTCCCAGCTTGTTTCGTTTGATACGCATGCAAACAACTGGTCAATGAAGACACAGGCAAAAGAGAATGTAAAAGGAGCTGCTTTCTTCCCGTTGAATCCATATTCGATTTTGTGTCTCGGAGGGCGCACGAATGACGATAATGTATCGAATTCATTCTATTATTATTCTGTCGGGCGTAATGAATGGACCCAGCTTTATCCTGAACCGGAGTCTCCGGCTCTTTATGGAGCTTCAGGTTTTTCCATTGACAATGTGGCATATTATTTTGGCGGGGGGTCACGGGATACCATGAATATGCAGGTGTTCTGTTTTAATGGAAGAGAAGAGTCTTGGCGGACATTGGATGCTAAATTCCCGGAAAAACAGTTGAACGGCGTAGCCGTGATGATTGGTTCAAAGGCTTATGTGGGATTGGGAATGACCGGAAACGACCTGACAGGCGTTTCTTATAGCAAGTCCCTGTGGGCATCGACTGATTTTGTCCATTGGGAAGAACAATCCGCTTGCCCGACTGCGGCGCAAGGAGTCTTGTGCGGTGTCATGTGCAATAATATGATTTACGTTTTGGATACAGATCTGAACATGTGGTCATTTGACCCTGAAGAGAACATATGGAATCAACAGCCTGTTTCGTTCAGCGCAGTCTTTTCATCGGGGAGCTTCAACAACATGTTCATGTTTGCCTCGGATGGAATCATCTACATAGGCATGACGAATGGTTCGAAGAAATTTATGAAATATGACCCGGCTTGGGACAATTGATTTATGAATAGAAGCGATGTTTTAAAAAGAATACAGAAGGATGTCTCAAAGTTATCCGCGGTGCATGCCCCGGAATATCGGTATATTCCCCTGCATCAAAAGCCATCCCCCTCTGTAAGCAGGATGAAAAAAGTCATGGAACTTCTGCGTTCTCTGGTTTTTCCCGGTTTCTTTGGAGAAGAACAAGAGATAAAGGAAGAATCGTTGCCTTATTACATAGGCGTTTACATGGAGGAAATTTATGATTTGCTTCTTGAACAGATTGGTTGCAGCTTGCAGTTCGATGACAGGCAGGCCGAATCAAGCTCCATAAAGGACTATGCATCCGAGCTTGCCGTGACTTTCATCGATGAGATTCCTAAATTGAAATATTTGTTGTCGACCGATGTGAAAGCGATGTTGGATGGTGACCCTGCGGCTAAGAATGTCAGCGAGGTCATCTTTTGTTACCCGGCTATTTTTGCCATGCTGTATCAGCGGGCTGCCCATGTGCTTTACAAGTTGGGCATCCCTGTGTTGCCGCGCATGATAACCGAGATGGCCCATTCCAAGACGGGCATAGATATCCATCCCGGAGCGGAGATAGGAGAATACTTCGGCATAGACCACGGGACTGGAGTCGTGATAGGACAAACCGCCATCATAGGGAAACATGTACGGATATATCAGGGCGTGACCTTAGGAGCGAAAAACTTTGTGCTGGACGAGCACGGATTGCCCCTGGACGTGCCTCGCCATCCAATCATTGAAGACAATGTGACGATATATTCCAATACTTCCGTCTTGGGACGCGTAACAATTGGCAAAGGGTCTGTCATTGGCGGGAATATTTGGCTTACACATAGTGTGGCTCCGAACTCAAAAGTTCTGCAGAGCGGGGTGGTGGAAGGATGAATCCTCCGAAGCTTGTCATATCATCTTCGGAGGATTCTCTGGAACATGGATATTACTTCACGAAAGAAGCGTTGTTCAAATATTTGGCACTTAATTCCACTCCTTCAAACTGAGGACGGCCCTTACGGTCTCTTTCCAATTCGACGAAGAAAGAAAATACCCCGTTCTTGTACGCCATGTTGAAAATGTTCTCGAAGTTCATCATTCCAGATGCTCCTAATTCCCAACGGTCTTTGATGTGCAACAGCTTGATGCGGTTTGGATATTTTTCCATCCATTCGAGCGGGTCGTTTTGCCCCATGACTGTCCAATACACATCCAGTTCGAACAAAACATTCTCGGGATCGGTGTTGTTGATGAACAATTCTTCGATGGGCGTGCCTTTGGAACGCCAAGGGTTCTTCTCGTATTTGGGCTTTTCGCTGCCGGCAGGAACAGGGACAAACTCCATATTGTGATTGTGATAGCCCCACTTGATTCCGGCCTTCTTTGCGATTTCCCCTGCGCGGTTGAATACGTCGGTGACTCTTTTGGCATCATCTTCGTTTTCAACAGGAGGAAGCCCGGGCTGAACCAAATACTTAACACCTAACTCGGCGTGGACATCCACGGCTTTTTTCCAGAACTCATCAAACTTGGAACCATTTGAAGGTGCATAGTCCCAGATGGTCGGGTTGCAATGGGAGCTGCTTATTACCAATCCGGCATCTTCTGCCATTTTCTTGTAATCTTTAGCTGACACGAAAGTCTGGTTGTCTTTGGAGTAATCACCGAATTTGCCCGTCGCATCTTGGTAACCGAAAATTTCCAATTCGCTGTACCCCATTTCCGCCAAGCGTTTCAATCCGTTAGGAATGTCTTTTAATAACTCTTGGCCTAACGAATAAGTCTGCAATCCAATCTTCTTCTTTGTTGCAGGAGCGGCTTCAGCCGTTTCAGCCGTTTCAGCCGCTTTGTTGGATGCGGGACTGCTGCATGATAATAAACTCTGACTTGCTATGCCGCCCATTGTCAAGGCCGACAAGCCCTTTAAGAAATTACGTCTGTTTGTCATACTCGGATTCTTTAATTTGATTATACTTGTTTATTTACGCCTTTGCTGCGATTATTTCAATTTCAACTAAAGCATTCTTTGGCAATGTTTTTACGGCAACGGCAGAGCGAGCGGGAAAATCTGAATTGAATTGGGAAGCGTATACTTCGTTCATCGCCGCAAAATCTCCCATGTCTGCTAAAAAAACAGTTGTTTTGACGACATCGTCGATCGTAAATCCCGCAGCTTCCAAAACGCCTTTGACGTTTTGGAAAGATTGTTCCGTCTGGGCCTTGATGCCTCCTTCCGGAAATTCACCTGAAGCTGGAATCAGTCCGAGTTGTCCTGAAGCAAACAGCATATTCCCGACCTGGATGGCTTGGCTGTAAGGACCGATTGCCGCTGGTGCATTCTTTGTTGCAATTACTTTTTTCATATCTTTGATATATAATTAGTTTGAATGATTTAACCGTTGACGAACCACTTCATAAATCAATATGGACGAAGCGACCGATACGTTCAGCGAGCCTATTGTCCCGAACTGGGGGATTTTTACCATGGCATCACAAATCCTCAGATTGTCCGAAGAAACGCCTGTGTCCTCCGCTCCCATGACAATGGCAGTAGGGCCTTCGTAATTGATTTCTGTATAGTTTTCTGCCGCTTTTTCAGATGCGGCATATACCTTTATCCCGCTTTGCTGCATGAAACGAATGGCTTCATGGATGCTTTTGACTTTACAGACAGGCAGGATGTGCAAGGCTCCGGCCGATGTCTTTATCGCATCAGCATTGACACTGACGCTCCCTTTCGACGGAATCACGATGGCATCGACACCGGCGCATTCGCAAGTGCGGGCGATGGCTCCGAAGTTGCGCACGTCAGTTATGCCGTCCAGCAGGACCAGGAAAGGGTCCCGGCCTTGTTCGTAGATGAAAGGAATGATGTCTTCTAATTTCTGATAGGTGACGGCGGAGACGAATGCGATGACTCCTTGATGATTCTTTCTGGTATAACGGTCCAGTCGTTCTTGCGGAACGCGTTGGACTTGTATTAACCTACCTTTAAGAATGTCGAATAATTCTTTGGATAATTCACCTTGCAAATCCCTACGTATTAATATTTTGTCAATTTCTTTGTCGGCTTGAATCGCTTCGATGACCGCTCTGATTCCGAAAATTAGTTCATTTTCCTTCATGCCAGTTTTTTTATTATTATCCGATGTCTGTTTCTATTCGTGATATGAATAGAATTATGCAATATTCGTATATTTTGTTGAAATATGCAAGCCTTTCCTCTTTTATTTACTTGGATTATGCAAAATATTGTTGTTTCATTCAAATATCTTTTCAATCAAGATTAGCGTCATGAAGCCAAGCAATAGTGAATAGGTCGCTTGTTTCTCATAACCGTGAGCATGGGTTTCCGGGATCATTTCGTCGCTTGTGACATAAAGCATGGCACCTCCCGCAAAACCTAACATGAACGGCAGCAGTAATATGGATATGTTTCCCAGGCCAAATCCAATCCATACACCGATAACTTCGAGCAAGCCGATGGTGATGGATATGACGAATGTGCGCATGCGGCTTACACCCGCCAGTAACAAAGGGGCTATGATGACCATCCCTTCGGGTATGTTCTGGATGGCAATGCCTAAACTGACAGCCCATGAGGCCCCGTTGACTTCGTTCATGCTTACGCCTGCGGCCATCCCTTCCGGCAATTTATGCAATGCAATGGCCATGACAAAAAGGAGGATATGATTGAGCGTGGAGTTGTTTCGGTGCGTCTCTTTGTCCAAGCCTGTGATATGGTGAAGGTGGGGAGTGGCAAGGTCAAGGACATTCAGGAACAGGGCACCGGCCATGACGCCGAATACGACAAGCCACCAATGTGGGGTCATCTCAAAGGCGGGGACGATTAATCCCAAAGTTGAGGCCGCCAGCATGATGCCTGCACAATACCCCAATATGGTGTCGTTCCATTTATGGGGGAGTCCTTTTATCAGAAAACCAAGGACACTGCCTATAATCGTTGCTCCGCACAGTCCTGCGGCGCTAATCCATACTTGTGTCATTTTTTACCGCAAAAGTAGTAAATAATCGAAGGGGAAACCTGCAAATAACAGTGATTATAATCAAAAAAAACGTTTAGTCCCAAAATATCTTATCATCTCAAAAAAACTATTTCTCAATAACCAGGCTCAACTTTTCCATATCTCGCCGATTATTGCTAACTTTGTGGAATGAATGAAGAAAAACAATTAAAGATACGAATGTTTATGAAGGATATGATATTGCTTGCATGCTTGCTGATAGCTGTTCCTGGAATGGCTCAGACCAAAGTAGTCAAGGCGAATGCTGTCAAGGCGAATGATTATGGCGTGACTTATTCTCTTCCGAAAACCCAGTTGGTGGTGGATGCGGAAGTGACCAAAGTGACATATAAGGCGGGCCCTTATTACCCTTACGCCGAAAAATACTTGGGCGTGAAGGACGTGATAACGGAAGATGCAGTGACCTATGAGCTGGGAAAGGTGAAACTGTTGAACCGTGGCGTCCCGGATCCCGAGAATACTTTCGTGGTCTCGTTCAAACCCGGGACGGTGGCTCCTTATGCCTATCTGACGGAGGACGGGCTTTTGTGCTCGATCAATGCCGAATATACCCCGGATGGAACGGCCGGCAAAAAAGAAGATGCGTCGAGGAACAAGAAACAGGACGAGGCGTCCGACGCTTCTGTCCTTTCGGAAGAATTGTTGATGGCCGGTTCCACGGCAAAGCAGGCCGAAGTGGCAGCAAAGCAAATTTACCGCATTCGTGAAAGCCGGTTGAACATATTGACGGGGGATGCGGACAACTTGCCGCCCGACGGGCAAGCGATGAAGCTGGTCATCGATCAGTTGGAACAGCAGGAGCAGGCTTTGACGAACCTTTTCGTGGGGGAAACGACTCGTGCCACGGAGCATTATGAAGTTACGATTGTCCCGAACGAAGACCTGGAGAAAGAGGTGGTGTTCCGTTTCTCCGAGCATTTAGGTATCGTTGACGCGGACGATTTAGGCGGCGCTCCTGTTTATATGAATTTAAAAGCGATAGACCGTGCCCCGCAGCTGGATCCGAAAGAGGCGGAGAAAAAAGAGAAAATGATGAAGGGCATTGTCTATAATGTCCCGGGGAAGGCTTCGGTCGAGATATTTACCTCGAAGAGGACACTTTATAAAGGGGAAGTGCAGGTCACTGAGTTCGGGACACAGGAGGCTTTGGCCCCGGTCATGTTTGAAGACAAGAAAGCTCCGGTGAAGGTGTTCTTCTACCCTGAAACGGGGGCAATCAAGCAGATAATTCAATAATTTATTAATATAAAACTTACTTATTTTATGTTTGAAGGACAACCTAAAGGATTGTATGCATTATCCTTGGCCAATACGGGAGAACGTTTTGGCTACTATACCATGTTAGCTATTTTTGTGTTGTTTTTGAAAGCCAATTTCGGTTTGTCGGCCGGAGTGGCAGGGACTATTTACTCCACCTTTCTGGCATTAGTTTACTTTTTGCCATTCATCGGAGGGGTTTTGGCTGATAAGTTTGGATACGGCAAAATGGTGACGATAGGCATCGTCGCCATGTTCGTAGGCTACGTGTTGCTGGCATTGCCGATGGGCACGGGCACTCCCGCTTTGGCATGTATGTTCGCTGCCTTGCTGGTTATCAGTTGTGGAACCGGGCTGTTCAAAGGCAACCTGCAGGTGATGGTGGGCAACTTGTATGATTCACCCCAATATGCGGCAAAACGCGATTCTGCATTTAGCATTTTTTATATGGCTATCAATATAGGTGCTTTGTTCGCCCCTTCCGCCGCGGTAGGCATCATGGACTATGCCCAGCAGAAGTTGGGCGTGAGCGTCAATGACTCTTACCATTTCGCGTTTGGCGTGGCTTGTGCCTCTATGATCGTTTCCATGGCAATCTATTATTTGTGCCGGAACACGTTCAAGCATGTGGAAGGGTCGGTTAAACTGAAAAACAAAACAGACAATGCTGACGCTGCCCAGGTGGAATTGTCGCCGAAAGAGACGAAGGATCGCATCATTGCGCTTTGTCTGGTTTTCGCCGTCGTCATTTTCTTCTGGATGGCGTTCCATCAAAACGGTTTGACCCTTACTTATTTTGCGGATGAGTTTACCGCCAAAAGCTCGACAGGCCTGCAAAGCATGATGTTCGACGTTTGGAATTTGGTGGCCGGCATATTCATCGTCTACGCATTGTTCTCTTTGGTCCAATCCAAGACAGGCAAGGCAAAAGCCATTTCCTGTGCCGTTATTTTGCTGGCAGTCGCTTTCTTGGGATACCGCTATTCCACGTTGGACGGCGCTGTTGAGGTAAACGCTCCTATTTTCCAGCAGTTCAATCCGTTCTTCGTGGTTGCTTTGACTCCGGTTTCGATGGCAATCTTCAGCTCTTTGGCCAGAAAAGAGAAAGAGCCTTCCGCTCCGAGGAAGATAGGATTGGGCATGTTGGTGGCAGCTTGCGGCTACATCATCATGGTGATTGCGTCGTTGGGTCTGCTGACTCCTTCGGCCCAGGCGGAAGCGGTGCAAGCCGGAACGGCTTCCTTCGTGTCGCCTAACTGGCTGGTGTCTACTTATCTGGTTCTGACATTTGGGGAATTGTTGTTATCTCCGATGGGCATTTCCTTCGTCTCCAAAGTCGCACCTCCTAAGTACAAAGGAATGATGATGGGCGGGTGGTTTGTTTCTACCGCCGTGGGCAACTATCTGACAGCTGTCGCAGCCTGGCTGTGGGGCGATTTGGACTTGTGGATCGTCTGGGGCGTATTGGTGGCTCTTTGCTTGGTTTCCGCCATATTCATATTCTCCGTCATGAAAAAATTGGAAAAAGTGGCCTGACCCCGGTTAGGACAGACGATGGCAAAGCCTGCTTGGACTTCATGCGAAGTCCGGGCAGGCTTTGCCATTTGTCGTTATTTTAAACTTCGTTTATGGACGGGTTCAGATGGAATGCGTCTTTACAAATTCGATGATTTCATCCACGTAACCGAAGGCCATGCATACGACTGTGTCCGCCGCGCCATAATAGACAGCCACGCGTCTGCCGTCTTGCAGGGCAGCGCAAGGGAACACGACGTTGGGGACGTCGCCTTGCAATTCATACGGGGCGGCCGGACCTAAGATATAGTCGCGGGTACGGTACAGGACCTTTTCCGGGTTCTCTTTGTCCAGTATGGCGGCCCCCATGGAATAGCGGAAGCCGTTGCAGGTCGTGATGACGCCATGGTAGAACATGAGCCACCCTGCTTCCGTCATGAAGGGAACGGAGCCGGCTCCGATTTTGGTGCATTGCCATGCGCTTTCCGGGAACGGGGTCACTTTCATGACGCAACGGTGTTCCCCCCAATATTTCATGTCCGGGCTGTAGCTGATGTAAATGTCCCCGAACGGGGTATGCCCGTTGTCGCTCGGGCGGCTCAGCATCGCATACTTCCCGTTGATTTTCTGGGGGAACAGCACGCCGTTGCGGTTGAACGGGAGGAATGCGTTCTCGCACTGATAGAAATCGACGAAGTCGAAGGTATAGGCGATGCCGATGGTGGGTCCGTTGTAGCCGTTGCACCATGTGATCCAGTACCGGTCGTCGATCCATGCGACGCGCGGGTCGTATTTATATTCTGATTCGATCATTTCTGTGTTGCCGGCCTTGAACTGGATGGGCTCGTGGTTGATGTCCCAGTGGATGCCGTCTTTGCTGAAGCCGGCGAAGATGTTCATCTGCACCGCCTTGTTGTCACAACGGAATACCCCCGCGAACCCGTCTTTGAAAGGAACGACGGCACTGTTGAAAATACTGTTTGAGGTGGGAATCTGGTACCGTCCGATCACGGGATTCTTGGAGTAACGCCACATCACGTCCGTGCAGCCTTCCGGGCGTTCTTCCCAAGGCATGTTGGCGGCAGTCATTTTTTCATTCATAATTTTTGCTTTTTGTTTATATGTAATCGAAGACAAAAATAGCAATTATCCTTGACTGTCGCTGCAAGTGCCCGCTTTAATTTTGCGGATAAGGCGCGAATAGTCCCAAATTCCTCCGGCATCCCTTGCGTGGGCGATTCCCGATTTTTTGTCTTTGTTTCCTTTGTTCTGCGTCCGGATTGCACTATCTTTGTTCTCGTAATTAATAGCTATCATGGATAAGTACGTGGAAGCGGGCCGGGACCTTGTTTGTTGATGCGTGAGGACGAAAGGTGGGGCCGAGAACGCTGCCGCGGGCGTTCGCTTTGGAACATTCTTGTCCGTGTGCTCATAAAGTAGAGGAATAAAAAATATAAATATGAAACTGATTTTTTTTAGCTTGGCAAGTGGCAGCAGTGGGAATTGCTACTACTTGGGCACTCCCGAGTATGGAATCCTGATTGACGCAGGAATCAGTGTCCGCACGATTAAGAAAGTGCTGAAAGACAGGTCGGTCGATTTGTCCCAAATCATGGGGGTGCTTGTCACCCACGACCATGCCGACCATATCAAGACGGTCGGGTATCTGGGCGAGAAGTTGAACATTCCGGTCTATTCGACCGAGGGCGTGCATAAGGGGATTGAGAAAAGCCGTTATGTCGAGGAGACGTTGAACGCCTCGAAAAGAATCATAGAGAAAGAAAAACCGTTTAAGATAAAGGATTTCGAGATTACGGCCTTTCCCGTCCCTCATGACAGCACGGACAGCGTGGGGTACCATATCGTGTGCGGCGACCAGCGTTTCACCATCGCGACCGACGTGGGGCACATAACCGACACGGTCGGGAAATACATTTGCATGGCCAACCATCTTGTCCTGGAGGCGAACTACGACGAGGAGATGCTGAAGTACGGGACTTATCCTCCTTTCCTGAAGGAGCGCGTGGCAAGCCCGACGGGGCATTTGAGCAACCGGGACGCGGCGGAATTTCTGGCGACGCATTACACGCCGGAATTGAAGGACATTTGGCTATGCCATCTGAGCCGAGACAACAACCATCCCGAACTGGCTCATAAGACGGTCGACATCCGGTTGTTTGAAGAGGGGATACGCGTGGGCAAGGACGTCCAGCTGGTCGCGTTGAAACGTTCGACCCCTTCCGATGTCTATGAGTTCGAGGCGGAGATTTGACTGCGGCCATGCGGGCGGACGGGCACGGCCGTTCCTCCCGTCGCCCGCAACCGTCCGGGGGAACGGCCGCAATCAAAACGGACGGTCGCCGGGACCTTTTCTTTGTGATGCGCCGCGTTTCCCAATCACGCTGAATGCCAGCCGGAAGGGAACAAGGAGGGAAATAAATGAGAAAAAAACGGGCGAAATATTGTATAAAAGAAATAAAGTCCGTATCTTTGTGCCCGCAATCATGGAGATGATTGAAGCGATGACTTCGTAGCTCAGTTGGTAGAGCAAATGA
>CALBYC010000102.1 GCA_937890135.1 uncultured Parabacteroides sp.
CGAGATCTGCAAGGCGTGCATCGACGGCGGCTTTACCTCCGTTATGATCGACGGTTCCCACTTCCCCTTCGAAGAGAACATGGAACTCACCCGCAAGGTCGTCGAATACGCCCACAAGTACAACGTCACCGTTGAAGGCGAACTGGGCGTATTGGCCGGTGTCGAAGACGAAGTCAGCGCTGAACATCACACTTATACCAACCCTGAAGAAGTAATAGACTTCTCAAGCCGTACAGGCTGTGACTCCTTGGCTATCTCTATCGGTACGTCTCACGGAGCATACAAATTCAAACCGGAACAGTGCCACGTCGATCCTGCCACGGGCCGTCTGGTACCTCCTCCATTGGCATTCGACGTATTGGACGCCGTAATGGAAAAATTACCGGGATTCCCTATCGTCCTCCACGGTTCTTCTTCAGTTCCCCAGGAATATGTTGACATGATCAACAAATACGGAGGCAAGTTGGACGCTGCCATCGGCATACCGGAAGAAGAATTGCGCAAGGCTGCCAAGTCTGCCGTTTGCAAAATCAACATCGACTCCGACTCTCGTTTGGCAATGACAGCAACAATCCGCAGAATATTCGCCGAGAAACCGGCAGAATTCGACCCGCGCAAGTACCTGGGCCCGGCTCGTGACGAAATGGAAAAACTGTACAAGCACAAAATCTTGAACGTATTGGGATCTAACGACAAATTATAATTTGTTTACCCGTTTATAATAAAAAAGGGCTTCGACGGAGAAGCCCTTTTTTGTTTCCCAAACCTTAGCGACTAAACGCTCCCGGCCGCTGGAAGAAACGGATGCGGCCATTCCCAAAAACGGTCGCGCCCAAAGGGATTAACGGCCACGGCCATTCCAAGCTTCCGTTCCGGCCCTTTAGGCGAAGGGATTCCCCCGCTGTCCATGGCAGCTTTAATCCCCTTCCCTCCGTTTTGCACCCCGGTCGCAAATTATTAACCCTTTCCATTGGCATTTTCCCCATATATTCTGTAAGTTTGCATAGATATAATCTATAAAAACGACAACATGAAGAATAACTTATTGAAATGGCTGGGATTGTGCGCTGCCGCTTCCTGCCTGTTTGCCGCCCGGACGGCAGCTTCCTCTCCGGAACGACAAGAAAAGTATGTTCCTGCCCAAGAAGTACTCAAGTCCCGTGAAGATTTCCAGAATGACAAATTCGGCATTTTTATCCATTGGGGGATATACAGCATGTTGGGACAAGGGGAATGGGCCATGAACACATTGGGGATTAGCAAAGACGAGTACTCCAAGCTGGCATCGGGATTCTATCCCTCCAAGTTCAATGCCCACGACTGGGTAGCCGCCATCAAAGCGTCCGGAGCAAAGTACATCACCATCGCATCCCGCCACCATGACGGTTTCTCCATGTTCCATACCAAACAGTCCGACTACAATATCGTAGATGCAACGCCGTTCAAGCGTGACATCCTGAAAGAGCTTTCGGAAGAATGCCAGAAACAAGGCATCGCCCTCCACTTCTATTATTCTCATTTGGACTGGTACCGGGAGGATTATTATCCGTTGGGAAACACAGGACACAAATCCGGCCGTAAAAAACACGGAGAATGGAAGTCATACGATGCGTTCATGAAGAACCAACTTACAGAATTGCTGACCAATTACGGCCCCATCCGTGCCATTTGGTTTGACGGATGGTGGGACAAACCGGACTGGGACTGGCATCTTCCGGAACAATATGCCTTGATTCACAAACTGCAGGCCGGCTGCATGGTGGGCAACAACCATCACCGGAAACCTTTTGAGGGCGAGGACTTCCAGCTGTTTGAAAGAGACCTTCCGGGAGAAAACAAAGCCGGATTCTCTGCCGGGCAAAGCATCAGCCAACTTCCGCTGGAGACGTGTGAGACGATGAACGGCATGTGGGGGTATAAGATAACAGACCAGAATTACAAGTCCACCCATGACTTGATTCGTTACTTGGTCAACGCGGCGGGGAAGAACGCCAACCTATTAATGAACGTCGGCCCGCAGCCAAACGGGGAACTGCCAGCCGTCGCCGTCCAACGATTGAAAGAGATGGGCGAATGGATGAAGGTCTACGGTGAAACAATCTATGGCACGAGAGGCGGCGTAGTTGCTCCTCACAATTGGGGCGTAACAACCCAAAAAGGGAACAAGCTATTTGTACATATCCTGGACTTGAAGGACAAAGGATTATACCTCCCGCTCTCTCAGAAAGTGAAGAAAGCCATCGCTTTCAAGGACAAATCTCCGGTTAAGTTCAAGCAAGACAAACAAGGCATGATCTTATATTTGGATGAAGTTCCCACCGAAGTGGATTATGTCGTCGAATTGACACTCGAGCAAAAGTCTAAATAGACAATAAACAAAAAGGGGAGGACTGCGCACGCAGTACCTCCCCTCTCTATTGTCAAGGAATGATGCACTTCATAATCTCCGGCAAAATCTTAGCAGTAGCCCCAACCTGCTGGCTGACATATTTGCCGGAAGCCTCCCCGGCAACTTGCAAGGCCTTCTTGTCCGCCATAAGGCGGCTCATGCAAGCAGCAAATTCACTTCCGCTGCTGACAGAGAAGCCACCTCCCACCTTCACCAAGTCTTTGGCTTCTTTAAACTTGCCGAACTTGGGACCAAACAATACCGGAACGCCATATACAGCCGCTTCCAAAGTATTGTGGATGCCAGCCCCAAAGCCGCCGCCCACATAAACGATGTCGCCATAACGATAAATCGAAGAAAGCAAGCCGAAGCAGTCAACAATCAGGCAATCGATTCCCTTTATGTCATCCACGGAATGAACAGCGGACAACCGTCTAAAAGGCCGTCTCAACGCACCCTCGATGGAGGCCAAATGCTCTTCATGGATTTCATGAGGGGCAACAATCATTTTCATCTCCTTGTGCTCGTTAAAGAACGGAAGCAAGAATTGTTCATCTTGCGGCCACGAACTTCCTACGACCAAAGTCAACTGCTTACTGTCCTTTTCGTCCCGTACAAATTCCTCCACCAATGGCAAATCTTTAGCCGCGCAGCGAATATCCCGCACCCTGTCAAAACGTGTGTCCCCCGCAACTGTCACGTTGGTAATCCCATATCGGGCCAACAGCGTTTTGGAACGTTCGTCTTGAACATATAAATGGGTGAAATCATGAAGAAACAGCCGGTACGTGGCCCCATACCACTTGAAAAACAATTGTTCGGGACGGAAGATGGCGGAGATGATAAATACCGGGA
>CALBYC010000103.1 GCA_937890135.1 uncultured Parabacteroides sp.
CACCGGACCGAACTCTTTTTGCAATCCGCCCAGTTCCTTGTAGATGCCCTCTTCTATCCTGCCTCCCAAATGCACGCGGATGTCCGAGCTGTTGTTCCCCCCGACTATCGGGCGGTCGTTGATCAAGGCGACCTTGCATCCCAAGCGGGCAGCGGACACGGCCGCGCTCATGCCGGCAATTCCCGCACCGACCACCACCAAGTCGTAATCGCCCGCATCCGGAGCGACATCGGGGATGCCCAAAGCCTTCCTGCGGAACGCTTCCAGCGCTTTCACGTCGGAAGGAGGAACATCCCCCTGCTCGGTCGTGAAATAAATGGCATCGCAACGCCCGTCAAACCCGGTCAAGTCATGGAGCTTGACGACCGTGTTCACCTTCTTCACCGACAGCTTACCTGCGACCTGCCACATCCAGGCGGAACCTTCACTGCCCAACGGGGAAACCAATTTCTTTCCACCCACGGACAAACTGAACTTGCCGGGGCCTTCCCCGTCCTTCCAAGGTGATGTCCAGTTATAGGTACGGACATACACATAATATTCCCCTTTCTCGGGGAAAGTCACTTCCGTCCACGCATCTTCCACGGGCACTCCCATGCCATGCGCTATGAGGTACGGGGAACCCATCAGATCCATAAACTGTTGATCCACTTTCCATCCTCCCTTATGGGCAAAGTTCTCCGCTTCAACCCACAAATCGGCGGCATTGACTCCCGAAAGCCAACCCAACGTAATCAATAATGACAACCAAATCTTTTTCATATCTGTTTTATTCAAATTTTCAATTCATGCCGGCCTTTTCCCCAAAAGAATGCGACCTTTTTCCGAAAAGGCCGCATTCTCTTCAGCGAAAGACCATATCCTTTTCTTCGGGTAATCACGTCTAAGGGTTGACGCATTTACTCGTACTTCAGCAACGTGGAGACTTTCGCACCATCCCGGTCGGAAACGAAACGAATCCAACGAGCCTGGAAAGATTCCGGAAATTGGTATAATATGCTCTTTCCCGCCGTTACCATTTCCGTACGGTACGGCATCCAATCGCCATTGCCCGTCGGGTCTACCTCAATAGTTATTTCCGCATCCTTGTCCGATGACAGTTCCAGCGATTTCTTATCATAGAACGCGATCAGATAGGGGTCGGACGGCTCGCCGGCTTTCACCACCGTATTCATCCACGGACCGCCATGGCCGACCGGTTTGCCCAATGTCCACAAGTCGTCGATGGCACCAGCCCAAACGGCTGCTTTCCCGTCAGCGGAAACGATGACATGAGGATTATTGCGGCCTTCCTCGGGATTGATGCCCGTCATCAGCAACATGCCGCGGTAAGAAGCGTAGTCGTTGATGCGGTAATTATGGGTGGATACAGGGCGAATCTTCGCATAACCATCCGCATTCTCCGCCGGCAATTCGTAGAAAGTGCCCATGCAGCTGAACAAGTCCCGCTCGGTGGCGACTTCCCTGCAAATACGCAAAGAGGCCTGGTCAGTCAATCCTTTATACGCCTCATTGCCCAAAGGCAAACGCCACCTGCGCTGTGCGTCGTCCACCACCAGGACGGAACCATCCTCTATGGAAATCACCTGCTGCGGAATGGCGAACTTGGAACGGATGAAGTCCGCCGTTTCCTTGTCGTCCTTCCGCACCAGCTGCAACGTGTCGTTCATCTCATAATAACCGACTTCCTCCACTTTACCATCCTTCTCTGTTGTCGCCAACAAGCCCAAGGCACGGCGGTTATTGCCCAAACCATATAAGAGACCGCCCGTCGCCGCATTTCCGTCCGCAGCCGCCAAGCCGTTGTACATCGCACTGGCAGACGAAGGACGTTTGTCGGGGTCGGTATAATTGAAGCTGACCGTCGTGTGCGTGGCCTTGTCGGTCTTCACACGGATCCATTCACCTTTTTCATTTTCTTCAAACGGAACGAAAACAGCGCTTCCCGCATCCACTTTGACCTCCTTCAAAGCCTTCCATTGGTTATTTCCTTTCTCATCCACCTCAAACGTATAAGTCACCGGTTGCATGCTCTCGTTTTTCACCCAACCGCAACGTTCAGCCCATCCGGCAAACAAGAACGGTTCGGAATACTCGTTGGCCTTTACATCCTCTTTTGCCCAAACGGCACCTTCCGCAGTGGCAGGCCCTAATTCAAACGGCTTGGTGAGGGAAGTGAACCAAACATTGGAGTTGGATTGTCCCGGACCTTCTATGTTGCCCTTCGCCTTGCGTCGGTTCAGGAACTCCTTTTGGGCGGAATCGTCGCATCCGAAGACCAATTGGTCGTTCCAACGGGCGAAGTCCCCTATCACCTTCAAATAGGCAGAACGAGGACGGATGCCTGCGCTGTTATCCGCAGTGAAAGTTGACGGAAAAGTCCAGAACATGCCGTGCATGGTCATCATGTAATCGGGTTTGCCAGCCGTCCCGACATTGCGGATGCGCGGCCATTCCGTGTTCCATCCATGCGCCCCGTCATAACTGTGGCTGGCTTTCGGCAACCGATAGAAAGACCATCCCTTCTTGGCATCGCGCACGCCCAGCAAAACGGACTTGTAATCCCAGCCATTCGCCCAAATGGGGTCTGTCTCCGGATTGGGATTCCCATAGATGCCGCCCGGTCCTGTCACTTCCGTGAACTGGTTGCGGCGGACTAATTTCCAGTTTTTGCCATCCCATTCAGACAACGACCCGGCTTCCACGTCAAACTTCTTCAAAGCCTCTTGAGTTCCTTCGCCATTGTTGGCATAAACTGCCACACCCTGACCCGAATAGAAACCTTTGCCATGCACGCCAAACAGCAAGTCGTTAGCAGGATTCACTCCCGTGTCTTTATGTTCCTGTTTTAATAAATTCCCGTCCTTATAAAGCTCCTTAACCGCCAACGTATTGACATCCACCTCATAGAACCCTTCTTCCATGGTCGCATAATAGATCTTATGAGCCGGGTCAGTCAGATGACGGGCATTAGCTGTCATACGTCCCGGCATGACCTCCCAAGGAATCACCCGGATATTTCCCGTGCTGTCAATGGCATAAGGGCCGATGAAAAGCTGGTTGCTCTCCTTATGAATCATACGGTTGGCCGGAGTCCCTCCGATGCTTTGAGGATAAACCGTCAGCTGGTAATCGTCCGAAATGGAATAGAGCTTGTCCGACGAACCGAACGGCAAGTGCGGCCCGTAAGTTATCAGCCATAACTTGCCATCCCACGGCACAACCGCTCCTGTCCCGCACTCTCCCTCATTGTTGTAATAAGCCAGACGAGGATAGATACCCGAAACAGAATCCGGCACCTGCTTTTGTTGACTTTGCGTCGAACATCCTACCAGACAAATCAAAGACAACGCACCTAAAACACTTTTTGCTTTTACTTTCATTTTTACCGTTTTTTGAATAGGCCCGAGGAAATGCGCCAGACAGATTATAAGACCCGGCGCATCCCCGATCCCAGTTATTATAAATTAAATTAAGTGTACCATACTATAACAATCCATTACCACTTTGGGTTCTGACTCAAGTTGGAATTAACTAAAATATCTGCTGCCGGAACCGGCCACAAATAGTCCCTTTCCTCGTCGAACTTACGTTCCGTAGCGACTACGATATAACCGGCATCCACCATGTATTTCAAATCGGCAATGCCATCCTCGTCTATCTGCGGCACGCCACCCAATGGATAGTTTCCATCCTTCCAGTTCTGAATCAACCGTTTGTATTCTGCTGAAACTTTATTTTCGTCGCCATCCCAAGAATTGGACCCGGACCAAGCGCGGAGCAAGAAATAAGCAGGACGGTTGTAGACCTTGCCGGCTATACGCCAACGAATCAGGTCGGCATAACGCTGTCCTTCCCACGCCAACTCGATGAAACGTTCGGTACGGAGGACGGTGCGCATCTGCTGCTGCGTACCGAGGATTACCCTTGGGTATGCCATGTTCGTTCCAGCATAAGCCCTTTCACGCAATTTGTTGATGGTCGCATCCAATACTTCCTGCGTGCATTTGCCCTGTTCAATCATAGCTTCCGCATACATCAACAACACATCGCCATAACGCATCATCGGGTAAGTGGTCGGAGCGCCCGCTTTGCCGTTTTCCAGGAAAGATTCATCGATGAACTTCCTGAACACGAATCCATTGTAGGAAGCATGTTCCGCGCGGGCTTTGGAATCGTTGTTGCCCACCTGTGTTTCGTCCGAAGCACGCAGGACAGTCGTTCTGGTAGGATCCGGGCTGTACTCATAACCCAACCACATGTAATCTTTCGGATTATACGTCCCGTCCAACACCTTTTTGTTGTAAGCCGTAGCGAAGGGAACGATGGTCATGGCCATGCGCGGGTCGCGGTTTTCAAACAAATCCTTCGGGTTGTACAAAGGAGATTCATCGATAGGCTTGCCGTCCGTACAGGGGTAAGCGCAAACCAGTTCATAGGAAGGAGCTTTCTGTCCGCCCCATCCGCCGGACAAGCGAGTGATACAATTCTGCACGTCGGCTCCCGCCCAGTAATACTTCTTCAATGTGACATCCCCCCTGAAGAAGAAAATCCATTCTTCGGAAGCAGAAGCCGTGAAAAGGTCACGGTAGTTGCCATGCAATTTGTAAATCCCCAAGTCCATGCACTTCTTTGCCGCCTCTTCCGCAACAGCATAATCGCCATTATACAATGCGATTCTCGCCTTGAAAGCATACGCCGCCCCTTTGGTGGCCTTTTGCAGGCCTGAATACTTCTCCGGCAAACGCTCGGCGGCCTTGTCCAGACATTCATAACTATAAGCCAGCACCTCGGCCTTCGGGGAACGGGTCGCCTTGTAAGCCTCGTCCAAAGTCATGCCGGTCTTGTCCAAAATGGCATCTCCCCAGTGGAATGCCAACATGCCGTAAGCATATCCCATATAGAAATAAGCCTCCCCTTCATACT
Organism: uncultured Parabacteroides sp.; assembly: GCA_937890135.1. Taxonomy (GTDB): domain Bacteria; phylum Bacteroidota; class Bacteroidia; order Bacteroidales; family Tannerellaceae; genus Parabacteroides. Next base: position 4,927 of record CALBYC010000103.1, read on the forward strand.
GGGTAATATCTTTTTCCGGCACTCCCACTTCACGGGCATGATCCATGCTGTTGATCAGTCGCAAGGCACGGGCGATACCTTTATAATAGTTCTGCCAACGTGTGGCAATCGTACCGTCTTCGGCTGTCAACGTACCATTCTGCACGGAGGATGTCGAGTTACGAGCCGTCACGTCATCCCCCCACAGCATATCATCAATCGGGAAAAAATCCGTCCGGTAGAAATCGTTCACGGACATTTCTATTTCAGCCTGGGTAGAGTACCAGTTATTGCTTGAACCTTCAGAAAGCGGGCTCAAATTGAGGTCTACACACGATACCAATGAAAGTAAAGAGGTAGCACATATAAGGATTCTATACTTTTTCATTTTCTTTCCATTTTTAGAATTTGATGCTTGCGCCAAATGTGAATGACGTGGAGATAAAGTCAGAGCTTGAACCTACTTCCGGGTCCCAGCCCTTCGGATAATGGCTGATTGCCGGCAGATCCGAAATGCTTGTGTAAACACGAAGACCTTTGATATACTCCGTTCCCTGCAATTTCGCCGGTATCGTATAACCCAATGTAATGTTCTTTACACGGAAATATGCGCCATTGAACAACCAATAGTCCGAACCGCTATACGTGTTGGTCGTATTGGTATAGGTCAAACGCGGATATTTGGCCTTGCGGTTCTGCTCTTCCGTATTGAACTGGCTCCAATAATTGCCTTTGACCAATTCCGGGACAGCGCCCCATTGCTCTTTCAACGGTTGAATCCACGCAGAATTGAACAATACGTTCTGATGTCCTATGCCTTGGAAAGACAAAGAGAAGTCGAAGTCCCTCCAGCCCAGATAGAGGTTGCCACCGAACTGGTATTCCGGCAAAGAGTTGCCCAAACGCACTTTGTCATCCGCATTGATGACACCGTCGCCGTTCACATCCACATACTTGATGTTACCCGCCTTGTCGTTCGATGTCAGTGTCGGGTACTTCTTTCCATTCGCATCGTACAAATCGGCATCCGTGATAAACAGACCGTCCGTCTTGTACATATACCATTCGTTGTAATAAGAACCCTTTTCGTAAATCTTGTTGCCATTGATGGTTCGCTTGTCGCCCAAATATCCCATCTTGGAGCGGTAATCCGAAAGGTTGAAAGAGACACCGTAAGTCACTTCACCGATTTTGTCTTTCCAGCCCATGTCCAAATCCCAGCCTTTCGTGTGCATATCGCCGGCGTTCTGGGACGGTGCGGAGAAACCCGCATAAGAAGGGAAGCCCAACGTCAAAAGCATATTGGAGGTCTTCTTATAATAATAATCGGCAGTCAAGTTGAACCGGCCATCGAACATGTTCAAGTCCACACCGACATCGTAGGTGGTCGTCGTCTCCCAAGTAATGTCCTCAAATGCATAATATATTTGGGCGGCATTCTGGATAGCCGAAACGGTTTGCGAACCATTGTCATACATATAGCTGTTTCCAAAGGAGATAGAAGCCAGGTATGGGAATTCCGAACCGATGCGCTCGTTGCCCAATGAGCCGATGGATGCGCGGAGTTTCAAATAATCAATCTTGCATTTCGGGAACCAAGATTCACTGGATGCCACCCAGCCGGCGGACACAGACGGGAAAACGCCCCAACGGGAACCGGATGCGAAACGGGAAGAACCGTCCGCACGGACATTGGCTTGCAACATATATTTGTTCATGTAGGAATACATGACGCGGCCGAAGACGGACTCGTAGGCATTGTGTCCCGCACTTCCGGAGTTGTACTGGTAATCCTCCGGACCTATATTCAAATAGGGGTAAGAGTCCAATTTATAGTTGTTACGAGAAGCGCCCAAGTTCTCCCACTTGTATTCATATCCTTCATAACCCACCATCGCATTCAATGAATGGTCGTTCCATTTGTTCAGGTAATTGGCGAAGAACTGGTAGGTCATGCTCCGGGTGTTATTACGTGTCTCTTCCAAGGATGTTACCTTATTCGCCTGAGCCTGCACGGACGAACCATCTTCATAATATAGATTGACAGCCTTCGTGAATTTCTTGCCATTCGTGAATGTATAACGTGGAGAGAGGACGGCAGACAAAGTCAGTCCTTTAAGTGGAGTCAATTGCAAGGAAGCCTTACCTCCGAACTTATAATAATGGACATCATTCGTACCGCCTTCATTCAACATGGCGAGCGCATTTCCACCTGCCTTCACATCGGCATACGAACCGTTTTCCCAGTAAGGGTTATAATATCCCGGTATCAGATAAGCCCAATAAATGGGATTAATCGAACTTGGATCTATTGAATTGGATGTAGAAAAATCGATGTCCATGTTCACCTTAATCCAAGAGTTAATCTTGTAGTCGTTGTTCACACGGCCGGCATAACGTTCATACGATTTGTTCTTGTAATAGCCATCCGCCGTCTGGTAATTGAAAGAGAACTTGGTCTGCACTTTGTCATTGCCGCCCGACAAGCTGAAGCTATGCTGCTGGTGGGACGTTGTCTTTTTCAAGAGCAGGTTCACCCAGTCCGTATTAGGATAATGGTACGGGTCTTTGGCGTTGTTTGCCAGCCATCCGTCTATCGTCTCTTTTGAATATTGAGAATACGGGTCACTCGCGCCATCGTTATATTTCACCTCATTTTGAATGTTCATCCAATCGACGACATTGCCATTCTTCGGGCGGGCGGTCGGTTTGTCGATAGAATATTCATAGTTATAGTCCAACTGGAGCCTGTTCTCCTTTGCGCGCTTCGTGGTAATCAAAATGACACCGGCCGCGGCACGGGAACCATAGATGGAAGCAGAGGCGGCATCCTTCAATACGCTCATTGTCTCCACATCCGAAGCGATGACATCGTTCAAAGAACCCGGGACACCATCGATGATAACCAACGGTTCGTTGGTGGACAACGTAGTCACACCACGGACTTGGATGCTGGCGGAACTTCCGGGAGCGCCGGAAGAACGGGTTACTTGCACGCCGGAAATCTGTCCTTGCATGGCCGTGGACAATTGCTGTGTGGAACGTTCTGTCAATGCGGAACCGGTCACACTGGATATCGGGCCTGTCAAGTCCCCTTTGCGTGCCGTACCATAACCGATGACGACTACTTCATCCAGCTGCTCCGAATCCTCACGCAAGGTAATATTCAAATTATCGCTGTTCGCTGTCACCTGCTGGTTTTTGAAGCCTATGTATGAAACCTCAAGAACCGCATTACGAGCCACAGAAATGGTGAATCTGCCCTCCATGTCGGTTATCGTGCCGTTGGTCGTGCCTTTCTCGACCACATTCGCACCAATCACCGGTTCTCCGTTGGCATCCACCACGACCCCTTTCACCAGGCGGGCCTGCTGCGAGGCTTGCGTGGAAGTGGACTTGGAAAGGATTACTTGGTTCGAAACGATCTTATATTCGATGCCAGTTCCGGAAAAGAGCAAAGACATGGCCTCGTTCAAGCTTTTCCCTTTGAGGTCTATGCTTACTTTGCGTTTTGTATCGACTGTTTTGTCCGTGAATATAAATGTATAGTCCGAATTCTTTTCTATCTGGTCAAGAACTTGACCCACGGTTGCGTTTTTCATGGACACTGAAATGACTTCATTTTGAGAAAATACGTTCTCTGCATGAAGTTGGGAGACCAAAACCACGGACATTAATGTCCCGACTTTCATCATTCGCCTCATTGCTGGAAAAGAATGAGGACTTGGAGTGTTTTTCTTATTATTTATTTCCATAATCCCTTATTGATTTATGAGATAATATTCTTAATGTGTTCTCATAGCACAGACGAAAATACTTCTGTGTTTTTCTTTTTTTTGTTTGCTATTCTTCCGGGAATGCAAGAACCCTTTTTTATTCCTACCCTGTTTCCATTATTTCCTTTCTTTTAAATTATTAAACTTATTCCAACCACAAATCGATTTCCTGCCGCGGATATGAAAAATCCGACCGCTGTCTGGTTTCCGAGAAAGACCAAGACAGGGGTGCCGCCAGACGCAAATAGTCCAACACCTGCGAAATGCTTTCATGGGAGAAAGTCGCACGGAATCTATACTTGTCCGGGGCATCGCAATGCAAGTTTATGTCTACATTGTAATGCCTTGAAAGACGCTTTACCACATCGGCGATGGTCGCATCCCTGAATATCATCTTTCCTTCCGTCCAACCGGTCACAGCGTCCAAATTGACCCTCAAGGAAGAAAGCGTCTTCTTCTCCTTGTCATATTCGACTTGGAATCCGGGTGACAGTTTCATCAATCTTCTACCTTCTTCATTGCAGATGTCCACTTTCCCCTCGACCAAAGTCATTTTGACCTTGCCTTCTTCGGGATAGGCATCCACATTGAACTCCGTCCCATGCGCCATCACTTTTATGCCGTCGGGGGTCGATACGAAAAAGGGATGCTCGGGATCGGCCTTCACTTCAAAATAACCTTCTCCTGTCAATTGCACATTGCGCTTCTTCCCGTCGAAACGTGCAGGATAAACCAATTTGCTTTCCGCATTCAGCCATACGACAGAACCGTCGGACAAGACAATACGGGATATTTGGCCAGCCACCGAGTATGTCTCCAACATAGGGGCATCCTTGTCTTGTCGCAGCTGTTGCACATACAAATAGGTACAATAAGACGTGCCCATCAACAAGGGAATGGCCAATATGGCGGCAGCTCTGCCCAGCGCATTCAGCAGACGGGCCGCAAGTGGCCGTTTCCCCATGCGCCGGCACACTTTCCGGAAGGCCGCATCCGTATGGATGCTTTCATATTCTTTTATGTCCTCTTTCAAGGATTGAATGATTTTTATCTTTTTATCTATATCGTCCATGCGTCTTTTTCACTCTGACATTTATATAGACAACCTTAAATGAAAAACACGACAAATATTTATCACTTTTTTTATAATAACGCCTAAAAAGGCGAAAGGCAACAGCATGATGGCCTTTTTTCGCCGCCATGTTTTTCCCAAAAGCCCGCTATCATTTCCCGAAAAGGTTGCAGTC
>CALBYC010000104.1 GCA_937890135.1 uncultured Parabacteroides sp.
TCCCTGGAAAGCATCACGATACCGGACAGCGTGACAAGCATTGGCGACAGTGCTTACTCTAGGTGCTCGTCCCTGGAAAGCATCACGATACCGGACAGCGTGACGAGCATTGGAGGCTGGGCTTTCTCTGGTTGCTCGTCCCTGGAAAGCATCACGATTCCGGACAGCGTGACGAGCATTGGAGGCTGGGCTTTCTCTGATTGCAGTTCCCTGAAAAGCATCACGATTCCGGACAGCGTGACAAGCATTGGCTACAGTGCTTTCTCTTATTGCAGATCCCTGGAAAGCAAAACCCGGGACGAAATTATAGAACGTTTTGGGAATCATGTTTTTTAATGGGCATGATTAAAATATCATGACATTCGCATAAACGTTGCACTTAGAGATGCTTGCATCATATGGCAGAAGAGTATTTTGTTATTCTAATGACCGATTTGGGATAAAATTGCGGTTCCATGATTCTGCTGTTCTGTGAACTGGATTGCGGAAGTTTTTGGGGATTCTATTTCAAATATTTATGGATTAAATCTTTGATAGTCTCTTCTGCTTTATCTTCGCCGACAAGTCCTATCAGTTTGTTATAATCTTCGATTTCATCACCTGTAAATGTTAGGATGATACGGCGTTGATGGTGTCCGGCAATATGTGTGTAATGCTCGGGATATGCCCAAAAACAATTCATGCAAAAAGAGGCATCCCGCTTTTCCCAATTCGTACAATGCTCGCATGTCCATGATTTAGCGCGATTGGCCGAAGGACTTAACAGCATATACATGTCTATGTCTTGTTCGTTCTGTTCGCCGCCTATTTCGTAGGGAACGCGATGGTCTATTTGCAGGAGCGATTCATCCAGCGGTTCTGAATAAATAAAGCATTTGGCTCCATATTTTTCTATCAATGCACGTTTTAATGCTTGGGATAAAACTGTTCTTCCATTGGATTTGGTGATGCGTTTGTCCATATCCTCCGGATTCCCGAAACGGTAAGCCGCTATTGACCGCCCGTCTTCGCCTTTTATCCGATAGGTTTTGATAGGAATGCCTTGCTCACGTACATCCCGTATGGCACGTGGCGGATGATTATATCCATAAATATCTTTCAGTTCCTTGGTTGTAATGTATCCATGTTTCAGTATATGCTGGATAACAGTTGCCGGACGCTTATTGGTGACGGAATTGAGCTTGTCGAGAAATGACTGTGGAAATTGTTTCATACGATGGCTTGGTTTTCAAAAAGGCACATTTGCGTTGGGCGTAGAATTTCTTTCTGCTGTAAGTTCTTGCTCAAATAAAGGGTTTCATACGTTGTCTCTTTTTTTCCCAACAAAGTCGACTGGCTTGACAGACCGGCATTGAGGTATATCTTCTGGCATTCCAAATAATCGGGCAGCTCTTCCCCGTACGTTTTGCCACCACATTTGCCGTCGTAGCTGATTATAAAATCTATCTCCTTGTGGTTCAGTCCGTCCACAGCTTGAACGAAATCAGAAAAATCGATGCCGGAAACATAACGGCAATCTCTCACATTGGAGACACCTTGATAAGGAGGGTCCATGTAAACGATATCCCCCTTACGTGCTGTTTCCAATATATCCCTGTAATCCTTTGTGGCAAATTCCACTTTGTTTTTCAGCATGCTGGAAATACGCCTTACGTTATCTGCCAAAGTTTCGGGTCTTGTCCCGTTGCGTCGTTTGTCTGGCGACTGGTTGAATTTGCCGTTCCGTCCGTATCGGACAGAGCCTTTTACACAGCGAGCCAGAAGATAGAGCATATTCTCCGCCGTCTGCTCCCCCTCATTAAACAATTGGCGCACATGATAGTAATGCTCCACGCTCCCTCCGGGATAATCAAATTGACCGTTCCATAAAGACTTGTATTTGGCTATCAACTGTTCAGGAGTTTGAATGGCCTCAGTCAATAGAACTATTAGCGGTTGATTAATATCATTGACCACGTATCTGAATGCCCGTTTCTGCTGAGCCACGGCCACGGTAATGGCAGCCATACCCGCAAAAGGCTCTATCAAACGCTCAAAATGCAACGGGAGATAGTGTAATATCTGAGGGGCCAAAATACGTTTGGAGCCTTGGTATTGAACGATATGGGGAGTATTCATTTTCATCATTTTTTCTAATTGTTTGCGAAGATAATCATATTCTTTCAATTAATAAAGAACCATTTCAAGAAAGCCCCTCCGGCAGACGGTGTATAGTGAGAAATTTGGCTATTAACATCAAACTTTTTATATGTGTCTGTCAAAATCAAGTGGATACATGGGGCTGTGTCGTAATTAAGTTTTACGACATAGCCTCTGTTTTTGCTATTATTGAGCACATAATGTCAGGTATAGGACGTTTCTCGGTACAAGCCATACCGTGCCTCCCGATCATGTTAATTCTTTTTTTAGGGTGAAGAAGAACTGGATGCCTTTGCCCGGGGCGCTTTTCGCTGAGATTTGTCCTTTGTGGAATAGGACTCCGTTCTTCACGATGGACAGACCTAGCCCTGTCCCCCCCAATTTCCGGCTTCTGCCCTTGTCTACTCGATAGAACCGCTCGAAGATACGGTTGATGTGTTCTTCTCCTACGCCGACTCCATTATCGGAGAAGCTGAAATAATAAAAGTCTTCATCCTCTTTATAGCAATTGATAGTGATGTGTGTACCTTTCCCTGCGTATGCTATGGCATTGTCGAACAAATTACGGAATATGGAATAAAGGAGTGAATTGTTTCCTTCTATCTGGGTGTTTTCGGGTATTCGGATGGTGCATGTCATTTCCCTTTCTTCCATCATTTGCGAGCATTCTTTCTGGATGCCATGGACCAATTGGTATAAGTTCACTTGTGCCAAATCGTATAACGCCCCGGCTTCGTCCAGCCGATTCAGGACGGAAATGTCTTGCAGCAGTCCGACAAGCCGTGTGCTTTGGGAGTAGCAACGTTCGAGAAAGAAACTCTTTTTTTCTTCAGGCAGGTTGGGATTGCTGAGTATGGTCTCTAAATATCCTTGTATGCTGCTGACAGGTGTTTTCAGCTCATGGGCAATGTTTTGCGTTAATTGCCTTTTCATTTTGCTCTCTTCCTCTTGTCGAGAAATGTCATTGATCGAGATTTCGTAGCTTCTGTTGAGGAATAAAAGGCATTCCACCAGGAAAGTCTTGCCCCCTTTGTCTATTGTGACAGTTTTTCGCAAAACACGTTTCAGCTCTATGGTGCTGTTGCTTTCCAAAAATGATTTGATGGGACTCATCTCGGGCAAGTCGATGACCTCTTCCGCAAGTCGGATTTCCGTGTCCGATATCAAATTGGCGAATTGTATATAGAGAATGTTCGACAGGATTTCCCTGTCATCGTCTGTAAACATGGCTACGCCTTCCCTTGCATATTGAAAGTGCTTGATGATTTTTTCACGTTCTATCGCCAAATCGTTCTTCGCTTTTTGCTGCTTGTTATAAAGTGTGATGATTTGTCTGG
>CALBYC010000105.1 GCA_937890135.1 uncultured Parabacteroides sp.
GGTTTCTCGCCATGGCAAATCATGCAGCATGTTTGCTCTCTTGGCTTACCGAGATTGTTCTTACAACGCGGAAAATGAACTAGAGCTTTTTTAATTTCTGTAAAGGTACAATTTATTTATTTCTATTTAATAATCCCATTCGTCTTCATAGAAGGAAAGGCGGTTGCGCAATCGGGCAATCTCTTTCTGCATGCCCTCTATCCTGCCAAGCAGATGGTGGATGGCATCGATCCCCTCCATGTTGATGGACAAATCGTAGTACATTCTCGTGTATTGCTCGACTTCTTTCAGCTGGGAGATAGGCAAGCAGGATTCGTTGTCTATCTGGTTCACTGTGATCAACCCTCCTTCATCTAACATAAGAATGAACTCCGGGTCGATATGACATTTTTGGCAATAATCGTTGACAATAATATAATCTGTATTCATCGTTCTAATGTTTATAAGTTATGAAAGAGTTTGTATCTGCCTCAGTAAATCCTTCTGTTTGTCGGTCAGGTGAGTCGGGATGGTGATATTGTAGGTGATAATCAAATCCCCGAAAGCGCCCTCTTGCTTGTAGACAGGGAATCCTTTACCCTTCAAGCGTATTTTCGTGCCATTTTGTGTCCCTTCGGCAACTTTCAGTTTGACCTTCCCGTTCAATGTGTCAACGATTACTTCGCCTCCTAACATAGCTGTGTACAAATCCAAGGGAACGGTTGTGTACAAATCATCCCCTTCCCGTTTGAACCGGGTATTGTTGTCGATGACGAAGGTGATGTACAAGTCTCCGGCAGGTCCTCCGTTCGCACCTTCTCCGCCTTGGCCCGCCAGTTTGATGGTCTGCCCGTCAGCGACGCCGGCCGGGACAGTGATACGCAACTTCTTCCCGTTCACTGTCAATATCTGCTTGTGGGTTTCAGCGGCGTCTGTCAAGGAAAGATGGAGTTCGGCGGCATAATCCTGTCCCCTGTAGCCATATTGGCGTTCCCTTCCGCCGCGGCGTGAGCCGAACATCTGCTCGAAGAAGTCGGAAAAACCGCTTCCGTTCATTCCTTCTCCATCCGAGGACCAGAAGGACGAGTGGAAGTTCCCGTTCCCTCCGTTGCCACGGGCATATTGCTGTTGGGCTTCATATTCATCGGCATGTTTCCAATTCTCGCCATATTCATCATATTTCTTGCGCTTTTCCGGATCACTCAAAACCTCGTTAGCTTCATTGATTTCCTGAAACTTCCGATGGGCGTCCGGGTCATTCGGGTTCAAGTCCGGATGATACTTTCGGGCAAGCTTTTTAAAAGCCTTTTTAATGTCGTCTTGTGAGGCATCTTTGCTTACGCCCAAAATGTTATAATAATCTATATAAGCCATATTTATTTTGATAATTAATAATTATATCCTATACAATAAACATTCCAAAACTGCAATTAAGTGTATAAATAGTGTTAAACTATATTTTTTTCTGCCATTTTCCCCATTTCAAATAAGCGAAAGACAAAACTCCTATGCCTGTACCGTAAGTAAATTCGCTCAGCCATACATAAGCGACATCGGTGTGGAGATAGACCGCCATGAACCAGATGACAAACACATAGGCTGCTTGTACGAAAATCTCGATGATGAGTGCGCGCGTCGTGTTGCCCGTGCCGGAAATAGCTTCGAAATACACCATTCCGAAACTCATCGCCACGACTCCCAGGCAGATGACGTAAAGCGAAGGGACAGATGCTTCTGCCAAAACGACATCATCCGTATAGATTGACAATACGGTCAACGGGAAAAATAGGCAGAAGAGGATGATGGGCAGCAGGAATACCCAGCTGAGCCGGAGAATCTGCGACAATGTCCGGCCAAGCGCCCCGGCACCTCCTTCGCCAATCAACCGGCTGGTCAGCGTGTTGGCTGTCGCTCCGAAGGCAAAGGCGGGGATGCCGATCAGCATGTACACGCTGCGGATGATTCCCGAGATGGCTATCTGTTCTTCCCCCAAATGCTCGACCAGGATGAAGAACAGGAACCAGGAACTGAAACTGATGAGTTTTTGGAACATGGTGGGAAGGGAAAGTCTCAGGATTGTCTTTATCAGCCAGCCTTCTATCTTATGGAAAACGAAGAGATGGTATTTCTTGAGGGGAAGCCTTGTTATCGTGTAGCAGGTAAAGAAAAGGAATGCGGACAGCTCGGCACATACCGATGCGATCGCGGCGCCCCCTATCCCCATTTCCGGGAAACCGCAATGGCCGAATATCAATGCGTAGTCCAAAAATATGTTGACGCAGGCCATTACGATTGTCGTATAAGTGATGCAGCGCGTGTTGGACAGCCCTATGTACAAGGATCGGTACAGGTAATTAAAGCAGACGATGAGAATGCCGTAATGCCTGTATTTGATGAACTCGGTAGCTGCCTCGTAGATGTTGGGGGAATGGATGAACAGTTTTAAGATGGCATCGCTCAGGAAATGCTGGATTAAAAATAGGACAATGGCCAAAACAGCTACGGTTGCCCATCCGTGTTCAAAGATAACGCCTATTCTCTTGTACCGCTTTTCACCCAGACGGCGGGCGACCATGATTTGTACTCCGGTGCCGAACCCCCAGGCTATGGTGGAATAAACGAAATAGTAGACACCGGCCACCATGGAAGCCCCTAAGGCGATGCTGCTCAGCCGCCCCAGGAATGCCGTGTCCGTCATGGCTATGAGCGTTTGGGCAAGGTTGCCCAGCATGATGGGGTAGGCGATGTCCCACAATGTTTTGTAGCTGAAATGCTGATGCCCTGCGCTTGGGTTCATGCTCATCCTTTATAATTTATCCAACGGATGATTTCTTTTATGTTCGGCTTCTTCCCGTACATCAAAATGCCAATGCGGTAAATTTTGCCGGATACCCATACGCAGCCCAGCGCTGTCCCATATAAAAGAACCAGCGAAAGCAGGTTTTGCCAAATGGGGATGTCGTATGGCATACGGACCATCATGACGATAGGGGAGGTGAACGGGATGAAAGAGCACCAGAAAGCCAACGGGCCGTCCGGGTTTTCTATGCTGTACATGCCGGCATAAAGGGCGAAGACCATGAATATCATCATCGGTGTCATGAACTGCTGTGTGTCTTCTTGCTGGTTGACGGCACTGCCGATGGCCGCGAATAGGGATGAATAGAGCAGGTATCCCCCGATGAAATAGAGCAGGAAGTTGATGCAGAGGGACGAGATAGGGATGGAACGGATGATATTCATGATTTTGACATTCATCATATCCGTGTTGCCCGTAAGCATGGCGGCTTGTTCGGTTTGCGATTGGAGCATCACGTCGGCCGCTTGCGATGTGTCACCTCCGAAAATGAAGAAACAGCCACTGATTATGAAGAAGGTGAGAATCCCCCAAAGGAACACTTGCGTCAGTCCGACAAAGCCGATGCCGATGATTTTCCCCATCATCAAGTCAAAAGGCTTCACGGACGACACCATGATCTCTACGATGCGGTTGGTCTTTTCCTCCATTACTCCCTGCATGACCAGCGAACCATAGATGGTGATGAATATGTAGATGAGGAAGGAGAGCAATAGCCCGATGGCAGAAACGACTTCGGCGGAGGAACTGCTTTCGCTCCCGTCCTTGTCCCATTTGACAGTCTCTATGTCGAAAGATATTTTGCTTTCTTTGATAATCTTCTCCAAGTCCGGGATATGGAAAGATTGGATTTTCTCATTCTGCAGCATGGCGCTCAATTGGGAATTGATTTCTCCTTTCATGTTCAAGGGGATTTGCTTTTCCGAATACAGGACGGCTGCTTTCGGGTTCTGGAGCAAATCGTCTGTGATGGAGAGGAAAGCGTCGATGTGCTTGTCTTGTTGTTCCCGGTAATTGTCCAGATTGCCGGTCGCTATGATGAAATCAAATTCGGGTGTCGATTTGAACTGCGATTCATACCGGTGGGTGGAATCCAGGATGGCTATTTTTTTGATTTCATCGCCTTTGATGGTGGATAACCACAAAGGAACGAGTATCATGGCCGCCATCAGCAACGGGGTGAGGAACGTCAATAAGAGGAACGATTTCTTGCTGACTCTTTGTATGAATTCTCTTTTGATGATTAATCCTATCTTGCTCATATCTGTTATATTTCTTTGGGTGAGTTATTACTACCTACTACTTGGAGGAAAATGTCGTGCATGGAAGGGATTTCCTCCGTGAAGGAAAGAATCTCGTAATGTTGCGCCAAGTGCTGCAAAAAGACGGAATTGGATACTTCCGCCTGTTTCCTTATGCACAAGGAGTAGCGGTTTTCTCCTTCTTGCGTCCGGCTCAGTTCGTGGTACAAGTCGCATTTCAATTCATCAAGGGGTTCGCCGGGGCTTGTTTGCAAGGTGACGTGGTAACGGTGGGTCTTGAACTGCTCCCGTATGGCTTGCACGGCCCCGTCCAGAACGACATGAGAATGGTTGATGAGGGCGATGTGGTCGCATATTTCCTCAACGGATGCCATGTTGTGGGTGGAGAAGATGATGGTATGCCCTTTCGCTTTCAGTTCCAGGATTTCCTGTTTCAGCCTTTCCGCATTGACGGGGTCGAATCCGCTGAACGGCTCGTCCAAGATGAGCAGCCGGGGTTCATGGATGATCGTGATGATGAACTGCACTTTTTGCTGCATGCCTTTTGACAATTCCTCTAATTTCTTGTTCCACCAAGGCATGATGTCGAACTTTTCAAACCAATGGCATAGACGGGTGCGGGCCTCTTTGTAGCTAAGTCCCTTCAATTGCGCCAAGTAGATGGCTTGTTCGCCCACTTTCATTTTTTTATAAAGCCCTCTTTCTTCCGGCAAATATCCGATTTGATAGACATCTTCAGGCTGCGATATGTGCCCGTCGAACCAGACCTCCCCGCTGTCAGGCGCGGTGATTCGGTTGATGATGCGTATCAAGGTCGTTTTTCCTGCCCCGTTAGGGCCTAATAGGCCGAATATTTCCCCTTTCGGCACGCCAATGCTGACCTTGTCCAATGCCAGATGGTTTGCATATTTCTTTACGACATGGTGTGTCTCTAATAAGTTCATGACCATTACATTTTTAAGATGATTCGTTCTCCCAATTCCTTGGATAATATTTTTTTTATGTCGTTCAATTCGCTTATCTCCTTCATGACGGCGAAGATTTTGTCCATGTCATCCGATGAGATATGCTTCAATTCTTCTTCTTTCTGTTTGATTCGGTTCAAGACATAGGCTTCTTTCAAAGCGAAGATGTCCCGGACCACGATTTGGTCTAATCTGTCCTCCTCTTGTTCCAAATCACGGTATTTGGAGTGGTACTTGCTAAGTTGGTATTTCTCACTCAGAAGGTTTGCTGCCACCCGGCTGATTGTAGGGTCGGGATGGGCCAAAAAGTATCGTTGGGCTATGAAACCTTCTTCCTTGCCGTGTGTTACGGCTTCTTCCAGCATTTGGTTCAGAATAGGAGTATAGATTGGGATATTGTCTTCGTCCAATTCTTTCTTGATGTATTCTGCCACTTGGATGGTGGCGGGAGCGTTGCTCTCTTCGTCTGCGTATTCAAACAAGGTCCGTTCGCCATACCGTACCACGTATTTGAGCAAGGCGATTTCGTATGCTTCATAAGGCGAACGTTTGCAACGAATTTGGACCGTCTGTTCCATGGGCGGAGCTGGCGGCGGGGCGGTTTCCCCTTCCTTTGGAAACACTTCCTCTTCAGGTGGCGGGAAAAGGGGTGGCAAGTCTTGGGTGTCGCTTGTCTCCTCAATGGGCATGGTGACAGTTTCCACTGGCTGCATTTCCTGTGGAATGACATAATCTTTGGGCAAGACATCCTCCTGGGTTGGTGCGGATGCCGGAGCCGGTTTGTCGTTGTTGGAAAGCCTGAGCTTGTTGACCTCGTTCAGGACGACCTGCTCGTCTATTTCCATCATGGTACTGCATTCGCGGATATAGAGCGTGCGGGTGATATCGTTTGGCACGATGGCAATCGTGCGGATGATGTCTCCGATTATGGCGGCACGCTTCACGGGGTCGTTCCCCGCATCTTCCAATAACAGTTGTGTCTTGAACCGGACGAAGTCCGTCTCGTTATTCCGTATGAAATCGGAAAACTCGCTGGCACTGTGCGAACGGGCAAATGAATCCGGATCTTCCCCGTCAGGCAGCAGGACGACTTTCACGTTCATGCCTTCGGCCAGCAATAGGTCTATTCCTCGGATAGCGGCTTTGATGCCGGCGGCATCCCCGTCGTACAAGACCGTGATATTGTCGGTGAAACGGTGGATCAGCCTGATTTGCCCGTGTGTCAAGGCTGTCCCCGATGATGCCACGACATTTTCTACCCCCGATTGATGCATGGATATGACATCCGTGTACCCCTCGACCAGGAAACAGCAGTCCGCTTTCACGATGGCTTGCTTGGCGAAATAGATGCCGTAGAGTTCATTGCTCTTGTGGTAGATTTCGCTTTCCGGAGAGTTGACATATTTGGCTGTCTTTTCATCCTTTTTGAGAACACGTCCGCCGAATGCCACCACCTTGCCGCTGAGGGAATGGACCGGGAATATGACCCTGCCCCTGAATCGGTCGTTCACCCTTCCA
This sequence comes from uncultured Parabacteroides sp., assembly GCA_937890135.1. Taxonomy (GTDB): domain Bacteria; phylum Bacteroidota; class Bacteroidia; order Bacteroidales; family Tannerellaceae; genus Parabacteroides. The sequence goes on from CALBYC010000105.1 coordinate 6,582, forward strand.
TCTTCGTATGCGATGATTAAGCCCGTCTTTTCCAGGAACTCTTTCTTGTAGCCGCTTTTTATGGCTTCCTGGTAGAGTGCGTCTCTTTTGTCCAGGCTGTATCCTAATTGGAATTTCCGTATGGTGTCTTCCCGGAATCCGCGTTCTATGAAGTACCTCATCCCGATGGTCTTCCCGTCAATGTGGTCGTACAGCATGGAGGTGAAGTACTTTTGTGCCCATGCGTTCACGATGAACATGCTTTCGCGGTCGCTTCGTATCTGTTTCTCCTTGTCCGTCAGTTCCCGTTCCTGTATGTCGATGTTGTATTTCTTCGCCAAATAGCGGAGAGCGTCGTAATACCCCAGCTGTTCATGCTTCATGATGAAATGGACGGCCGTTCCGCCTTCGCCGCATGCGAAACATTTGCAGATGTTCTTGGAAGGTGAGACGTAGAACGAGGGCGATTTGTCGTCATGGAAAGGGCATAACCCGACATAGTTGACCCCTCTTTTGCGGAGTGTGACGAACTCGGAGACCACATCCATGATGTTCGCGGCATCCAATATCCGGTCTATGGTAGGTTGATCAATCATTATATATAACCCTTTCCTAATTTGCGTGCAAATGTACGTATTATTATGGAAAATGTTGTATGTTTGCGTATTAAAAGCATATTAAAAAGGAACATATGAAAGGGTCGGACAAGTTGTTTCTCCTCCTGTTGGGGCTGTTTTCCTGCATGGCAGTTTCTCTCCGGGCGCAGGGCGTGAAGCGTGCTTTTGCACTTCCTGCCGTTCCGGATACGTTGAAGGGGGCTGCGATGCGCGCCTCCTATCTGGTGGCCCATTATTGGGATGATTTCGTTTTCTCGGACAGTCTGCAATATCTGAATGCTCCGGAGGAAATAGAACAAGCATTGGTGAATTACATAGATTTGTTCCGGCTCGTGCCGGAGGAAGAGGTGGAGTCCTCGTTGCGCCAGGTCATGCGGGATGCGGATATAACCAGGAGCGGCGTGTTTTTCTTTTACAATGCTTTTGAAAAGTATCTGTATGACTTGGGTTCGCCCATGCGTGACGAGAATCGGTTCATCCCGGTGCTGGAAGGAATGATTGCTTCACGCAGGGTGGGCGAGGATGATAAAATCCGCCCGGAAATGCTATTAAAATCGGTTTCCAAGAACAAATTGGGTTCGGTGGCTGCGGATTTTACTTATGCCATGGCGGATGAAAGCCGGCATCAGCTGCATGCGTTGGAATCGCCTCTGACTTTCCTCCTTTTCTTTGACCCCGACTGCGATGAATGCCACCAAGTCATCAAGCAATTGGAATCGGCGGGGTGGCTGAGCGAGTTGATTCAACAGAAGAGGCTTGCCCTCTTGGCGATTTATCCGGGCGGGAATGTGGCGATGTGGAAAGCCATGCAGGCAAATCTGCCCAAGCATTGGATTGTCGGTTATGATGCCGGCGGGACTATTTATGACAAGGAGTTGTATGACATTTTGGGCTTCCCGACGATGTTCCTTTTGGATGAACACAAGCGGGTATTGCTGAAGGATGCTTCACCGGAAGAGATAGAAAATTACATGAAATCTTCTCATCGTGTAAAACCGCAAATCCATTGAGCTACATTCCTTAGAGATGGAGAAAATCATTTGCAAATAAGAGCAATAATTGATATCTTTGGCATATTATTTTAAGAGATAAACATATATGCTTTCGTTTTGACATGATATATTATGGGATATAGCTTTGATATTTTCGACAAGAATCCTGAGCGTCTGGCAACAATTTTGGCAGAAAACTGTCGTAAGTGCAGGCTTGATAAAGGCTTGAGCAGACGTAGTCTCTCTGAAATAACAGGTATCCCGGAATCGACACTCGAGCGTTTTGAGACCAAAGGAAAGATATCGCTCGAGGCATTCCCACCGTGAATATTTGCAGTTGCCCGTCATGGTAAAGTACAAATATGACATCGACGAGCATTATGCCGTTGCGTTGTCGGTCGGAGGTTATGCCGCCTATCGTATCGGTTCAGGGGGGACATACAAGGAAACGACCTTTAG
>CALBYC010000106.1 GCA_937890135.1 uncultured Parabacteroides sp.
CGCCATTCACGAACTTATGCCCGAACTTCGATGAAACAAATACCCGGTCGGCATAGCCTTTCAGGGCTTCGCCTACCAATTTCTCATTTTTATGGTAGCCATAACTCTCAGCCGTATCGAAAAGCGTAACACCACGTTCTATCGTTTCGTGAATCAGCCGGATGCAAGCATTTTCATCGGGCGACTGGCTGCGGTGATGGTTAAGCCCCATGCAACCAAAGCCCATAGCGGATACGGGAAATGCAGCCTTGCCAATTCCTAATGTCCTTTGTGTGCGCACAGCTGCCATACTTGCCGGAATGCTTGCTGCCGATGCTGATGATTTACCTGTAAGGGCTTTTTCCGCTGCTGTTACTTTCTCCCATGTCGGTGCGATGCAGATTGTAGCACCTGCCAATGCCGTCCGTTTCAAAAAACCACGACGGCTCATCTCTGTGTTGTTTACACGGCCTTGTTCCTTTTTCATTTCATATCTATTTAATTGTCAATTTTATATATGCAAAAATACGGTGTTGAATCTATCTGTCTGGTATCAATACCACGGATTAAAAGACCAATTTTATCGTTCAGAATATGGTATCTGTGAAAATGGTAATATCGTCTACGATTCTGATACGTTTCGACTTACATTTATACACTACTTTTGCCGATAAATTAGTAACATTGCAATACAAATAGAATGAAGCCATGAATGGAATAATGAAAATAGATACAGTCCAGCAGTACAATGACTATTTCGGAATGGAAACCTTCCATCCATTAATCAGTGTTATAGAAGGAAAACGTGCAAAGCCGTTACGATTTTGTAAGAAACTATACAACGTGTATGCGATTTTGCTGAAAGATACGGATTGCGGAAACCTGAAATACGGTCAAAGCACTTATGATTATCAGCAGGGAGCCATGTTGTTTCTTGCTCCCGGTCAGGTAATGGGTTCGGAAGACGACGGAATGCTGCACCAGCCTGAAGGGTGGATGCTAGCATTCCACCCTGAACTATTACGGGGAACTCCTTTGGCAAGCGTTATAAAAGATTATACATATTTTTCATACAATGCCAATGAAGCCTTGCACTTATCTATTCAGGAACGCCGGACGGTTATCGAATGCTTGGAGAAAGTCCGCACGGAACTCCAATATCCGATTGATAGACATAGCAAATCGTTGATCATAGACAATATCAAATTGTTGCTTGATTACTGCATCCGTTTTTATGACCGCCAGTTTATCACCCGTGAAAATGCCAATAAAGATATTCTCACACACTTTGAAAGTCTTTTAAACGATTATTTCTCATCCAATGCGCCTGCTGAGAAAGGTATGCCCACCGTTCAATATTGTGCAGATAAGCTATGTCTGTCTGCCAATTATTTCAGTGACTTATGCCGTAAGGAAAGCGGAATGTCCGCATTGAAGCAGAAGATGCTCGACGTGGCGAAAGAACGGGTGAGCGATACCTCGAAGCCCATCAGTGAAGTATCCTACGAATTGGGATTTCCCTATCCGCAGCACTTCAGCCGTTGGTTCAAGAAAATGGCAGGGTGTACACCTACTGAATACAGAACTGCAAATTAGCCTTTATTTCCAATAGTCTATTTGACCATTTCCCTTAATTATCCACCCTTTGACCTACCGCCACCGGCTGAGAACAAAAATCAAAAAGCCTGCGACTTTTCCAAGAAAAGGTCGCAGGCTTTTTGAGAAAACATGGCGGCAAGACTGGCCCGTCCGCAGAATTACTTGACAACTGTGATTTTGTCTATGTCCGGACACCAAGCCTCCGCATTTCCAAGGCGTATGGTATTCATGCCCTTCTTTAAGTGAATCCGGCTGGTGACGTTTTTTACATCCTGCTTGTTGTCGCCCGGCGTCTTGATTTCAAATTCCTCTCCACCGTTGACGCTACAGAAAACGCTGCGGTCATCATCGGTCAGGTAACTCAGCTTCATGGCATATGTTCCCTCCTCTTGACAAAAAACATTGCGCCATTCCATATAGTTGTCCTTGTGATTGCCAAGCCATTCCACTTTCGCACCACCCGAACAAAAAGAAGCGTCGGCATATTTTGCGTAGCCAAGACTATTGTTCATGCCTATACACTGGAAACGTTCCAGCCATGCTGTTTCTGCCTCATAGATAGTGCGCTGCTTGCGTTTTTCGGCATTTAGGGCAAAGATGCGCACGTCATGACGCGGCACGTTGACAATCATTTCTCCCGTAGTTACTTCGGGCAAATCCTTTTGCACGAAAAGGTCACGCACTTTCACGTCCCCCTCCAAATCCACGTCCCTAAAATTGAGTGTGAAATTTTGCTCGTTGTCCGTAGGATTGTAAATGGCCACGGCACGTGTGGTGCCATTAAGCGTCAATATATCTTTAACGTAAAGATACACTCCATTCTCTTCCTTCACCACATAAGCCTGCAAGGCAAGCGGGTCTTGGTTAATGGCAATAAGCTCCTTATTCTTAAGCAGGGCCAAAGACTTGGCGGGTATGGTAGTCATGTCACATCCTATGAGCAGCGGAGAACTCTGGATACACCACATGCCAAAATGGGTACGCTCCTCGGCATCCGAAAGTCCGCGTCCGATTTCCAGCATGTCCATGTCATTGTAATGTCCCTCCGTGGCATAAGCTGAGAGATAGCGGTTTTTAGAGATGATGCGCTTCACTGCGTTCCAATCAGGAGATATGTCGGCATCCATGCGCCAGGAAGAACCAACATTATGCACCCAAGTGCCAGGGAAGTTCCAGCGGCACACGTTAATTCGTACGTCCTTCCTTCCCGTATTGTCAACAGCACGGCGGATTGCGGTATAGCGTTCCCGCTCGTCGAGGTCGAGGCGTTCTGAGTTTTGAGGGGCATCCCCGCCGCAGAAGTCCACCTTGATGAAATCAAACTTCAGGTCTTTGAAGAAAAAGTCGGCATCTTGTTGATCATGCCCGTAAAGACCCACGCCAGTCCCCATCTCGTCCTTGTCCCAATAGTTGCCACACGTGTTCCG